>NZ_JBLYYB010000171.1:0-17928 GCF_048549895.1 Hydrogenophaga sp.
CACCGGCAGCGGCTGCAGGCGGTTCAGCAGGTAGTGCAGGCAGACCTGCGCGGACTCCACACCTTGGCTGGGTGCACGTTCGTAGTTCCAGGCGGCCCAGGCGAGTTCACTCTTGGGCAGCACCGAGGCGTCGGTGTGCAGCACCGCGCGGTTGGGCTGGTAGCGGATGGCGCCCAGCACCTCGCGTTCGTCGGCGGACGCTTCACCACCGAGCAGGCGCAAGGCTTGGTCGCTGTGGCAGGCCAGCACGATGGCGTCGAACCGCTCCACCTGGCCTTCGGTGACCACGCGCACACCCCCGCCGTCGCGCAGCACCTGCAGCACTGGCGTGTTCAGGCGCCTGTCGGCGATGTTGGCGGTGATCTTCTGCACGTACTGGCGCGCGCCGCCGTCCACCGTGTACCACTGCGGCCGGTTGGTCACCTGGATCAGGCCGTGGTTGTGGCAGAAGCGGACCATGGTGGCCACCGGGAAGGCCAGCATCTGGTCGGTCGGGCAGCTCCAGATGCAACCCATCATGGGCAGGAAATACCAGTCGCGGAATTCGTCGGAGAAACCCTGCGCCTTGAGAAAGTCGCCCAGCGGCTGCAGCAGCGGGCTGTTGTCGCGCAGGTCTTCGCCCTGCTCGGCCAGCTTGGTGGTGACGCGGTTGAAACGCACGATGTCGGCCAGCATGCGCAGGAAGCGTGGGTTGAAGAGGTTGCGGCGCTGGGCAAACACGGTGGAGAGGTTGCAGCCGCTCCACTCCAGCGGTCCGCCGCCGGGTGCGGCACCGGGGGCTTGCACCGAGAACGACATGTCGGACTTGGCGATCGGCACGCCCAACTGCGCAAACAGCGCCAGCAGGTTGGGGTAGGTGCGCTCGTTGAGCACCAGGAAGCCGGTGTCCACGCCGAAGGTGGTGGCCACGCCCTGTGCGTTCGGCAAGGTCATGTCGACCGTGTGCGTGTGGCCGCCGAAGTAGTCGCCCGCTTCAAACAGCGTGATGTCGGCCAGACCCTGCAGGGTGTGGGCGGCGGCCAGGCCGGAGATGCCGGAGCCGACGATGGCCACGCGGGGTGGTCGGTGGGTGCTGCGGGCGGGGGTGTTGTGGAGGTCCGTGAACATCGTCGGACCTCAGTGCGCACCAGCGGCGCTGGTCGGAATACAAAAGCCTGCGAAGCGCCCCGAAACGAACAAGGGAGGGAGGGAGGAGGAGGAGAAGCGCCTCGGGATTTCAGTCCGATCACGCAGACCGGACAGGCTTCGCAGTGCAAAACAGAATTCGGTGGCCGTTGGCTGTCCCGGCCTGCCACTTGAGAGAAAAGCGCGCTCGAAAAAGTTCCAGACGAATGCTTGGGGTCGGCGGTTCCGGTCGGCAGAGGTGGCGCGCATGGTGGATGATGTGGTCAAAATAGACTGTTCAGTTTTATTGTGACTGTTTGGTCACGATTTGGTCGACAAGAATCGCTCGATATCCCTGACGAATTTGGGGTCTTTCGGATCGAGGGTGCTCGGGTAGCTGCGCACGGTCTGCCCGTCGCGTCCGATCAGGTACTTGTGGAAGTTCCATTGCGGCGTTTCACCGGTCTTCTGTGCAAGCTGTTTGTAAAGGGGGTTGGTCTCGCGCCCGACCACGCTGGTCTTGCTGAACATCGGGAATTTCACGCCGAAGGTGTTCTCGCAGAAGTCGGCAATGGCCTGGTTGTTGCCCGGCTCCTGGCGGCCAAAGTCGTTGGCGGGGAAGCCCAGCACCACCAAGCCCTGCGACTTGTATTTCGCGTACAGCGCCTCCAGGCCCTCGTACTGGCCGGTGAAGCCGCAGAAGCTGGCGGTGTTGACCACCAGCACCACCTGCCCGCTGTACTGGCACAGCGACTGGGGCTTTTCGTCCTGCAAACGGTCAAAGCGGTGCTGCAGCAAGGCCGGGCAGGCCGCTGGCGCTGTGGCGGGCTTGGGCGTCTGGGCCTGGGCCGCCGGGACCAACAAGGCACCGCCGGCGAACAGGCTGCAGGCAGCGAGGCGGCGCAATACACCGGGATTGACGTGGACAAGCGCTGATTTCATGACAAAAACTCCATAATCTGACGATCCATTGGATCATTTGTCCATGACAAGCTCAAGCCCTGACATCCCCAGCTGGCACTCGATCGCCGATGTCGAACGCGACACCGGCCTGTCCAAAGACACGCTGCGGGTGTGGGAGCGGCGCTATGGTTTTCCGATGCCGGCACGCGACGCGCTGGGTGAGCGCCAGTACGACAACCACCAACTGATCCGCCTGCGCCACATCCGGCGCTTGATCGATGCGGGACACCGGCCCGGCCGGGTGGTCGCGCTGCCGCTGGACGGGCTCGTTGCACTGAATACGCAGCCGCAGGCCGAGCGGATTCAGCCCGCCGCGAGCCAGGCCGACGCCTCCTTGCTGCCCGTTGCCCCCGACGACAGCGAGCTCGTCACCGAACACTGGACGCGGCTGCTGCGCCGCCAGGACGCCCACGGCCTGCGCCAGGCGCTGGCGCAGATGCAGCTGGAGCGCGGCCTGGCGCGCCTCATCACCGAGTGCGTGGCTCCGATGAACGTGCGGGTCGGCCAGGCCTGGCTGGAAGGCCGGCTGGCGGTGTACGAGGAGCACCTCTACACCGAGATCGTGCAGTCGGTGTTGCGCCAGGCGCTGGGACAACTGGTGCAGGCGCGGGCCCCCCGGCCCCCGCGCATCCTGCTCACCACGCTGCCCGGCGAGGTGCACGGCCTGGGGCTGCTCATGGCCGAATGTTTCATGGTGCTGGAGGGCTGCCACACCATTGCGCTGGGGGTGCAGACACCGCTGCCCGACATCGTGACCGCGGCCGATGCCAGCGAGGCCGATGTCGTGGCGCTGAGTTTCACCGCCGCCCAGAACCCGCGCGACGTGCGCGCAGCGCTTGGCCAGTTGCGCGAGCGCTTGCCGGCGCACGTGGAAATCTGGGCGGGTGGCAACTGCCCCGTGCTCTACAAACCGCAACGTGGCCAGTCCGCCAGCGCTGGCCCGGTGTTTCTGCCCATGGGCCGGCTGCAGGACATTCAGGACGGCGTGGCGCGCTGGCGCGCACTGGCCCCGGCGGACGCGGCATGAGCGCAGCGCCGGGCCGTTCCCAAGCAAGCTCGCACCGCAGCCCGCAGGGCGAAGGTACCCAATGAGCGGTTTCAAAGGCAACAAATCGACCCTGCCGCAAAAGCCCTGCGCGGCCTGCGGCCGCCCCATGACCTGGCGCAAGAAGTGGGAACGCACCTGGGAACAGGTGAAGTACTGCAGCGACCGTTGCCGCACCAGGTCCGACAAAACCGCTTCATGAAAAAAAACGCTTCCCTGCCCCGGCCCTTGCGCCGGCTGGTGCTGGTGCTGGGCGACCAGCTGTGGCTCGATAACCCGGCCCTGGCCGGCTTTGACCCCGCGCAAGACGCGGTGCTGATGATCGAAGCGCCCGGCGAAGCCAGCCACGTGTGGAGCCACAAGGCCCGCATCGCGCTGTTCCTCTCGGCCATGCGCCATTTCCAGCAGACCCTGGAGCGCAAGGCCTGGCCGCTGCGTTATGTGAACCTGGACGACGCCGAGCTGGACCAGCCCGACACGGCCTCACTGCCCGCGCGCTTGCAGCGCGTGTTGAAAGAACTCCAGCCGCAGGCCTTGTGGCTGTGCGAGGCCGGCGAGTGGCGGCTGCAGCAGGACATCGAAGCCACCGCCGCCGCCGCCAGCGTGCCGCTGCGCAGCTTTGACGACACCCATTTCTTCTGCAGTCGCCAGCGTTTTGCACGCTGGGCCGACGGCCGCAAGGAGTGGCGCATGGAATTTTTCTACCGCGAGATGCGGCGCGAACACGGTGTGCTCATGGACGGTGGCCAGCCGGTGGGCGGGCAATGGAACTTCGACGCCGACAACCGCAAGAGCTATCCCAAAAAAGGACCGGGGCTGATCACGCCGCCCGCGCAGTTCGAACCCGACGCGATCACGCGCGAGGTGGTAGCACTCGTGCAGACGCGTTTTGCCGACCACCCCGGTGAACTCAAAAGCTTCGCCTGGCCGGTCACGCCCGAGCAGGCGCGCGAGGCCCTGCGGCACTTTGTCGATCAGCGCCTGGACATGTTCGGCACCTACCAGGACGCCATGTGGACCAAGACGCCCTTCGGCTGGCATTCGCTGCTGTCGGTGGCGCTCAACCTGCACCTGATCGACCCGCGCGAGGTGGTGGCCGCTGCCGAGGCCGCCCACCGCGACCGGGGCCTGCCGTTGGCGGCCGTGGAGGGCTTCATCCGCCAGATCATCGGCTGGCGCGAGTTCATCCGCGGCGTGTACTGGATGGACATGCCCGGCATGAAAACCGCCAACCACTACGGCCACCGCCGCGATCTGCCGGTCTGGTACTGGACCGCGCAGACCCACATGGCCTGCATGAAGGACGCTGTGGGCCAGACGCTCGAACACGGCTACGCGCACCACATCCAGCGCCTCATGCTCACCGGACAGTTCGCGCTGCTGGCCGAGGTGAACCCGCAGCAGGTGGCCGACTGGTACCTCGCGGTGTATGTGGACGCGATCGAGTGGGTCGAGCTGCCCAACGTGGCCGGCATGGCGTTGTTTGCCAACGGCGGGCGCTTCACCAGCAAACCCTATGTGGCCAGCGGCCAGTACATCGACCGCATGAGCGACCACTGCAAAGGCTGCCGCTACCAGCCCGCACAGCGCGTGGGCTCCGAGGCCTGCCCCGTGACCACGCTGTACTGGAACTTTCTCGACCGCCACGAGACCGAACTCGCAGCGAGCCCGCGATCGGCGCTCATGGTGAAAAACCTGCAGCGCCTGGACGCCACCGAGCGCCAGGCGATCCGTGACCAGGCTGTGCTCACCCTGGCCCGCCTGAATGATTTGTAAGCGCAACCGCCGTCCCCCCGCATAAAATGCGCCCGTACCGAAAGGCCACCATGCTCTATCCCGAACTCTTCAAACAACTCGAATCCGTGCGCTGGGACATGGACAAGGACATTCCTTGGGACCAGTTCGACGCCAACGCACTGACCGACGAGCAGGCGCAGACGATCAAGATGAACGCGATCACGGAATGGGCGGCGCTGCCGGCCACCGAGATGTTCCTGCGCGACAACCGCGACGACTCCGACTTCTCGGCCTTCATGTCGATCTGGTTCTTTGAAGAACAGAAACACTCGCTGGTGCTCATGGAGTACCTGCGCCGCTTCCGCCCCGAGCTCGTGCCGACCGAGAAAGAGCTGCACGACATCCGCTTCGAGTTCGACCCGGCCCCGCCGCTGGAAACGCTCATGCTGCACTTCTGCGGCGAGATCCGCCTCAACCACTGGTACCGCCGCGCCAGCGAGTGGCATTCGGAGCCGGTGATCAAGAAAATCTACGCCACGCTCAGCCAGGACGAAGCCCGCCACGGCGGCGCTTACCTGCGCTACATGAAGCGCGCCATCGGCAAGTTCGGCGACGAAGCGCGTGTGGCGTTTGCCAAGGTGGGCGTGCTCATGGCCAGCGCGCGGCGCACTGCGCAGGCGCTGCACCCGACCAACCTGCACGTGAACAAGGACCTGTTCCCCAAGGACACGATCCAGAGCCGCCTGCCCAACCCGGAGTGGCTGGAGCACTGGCTGGACAAGCAGATCGACTTTGACGCCGTGTGGGAGAACCGCGTGGTCGAGCGCATCCTGCACAACATGAGCCTGCTCATGGAGCAGAGTTTCAAGACCGTGCAAGAGCTCAACCGCTTCCGCAAATCGCTCACGCCGGCTGCGGTGGTGGCGCCGGTCTGAGGTCGCTGCACGCACCCGAAGAGAAGCCCGCTGTGCGGGCTTTTTTGTGTGTGCCCGGGAAGCTTCAGTTGCTTGCGGCCTGGCCCAGCACGTGTTGCCACAGCGCGCGGACCGCAGCCGCAGAGGCTTGCACCGATGCCGCGTCCACCTGCGTGGGTGCTTCGTCCAGGCGCGCGCGGTGCTGGATCTGGCGCAGCTCGCGGTAGGCCTGCGCGGCCGCTTCGCCCATGCCGGGCGCCAGCAGGCCGGCGGCTTCGGCGCGGCGCAGCAGGTTGATGTTGCCGGTGTTGGCGCGCAGCTCGGGGTGGGTGCGCGAGTGCAGCAACACCAGGTACTGCATGACGAACTCCACGTCGACCATGCCGCCGGGGCTGTGCTTCACGTCGAACATGGTGCCGCGCACCGGGTGGGCCTGGCGCACCTTGGCGCGCATGGCCACGATTTCGCGGGCGAGTGAGTCGCCGTCGCGCAAGGCGGTGATCACGTCTTCGCGCACCGCATCGAAGCGCCCGGCCAGTGCCACGCCGCCGAGCACGAAGCGCGCGCGCGTCATGGCCTGGTGTTCCCAGGTCCAGGCGGTGTTGCTGCCGCGTTGTTGCTGGTAGTTGGTGTAGGCCTGAAAGCTCGTGACGAGCAGGCCCGAGTTGCCGTTGGGCCGCAGCGCGGTGTCGATCTCGAACAGGTCGCCCTCGCCGGTTTTCACCGTGAGCCAGTTGATCATCTTGCGCACGAAGGCGGCGTAGATCTCGCCGGCGTTCTCGTGTTCGTCTTCGTAGACGAACACGATGTCCAGGTCGCTGCCGTAACCCAGCTCCTTGCCGCCGAGCTTGCCGTAGCCAATGATGGCGAACGCCGGCTCGTCGCGGTGGCGGTTCTTCAGGCGCGCCCAGCACCAGCGCGCGGTCAGGCGCAGCACCGAGTCGGCCAGGGCCGAGAGGTCGTCGGCCACCTGCTCGACCGTGAGCACCTTTTCCAGATCGCGCGCGAGCGTGCGGAACACCTCGGCGTGGTGGGCGCGGCGCAGCAAATTCAGCAGCGCTTCTTCGTCGTCTTCGCCGGTGGAGTGCAGCGCGGCGCGGCGCGATTCCAGCTCGGCTTCAAACTGCGCCGCGTCGAAGCGGTCGGTGAGCAGTTGCTGGCTGGCGAGTTCGTCGATCACGCCCGGGTGTTGCAGCAGGTAGCGCGCGGGCCATTTGGCGGCACCCAGCAGGCGCAGCAGCCGCTCGTGCACCGAAGGCCGCTCCTGCAGCAGGGCCAAATAGCTGTCGCGGCGCAGCAGGGGTTCGATCCAGTCGGCCATGCGCAGCGCGGCTTCCTCGCTCACACGGCCTTCTTTCAGCCAGGCGCCGGTGCGCTGCACCAGGCGCACCAGGCGCAGGCGGCTGTCTTCCTTCAAGGCGAGCACGCGCGGGTGCTCGCGCCACTGCGACACCTTGGCCGCAAACGCCAGCGGCAACTGCGCCAGCACGCTTTGCAGATCATCGGCTGCGGTGCGCGGAGCGCCGCCGTTTTTGCCGTTGCAGCCCTTGCCGTTGCAGCCGCCGTTGGTGGGGCCACCCAGCAGCGTGTCGAACTCCTGCGCCACCAGTTCGCGGTGCGCGTCCAGCGTGTGCAGGAACTCGCACACGTTGGCGCAGCCCATGGTGGCGGCCAGCCAGGCGAGGTCGTCGTCGCGCGTGGGCATCACGTGGGTTTGCTGGTCGTCCAGGTACTGGATGCGGTGCTCGACCCGGCGCAGAAAACGGTAGGCCTCGGCCAGCGCGTCGGCCGAGGCCTGGGGCATCAGGCCGGCGCGGCACAGGCGCGGCAAGGCGTCGAGTGTGGGCCGGGTGCGCAGCTCGGGGAACTGGCCGCCGCGCACCACCTGCAGCAGCTGCACGGTGAACTCGACCTCGCGGATGCCGCCGCGCGAGAGCTTCACGTCGTTGGCTCGGCCCGGGTTGCCGGCGGCGCGCTTGGAGGCGTGCTCGCGGATCTGGCGGTGCAGCGTGCGCAGCGCTTCGAACACGCCGTAGTCGAGGTAGCGACGGAACACGAAGGGCAGCACCGAACCGCGCAGCGCGTTGGCGCCACCGGCGGCCACGCAGGCGGTGGGCGCGATCACGCGGCTCTTGAGCCAGGCGAAGCGTTCCCACTCCCGGCCCTGCACGAGGAAATATTCTTCCAGTGCGCCCAGCGACACCGCACTCGGCCCCGAATTGCCGTTGGGCCGCAGCGCGAGGTCGACGCGGAACACGTTGCCGTGTTCGGTGGTCTCGCCCACGGTGTTGTAGATGTGTTTGACCACCTTGCCGAAGTACTCGTGGTTGCTGATGCGGTTGCGACCCTGCGCGTTGCCGGCGGTCTCGCCGTCGTGGTCGTAGACGTAGATCAGGTCGATGTCGCTCGACACATTGAGCTCGCGCGCACCCAGCTTGCCCATGCCCACCACCCACAGCTGCGCGCGCACGGTCTGGCCCTGCGCGTCGGTGTGCTGCGGCGCACCGTACAAATCATCGAGTTCGTGGAAGGCCAGTTCGCAGGCCACATCGAGTGCGATCTCGGCGAGTTCGGTCACGGCGCGCGTGACCACCGCCAGCGACGCGCCCTGCTCGCAGTCGAGCACCACCAGGCGCTCCAGCACCAGCTGGCGCAGCACGCGCAGCGCGGCTGGCAGGGGCAGGCCGCGCTGGACCAGCGTGGCCAGGCCGGCTTGCATGGTGGCGCGCTCGGGCGCGCCTTCGGGCAGGCAGGCAAGCTCGTCGGGGTAGCGTCGGCGCACGCGCTGAACGAAACGGGAGTGCTCGGCCCGGCGATCGGCCAGCGTCAACCCGGGCAAGGTGTTCACATTTGATGACAAAGCGGAGACGCCTGTGGTGGAACCCGTGAGATGACTGGCCGTCATAATTTGCGTTGGACATGAACCATCAAAGCCCGGCGCCCAGTGCCTCCTCTGCGTCACACGCAAGAGCCTCGAGAACCCTCAAGACATTTGCCGTGGCCAGCCGACTGTTGCTGTGGCTGCTGCTGGGTGTCTGGGGGCTCTTCGCACTGACCTGGGCCGGTTTGAATGGCGCGATTGTGCCCCGAATCGGCGAATGGCGTCCCGACCTGGAAAGGTGGGCGACCCAGGCGGTCGGGGTACCGGTTCGCATCGGTGAAATCCGTGCCGAACCGGGTAGCAGCGGCGCCGGTTTTCTGCCGACGCTGGTGCCCTCCTTTGAACTGCGCGACGTGCAGCTGATCGACGCGCAAGGCCGTGTGGCCTTGCAGCTGCCGCTGGTGCGCACGGCGGTGTCGGTGCGCTCGCTGTGGCGCGGCGGGTTCGAGCAGGTGGTGATCGAGGCGCCGGTGCTCGATGTGCGCCGCACCGCGCAGGGCCGCATCGAGGTGGCCGGGCTGGACATGTCGGGCCCCAGCACCGGCGACAGCGCTGCGGCCGACTGGTTTTTTTCGCAAAGCGAGTTTGTGATCCGGCGCGGCACCCTGCGCTGGACGGACGACCTGCTCAACCAGCCCGCGCTGGCCCTGAGCGAGCTTGATCTGGTGGCCCGCAACACCGCACGCACCCACCACTGGCGCGTTGACGCCACCCCGCCGCCGGCCTGGGGCGAGCGCATCAGCCTGCGCGGCCAGTTGCGCGAGCGCTTCATCAGCCTGGGCCAGCGCGCACCCGATCAGCCGGTGTGGCACGACTGGAGCGGCGAGCTGTTTGCCGACTTCACCCGCGTGGACGTGGCGCGCCTGCGCACCTACGTGGACCTGTCCGACTGGGGCGTGGAGGTGCGCACCGGCGAGGGCGCGCTGCGCGCCTGGGCGCAGGTGGAACAGGGCCGGGTGGCCGGTGTGACGAGCGATGTGGCGCTGCACAACGTGGAAGCCCGGCTCGGCCCGGACCTGCCCACCATGGCGCTGGAGAACGTGCAGGGGCGGCTGGCCGCGCAGTGGAGCGATGACGGCTTTGGCGTGACCTCGGAGAACCTGAACTTTCGCACCCGCGAGGGCGAAACCTGGCCCGGTGGGCGCTTGCAGCTCACCTACAGCGCCGCACAGGGCCGGCGCGCGAGCAGCGTGGCGCTCAGCGCTGAACAGCTCGATCTCGCCGCGCTGTCGGCCGTTGCCGAGCGCGTGCCGCTGCCCCAGGCCACACGCGGGCTGCTGCAGAGGCTGAAGCCGGCCGGGCGCATGGACGGCTTCACCGCGCGCTGGCAGGGTCTGACCCGCGCGGGCAACGACAACACCGACGGTCCCATCGATTGGGCGCAGGGCACCTACCAGGCGCGTGGCCGTGTGCAGGGTCTGGCGTTGGCGGGCGAGCCCAGCGGACAGATGTCGGTGCGGGGCAACTACCCGCTGCCCGGTCGACCCGGCATCACCGGGGCCACGGTCGACTTCGACCTCACCCAGGACGGCGGTCGCGCGCGCATCACCGTGGCCGACGGTTCGCTGGAGCTGCCCGATGTGTTCGAAGAGCCGCGCATTCCACTGCAGAGCCTGGAGGCCGACGCCACCTGGCGCGTGCAGGGCGAGCGCATCGAGGCCCAGCTGGACCAGCTGAAGATGGCCAACGCCGATGCCGAGGGCACGGGCCAGGTGAAGTGGCACACCAGCGACCCCGCCACCAGTCCGTCGAAATCGCGCTTTCCCGGCGTGCTCGACCTCACGGCCAACCTCACCCGCGCCGACGGCACCCGCGTGCACCGCTACCTGCCGCTCACCATCGACGCCGAGGCGCGGCGGTATGTGCGCGAGGCGGTGCGCGCCGGACGCGCCAGCCAGGTGGCGTTTCGCATGCAGGGCGACATGGACGGCATGCCTTTCAAGAACGCCGCAGCGCCGAGCGAGTTCCGCATCACGGCCGATCTCGGCGCTGTCGATTTCGATTACTTGCCCACCAGTTTTCAGTCCGCAGGCGACGCTCCGTGGGCGGGCTTGCGGGACTTCTCGGGCCAGCTGGTGCTGGACCACCTCACCCTGCGGGTGACGGGTGGCACGTCGGGGCTGGTGGGTGCGGCGGGTGTTCGCCTGAGCGAAGGCGAGGTCGTGCTCGACGACCTGGCCCGCGACACAACGCTCACCGTCAAGCTCAAGGCCAAAGGATCGGCCAGCGACATGCTGGGATTCGTGCAGAGCTCGCCGCTCAACGCCATGACCGACACCGCACTGGCCCAGGCCCGGGCCGGCGGCAACGCGCAGGTGGGGCTTTCGCTCAAGCTGCCCTTGTTCGACCTGAACGCCACCACGGTGGCGGGCACGGTGCAGTTCGAGGGCAACGACCTGAAGATCAGCCCCGCTGCTCCATTGCTGGCGCGCACGCGCGGGACGCTCGCGTTCACCGAGCAGGGCTTTGTCGTGCTGGGGGGCAACACGCGCCTGTTCGGCGGCGACCTGCGCTTCGAAGGCGGTTTGCGCAAGAACCCGCAGGGCGTGGCGCGCCTGCAGTTTCGCGGCCAGGGCGTGGCCAGTGCCGAGGGACTGCGCGACGGCGATTTGGGTGCCGCCTCGCGGTTGTTTCAAAACGCCTCGGGCACGGCGGCCTACACCGCGCAGCTTGGGTTTCGCGCCGGCGTGCCCGAGCTGCAGGTGAGCAGCACCCTGCAGGGCATGGCCTTGAGCCTGCCCGCGCCCCTGGGCAAGACGGCCGAGGCCAGCCTGCCGCTGCGCCTGGAGAGCGCCGTGCTGGAGGTGGCCGACGAGGTCGCGCGCACCGACCGCCTGGCGCTGGAGCTGGGCTCGGCGCTGGCGCCGCTGGTGGCGTTGCAGTACGAACGCGACATCACTGGCCCCGGGCCCCGCGTGCTGCGCGGCAGTGTGGCGGTGGGCCTGGAGGGCGGCGATGTGGCCCCCCTGCTCGCAGCGGGCGTGGCGGGCAACCTGCGCTTCGACCAGCTCGATCTGGACGCCTGGTCGCGGCTGGCCAGCCACTCGGGTGTGCGCGTGCCCACGCCGGCCACGCTGAGCGCGACCGACCAGGACGCCGAGCTGGCTTACCTGCCCACCACGCTGGCGCTGCGCGCCAACCGCCTCACGCTGGAGGGCCGCGCCTTCAACCGCGTGGTGGTGGGTGGTTCGCGCGAGGGCACGCAGTGGCGCGCCAACGTCAACGCCGACGAGCTCAACGGCTACGTGGAAGTGCGCCAGGCTGGCCCCGGCACCGCCGGCAGCGTGTTCGCGCGGCTGGCACGCCTGAAGCTGGAGCCCACCGTGGCCACCGATGTGGAGCAACTGCTGAGCCAGCCCACCAGCGTGCCCGCGCTGGACATCGCGGTGGACGATCTGGAGATCGCCGGGCGGCGCCTGGGCCGGGTCGAGGTGGAAGCCATCAACCGTGGCGGGCCGACCCGCGCGGGCGAATGGCGGCTCACCAAGCTCAAGCTCGGTGTGCCCGAGGCCCGGCTGAGTGCCACCGGCAACTGGGCGCCGCTGTCGGCCGCCAGCCGTCCGCAGGAACAGCGCCGCACGGCCTTGAGCTTCCGGCTCGACGTGGACGATTCCGGTGCGCTGCTCTCGCGCTTCAACCGGCCGGGCCTGGTGCGCGGCGGCAAGGGCCGCATCGAAGGCAGCATCGGCTGGATCGGCTCACCGCTGGCGCTGGACTACCCCACGCTCTCGGGCCAGCTGCAGGCGGATTTCGAGCGCGGCCAGTTCCTCAAGGTCGAGCCCGGCGCGGGCCGCCTGCTCGGCGTGCTCAGCCTGCAGGCCTTGCCGCGCCGCCTGGTGCTGGATTTCCGCGACGTGTTCTCCGACGGTTTTGCGTTCGACTTCGTGCGCGGTGACGCGCGCATCGAGCAGGGCGTGCTCTTCACCAACAACCTGCAGATGAAGGGCGTGAACGCTGCGGTGCTGATGGAGGGCACGGCCGATCTGGCGCGCGAGCAGCAAGACCTGAAAGTGGTGGTGGTGCCCGAGATCAACGCCGGCACCGCCTCGCTGATCGCCACCGCCATCAACCCGGCCATCGGCCTGGGCAGTTTTCTGGCGCAGTTCCTGTTGCGCCAGCCGCTGCAGAGCGCGGGCACGCAGCAGTTCCACATCACCGGCAGCTGGGCCGACCCGCAGGTGGCCAAGGTCGATCGCACACCGCCTGCCACGCCGTCTCGCGCCCCCGCCAGTCCACTGCAGTAAGCTGAACCACCCCAGCGCGCCGGTTGCCCGCGGCGACCCACCGAAAGACACGCCATGACCCTGCCTCACCCACCCCACGTGCCCGGTCGCCTGAAGGTGGCCGCGATCCAGATGGTCTCGGGCATCAGCCTGGACGCCAACCTCAGCGAAGCGCTGCGGCTGCTGCGCCAGGCCGCCAGCGCAGGCGCCGAGCTGGCGGTGCTGCCCGAGTACTTCTGTTTCATGGGCGCAAAAGACGAAGACAAGCTGGTGCTGGCCGAGACGCCCGGCCTGGGCAAGGTGCAGGATTTCCTCTCCGACTGCGCGCGCGATCTGAAGCTGTGGATCGTGGGCGGCACCCTGCCCATGGCCACCGACGACCCCACCCACGCAGCCAACGCGTCGCTGGCCTACAACCCGCGCGGCGAATGCGCCAGCCGCTACGACAAGATCCACCTGTTCCGTTACGACAACGGCCGCGAGCGCTACGACGAAGCGGCCGTGTTGCGCGCCGGCGAAACGCCCACCGTGTTCGAGTGCCGCGACGCCGGCGGACACCACTGGCGCGTGGGCCAGAGCGTGTGCTACGACCTGCGCTTCGGCGAGCTCTACCGCATGCTGGCCGCCGACGTGCTGCTGGTGCCCTCGGCCTTCACCCACACCACGGGCCAGGCGCACTGGGAGGTGTTGCTGCGCGCCCGCGCGATCGAAAACCAGGCCTTCGTGATCGCCAGCGCGCAGGGCGGCGTGCACGAAAACGGCCGGCGCACCTGGGGCCACACCATGGTCATCGACCCGTGGGGCGGGGTGATGGCCCTGCAGGCCGAAGGCCCGGGCGTGGTGATGGCCGAACTGGACTTCGAGCAGCTGCGCAGCGTGCGCGAGCAGCTGCCGTCGTTGCAACACCGCCGCCTTTGAACCGGATGTCCGTGGCGAAGGGCCAGGCACCCGAGAGCACCGACCCGAGCGCGCGCCGCTGGGGCCTGTGGGCCACCCTGGTGTTGCTGGTGCTGGCGCTGCTGGTGGTGCTGGTGTTTCTGGCGCGCGAATACGAAGAAGCACGCGACCAGCAGGCACTGGATCAGGAAGCGGCTGCCGTGGTCAGCGACATCCGCAACGCACTGCTGCGCAACGTGCAGACGCTGCAGTCGCTCAACAGCGTGTCGCCCACCGCCGACAGCTGGGCTGCCCCGGCCGCCGAACTGCTCTCGCAACACCGCGAGCTGGTGCGACTGGAGTGGCGCGACACCGCGCAGCGCCTCATCGGCCACCGCGACACCCCCTTTCTCTCCGACGTGTTCGGCTACCTGGACCGCACCCGCGCGCTGGCCGACGTGAAGCTGGCGTGCGACAACGCGCAGCGCCTCTCGGGCCCGGCCTATTCGGCCAGCTACTTCTGGCCCATGCGCGATGGCCTGGGTCTGGAGCTCATGGAGATGTGTCTGCCGGTGGTGCGCTCGGGTGTGGCCAACGGTTTTCTGGTGGCCACGTATTCCCTGCCCGGCGTGCTCTCCGAGCTCACCAAGCGGGACGAGCTGCGCAGCCGCGGCCTGTCGTTCAACGACGCCGACGGCACGCGCCTGGCGCTGCACCGCATGGTGCCCGGCACCCGCCGCACCCTCAGCGCCAACGCGGTGCTCGAACTCCCCGGGCACACCATGATCCTGCAGCTGCAGAGCCCGCGCCTGGTGGGCGGCCTGTTTCCCAACGTGCTCACGGCGGTGGTGAGCGCGCTGTCGCTCGCCCTGCTGGCCGTGCTGGCCCTGCTGGCGCGCGACACGCGCCTGCGCCAGCGCGCCGAGCTGGGGGTGGCCGACGCACTCGCGTTTCGCAAGGCCATGGAGGATTCACTCGTCACCGGCCTGCGCGCGCGCGACATGACCGGGCGCATCACCTATGTGAATCCGGCGTTCTGCGAAATGGTGGGGCTGAGCGCCGAGCAACTCATCGGCACCGGCCTGCCCGCGCCCTGGTGGCCGCCCGAGCTGGTGGACGAATACCAGCAGCGCCAGCTGGTGCGCCTGGCCGGCCAGACCCTGCCGCGCGAAGGTTACGAGTCGGTGTTCCAGCGCAGCGACGGCGCGCGCTTTCCGGTGCTCATCATCGAAGCCCCGCTGATCGATGCGCAGGGCAAACAGACCGGCTTCATGAGCGCGATCCTCGACCTCACCGAGCAGCGCCGCGTGGAAGACCTCAACCGCACCTCACAAGAGCGGCTGCAGGCCACCGCCCGCCTGGCCACGGTGGGCGAGATGGCCTCGCTGCTCAGCCACGAACTCAACCAGCCACTGGCTGCGATCTCCAGCTACGCCAGCGGCGCCATCAACCTGCTGGACCAGCCGGCCGGCTCGCTGCCGCAGGCCGACCTGTCGCAGGCGATGCGCCGCATCAGCGAGCAGGCCGAGCGCGCAGGTCGCGTGATCAAGAGCGTGGCCGACTTCGTGCGGCGGCGCGAGCAGGTGCGCGAGACAGTGGCGCCGCACATGCTGATCGATGCCATCCAGCCGCTGCTGGTCTTGCAAGCCAAGAAGCAGGGCATCCAGCTGCAGATCGACATCGCACCTGGTTGTCCGCCGGTGCAGTGCGATCGCACCATGGTCGAGCAGGTGTTGCTCAACCTGGCGCGCAACGGCATGCAGGCAATGGCGCTGGACGCAGCGTCGCTGGACAAAGCACGGCGCGTGCTCAGGATCGCCGTGCACCAGACCAGGCTGCACTCGGGTGGTGAGCAGCACAAGGCGTGGGTGACGTTCGAGGTGAGCGACCAGGGCATGGGCCTGAGCACCGAGGTGCAGGAGAAACTGTTCACGCCTTTTTTCACCACCCGCGCTGAAGGCATGGGCCTGGGCCTGAGCCTGTGCCGCACCGTGATCGAGCAGCACGGTGGCGCGCTGACCTTCGAGTCGAACCAGCCTTGCGGCACGGTTTTCCGCTTCACGCTGCCCGTCGCCGATCGAGACGGCTCCCCTATCATCCGGTCATGACCCAGCACCTCGACGCGAAGATCTACCTGATCGACGACGACGCTGTCGTGCGCGACGCGCTGGCCTGGCTGCTGCGCACGCGCCGGCTGGTGAGCGACGGCTATGACAGCGCCGAGGCCTTCCTGGGCGACACCCTCGCCTGGAACAACGAACCCAGCACACCCTGCTGTGTGCTGCTGGATGTGCGCATGCCCGGCATGAGTGGGCTGGCCCTGTTCGAGCGCTTGCAGACCCTGCCCTGGCAGGCGGCCATGCCGGTGATCTTTCTCTCGGGCCATGCCGATGTGGCCACCGCCGTGGACGCGGTCAAGCGCGGCGCTTTCGATTTTTGCGAGAAGCCGTTTTCCGACAACGCGCTGGTCGACCGCGTGGAGCGTGCGCTGGACCAGTCGGCCCAGGTGCTGGCCCGCCGACGCGTGCAGCGCGAGCTGCAGCAGCGCCTGAGCAGCCTCACCGACCGCGAGCGCGACGTGATGGACCTCGTGGTGGCCGGCCTGCCCAACAAGCTGGTGGCCGATCAACTCAACATCAGCGTGCGCACAGTGGAGGTCCACCGCTCGCGCGTGTTCGACAAGATGGGCGTGAAGTCGGCGGTGGAACTCGCCAATGCGCTGCGGCCTTGATGGCCTGCGCTCGCTTCAGCGGTCTTCCGGCTTGTCTTTGCCCGAAGGCTTCTCCAACTTCTGGCGTTCCACCTCCTCGGGCAGCTCGCCACCCTTGCGCCCTGAAAACATGGTCCACCACACGATGAACACCAGCAACACCAGCGCGCCAAGCGCTTCAAGCAACAACAAGGTCATGGATCGATTCGGTCGGTTTTTTCAGACGTTCATGCGGGTGGGAGCGAGCGTGCTGATTGTAGGAAGCCTGGTCTCCTGCGCCATCGGCCCGGTGCAGAGCCCCGCGCCCGCGATTCCGCCCGCACCGTCGGTGTCCACCGCGCAGGCCGACACCAGCCCCTTGCCCCCGGCGATCCAGCGCGGCAAGAGCCGCTGGACGCCGGTGCGCTGGAGCGAGCTGCCCGGCTGGGGGCAAGACAGCCTGTTTGAGGCGTGGAACGCCTGGGTGCGCGGCTGCGAGCGCCCCGCGCCGGGCCAGGCCAGCCCGTGCGCCGAACTGCGCCAGCTCGCCATCGGCACCCCCGCCGAGCAGCAGGCCTGGGTGATGCGCCGCTTCCAGCCCTACCGCGTCACCGAGCCCGATGGGAGCCTGCCCGATGGCCTGCTCACCGGCTACTACGAGCCGATCATGGCGGCCAGCCGCGTGCCCACCGCCACGCACCGCACACCGCTGTACGCACCGCCCGCCGGGCTGCGCAACGGGCAGCCCTGGTACAGCCGCCAGGAGATCGACACGCTGCCCGCCGCGCAGGCCGCGCTGCAGGGTCGTGCGGTGGCCTGGCTGGCCGATCCCATCGACGCGCTGATCCTGCAGATCCAGGGCTCGGGGCGGCTCAACCTCACCGAGCCCGACGGCCGCGTGCAACAGGTGAGGGTGGCCTTTGCTGCGCACAACGGCCAGCCGTACCAGAGCGTGGGCCGCTGGCTGCTCGACCAGGGCGCGATCCGCGAAGCCTCGTGGTCGTCCATCAAGGCCTGGGCCGCACAAAACCCTCAGCGCCTGAACGAGATGCTGTGGAGCAACCCGCGCACCGTGTTCTTCCGCGAAGAAGCCTTGTCGGAGTTCGATGCCCGCTTCGGCCCACGCGGCGCGCAAGGTGTGCCACTCACGCCGGGCCGCTCGATCGCGGTCGATCCCCAAAGTATTCCCTACGGCACCCCGGTTTGGCTGGCGTCAACCGGCCCGACTTTGAACGTGCAGAAACTCGTGATGGCGCAAGACACGGGCGGCGCCATCGTGGGCGCGGTGCGCGCCGACCTGTTCACCGGCTGGGGTGGCTGGAGCGACGAGGCCTACACCACCGCAGCGGCGCTCAAGCAGCCGCTGCAGATGTGGGTGCTGGTGCCGAGGTAGTCGGCGGCGGAGCGTGGGGGCAAGGTGTCGCCGCCGGGCCGCCCCAAGGCGAAACAGCCCCCTCGGGGGGCAGCGACCCGCGCAGCGGCGGAGCGTGGGGGCA
>NZ_JBLYYB010000172.1:0-6512 GCF_048549895.1 Hydrogenophaga sp.
GGCAGGCCGGCGCCAGCCTGGCCCTGCCCGGCGGGTACAGCGAGCAGGCGGTGTACGTGGCGCGCGGCGAGATCGAGCACGCCGGTGAAACCTATGTGCCCGGCCAGTTGCTGGTGTTCGGCAACGACATCGACGCGGTCATCACCGCGAAAGCGAAGAGCACGCTCATGGTCTTCGGCGGCGAGCCGCTGGGCGAGCGCCACGTGTTCTGGAACTTCGTGTCCTCGCGCAAGGAGCGCATCGAGCAGGCCAAGGCCGACTGGGCAGCGGGGCGCTTTGCGCTGCCACCCGACGACAACCAGGAGTGGATTCCGTTGCCGGGGTAGGCCGACTGCATTTCGACGACGTTTGGTATATTCTTACCATTCAGCGATCGATCAACCAGGAGCCAGACATGTCTGCCACCGCCACCCTGTCCAGCAAATTCCAGATCTCCATTCCCAAAGCTGTCCGCGACGAGCTGCGCTGGGAGGCGGGCCAGGAGTTCGTGTTCATTCCCAAGGACAAGGGCGTGCTGGTGATGCCGGTGCCTGAACTCAAACAACTCGCCGGCATCGCCAAAGGCGCAAGCACGGCGGGGTACCGGGATCGCAAGGACCGCTACTGATGGCGGCGCCCTTGCGTGTGGTCGACACCTCGGCGTGGATCGAATGGCTGATCGCCTCGCCGGTCGGCAAAAAACTTGCCAAGGAAATTCCAGATAAAGACCTGTGTGTCGTGCCAACCATCGTGCAGTTGGAATTGTCCAAGTGGTTGTGGCGCGAACTCGGTGAATCGCAGGCCGATCAGGTGATCGCCTACACGATGAAGTGCCAGGTCGCACCGCTGGACACGGCCACTGCGCTGCTGGCAGCTGGCTTGCACCGCCAATACAAACTGGCGACCGCCGACGCCATCGTGTATGCCACGGCGCAGCAGCAGGGCGCAGAACTGCTCACCTGTGACGCCCACTTTGAAGGCCTGCCCGGCGTGGTGTTGTTTTCGAAGTCCCCAACCCACTGAAAGCACATCGGCCAACTGGCGCCACGCCGAACGGTCAGAACCCTTCCAGCACGATCTTGCCGCGCGCCTTGCCGCTTTCCAGCAGCGCGTGCGCACGCCGCAGGTTGGCGGCGTTGATGGTGCCCAGGTGTTCGCCCACGGTGGTGCGCAGTTCGCCCGCGTCCACCCGGCGCGCCACCTCGCCCAACAGCTTGTGCTGCTCGACCATGTCGGGCGTTTCGAACAGGGAGCGGGTGAACATCAGCTCCCAGTGCAGCGACAAGGCCTTGCGCTTGAGCGCCAGGATGTCGATGCTGCCCGGCGCCGGGTCGTCGATCAGGCCGAGCTGGCCTTGGGGCGCGATCAGTTCAACGATCTGTGCGAAGTGGTGTTCGGTCTGCGTGAGGCTCACCACGTAGCGCGGCGCGGGCAGGCCGGCCTGTTTGAGTGCGTCTGCGAGTGGTTGGCTGTGGTCGATGACATGGTGCGCGCCCAGCGCCTTCACCCATTCCACGGTCTCGGGCCGCGAGGCGGTGGCGATCACGGTGAGGCCCGTGAGCTGCCGCGCCAGCTGCACCAGGATCGAGCCCACGCCACCGGCGGCGCCAATCACCAGCAAGGCGTCGCCCGTCTGCGTGGTGTCGCGCGAGACGCGCAAGCGGTCGAACAGCATTTCCCACGCGGTGATGGCGGTCAGCGGCAGCGCGGCGGCTTCGGCATCGGACAGCGAGCTTGGCGCCAGCGAAGTGATGCGCTCGTCCACCAGGTGCAACTGCGCATTGGCGCCCGGGCGGTTGATGGCGCCGGCGTACCAGACGCGGTCGCCGGGCTTGAACATGGTGACCTGCGCGCCGACAGCGCGCACCGTGCCCACAGCGTCCCAACCCAACACGGCCCACTGGCCTGCGGCGGGCACCGAGCGCAGGCGCATCTTGGTGTCCACCGGGTTCACAGCGATGGCTTTCACCTCGACCAGCAAGTCGCGCGCGCCGGGCGTGGGCTCGGGCAGGTCCACGTCTTGCAGCGACAGCGGGTCGGTGATGGGCAGGGCTTGTTGGTAGGCAATGGCTTTCATGGGGGGCTTCCGGGTGGTCAATGAACAGGAAGAAGTGTGCGTGTGGGGACACGCCGCTTGAAGGCCCGACCAGGCGAATCAGTTTCAATGAAAATCGAACGATGACACGCATCGCCGAGCTGGAACTGATCACCCACATTGCCGACCTGGGCAGCCTCACCGCCGCCGCCAAGGCGCTGGACTGGTCACCCGCCGCGGCGAGTGCCGCGCTCAAGCGGCTGGAAGCCGAGTGGGGCGTGGCGGTGTTCGTGCGCAGCACGCGCAGCCTGCGCCTCTCGGCCGAAGGCGAGCGCCTGATGCCCCATGTGCGCCAGGCGCTGCAGGCCATGGGCGAGGCACGTGCCGCCGCACAACCGCACCGCCAGGCCTTGCGCGGCGAGCTGCAGATTTCCATGCCATCCGACCTCGGCCGCCATGTGCTGCTGCCCTGGCTGGAGACGTTTCAACAGCGGCACCCGCAGCTGGCGCTGCGCCTGCACCTGGCCGACCACAACACCGACCTCATGCGCGTGCCGGTGGACATCGCGATCCGTTATGGCGTGCCCACCGACTCGGTGCAGGTCGCCCTGCCGCTGATGCCGGACAACCACCGCGTGCTGGTGGCCTCGCCGGCTTACCTGGCGCGCCACGGCATGCCCACGCGCGCGCAGGACTTGATGCAACACGAAGCCTTGCGCTTCATGCTCGGCGGCGACGTGCCCAAGGTGTGGCGCCTGCAGATCGACGGCCAGTGGGTGGATGTGCCGGTGCGCGGCAGCCGCTCGGCCAACGATGGTGAGGTGGTCAAACGCTGGGCGCTCGCCGGGCTGGGCGTGGCGCACAAGTCGTGGCTCGATGTGTCGGCCGAACTCGCCGCCGGCCAGCTGGTGCGCGTGAACCCGGCCTGGCTGGGCGAGCCCGCGCCGCTGCACCTGGTGTTGCCGGGCCGGCGCCAGATCACACCTGCAGCACGCGCCCTGCGCGGCTGGCTCCAGCAGCAGCTGAAGGCGTTGACCGCCAGCGTGCGCACCTGAACGAAACCGCGGCTCTCAGAACCCGAGGTCGGTCAAACCCGCATGGTCTTGAGGCCGCGCGCCCAGCGGCCAGTGAAACAGCCGTTCGCTCGCAGCGATCGGCCGGTCGTTGATGCTGGCGTGGCGCTGCTCCATGTAGCCGAGTGCGTTGAACTGCCAGTTCTCGTTGCCGAACGAACGAAACCACTGGCCCGAGTCGTCGTGCCATTCGTAGACGAAGCGCACAGCGATGCGGTGGTCGGTGAAGGCCCAGAGCTCCTTGATGAGCCGGTACTCCAGTTCCTTGGCCCACTTGCGCACCAGGAAGGCGTGCACCTGCGCGTGGCCCACCGGAAACTCTGCGCGGTTGCGCCAGCGCGTGTCTTCGGTGTAAACCTTGACCACGCGGTCGGGGTCGCGGCTGTTCCACGCGTCTTCGGCCATGCGCACTTTCTGCGTGGCGGTCTCGGCAGTGAAGGGCGGCAGCGGCGGGCGCGGCTCCATCAGTACTGTTTGTAGGGGAGGAACTTGCCGGAGAGCACCACGTTCACGCGGTCGCCTTTGGGGTCGGCCTGGCGCTGGATGTCCATGCTGAAGTCGATCGCGCTCATGATGCCGTCGCCGAACTCTTCGTGGATCAGTTCCTTGATGGTGGTGCCGTAGACGCTGACGATTTCGTACCAGCGGTAGATCAGCGGATCGGTGGGCACGGGCGTGGGCAGCGAGCCCTTGTAGGGCACGACCTGCAGCCACTTCTGCTCTTCGGTGGTCAGGCCGAAGATCTTGCCCACCACCTTGGCCTCGGCGGCGGACGCCGTCATCTGGCCCAGGCACAGCGCCGTGGTCCATTCCTTGGACTGGCCGACCTTCTTGGCCACGTCGGCCCAGCTGATGCTTTTGGCGACTTTGGTGGAGATGATCTTTTCGGTGACGTCGAGTCGGTTCATGGTTGCCTCGTTGCTTTGTGATGAAGAAAGGAAAGGGAAAAGGGATCAGTGCGCTTTGGCGCGCGAGACCAGGAAGTCCACGATGTGGTTGCGCAGGTCGTAGTAACCATCCAGGTGGTGGAGTTGCGCGCGCGTGCGGCTGCGCGGCAGCGGGTTCACCACCACCTCGGCCATGCCGCCGGGCTTGTAGCCGGTGGGCGTTTCGGTCCCGTTGCTCATCAACAGGATGCGGTCGGCCAGCAGGATGGCCTCGTCCACGTCGTGGGTGATCATGAAAACGGTTTGCTGCGTCTCGCGCACGATGCCCATCAGCTCGTCCTGGATGGTGCCGCGCGTGAGTGCGTCGAGCGCGCCAAAGGGTTCGTCAAGCAGCAACATCTTGGGCTGGATGGCGAAGGCGCGCGCGATGCCCACGCGCTGCTTCATGCCGCCCGAGAGCTGGCTCGGTTTCTTGTCGATGGCCGGCGACAGGCCCACCAGCGCGACGAATTTTTCGGCGTGCTCGTTGATCTGGGTGCGGCTCCACTCGGGCCAGCGCGACTTGACCGCGAACGCGATGTTCTGCCGCACGGTGAGCCAGGGCATGAGCGCGTGGCTCTGGAACACCACGCCGCGCTCCAGGCTGGGGCCGGCGATCTCGCGGCCGTCCATGAAGCAGTGGCCGGAGGTGGCGGTGTCCAGCCCCGCGAGCACGTTGAGGATGGTGGTCTTGCCGCAGCCGCTGTGACCGATGATGCAGACGAACTCGCCCTTGTCGATGGCAAAGGACACGTCGGCGAACACCGGCTTGTCGGCCTGGAAGGCCTTGGCGAGGTTTTCAACCTGGAGGAAACCGGTCATCTTGTGGGCTTTCGTGGGGGCCGGTGTGAGGGGCAGGGGAAGTGACGCCGCTTCGCGCACGCTGGTGTCACTCCACATAGGTCACCGCCTTCTGGAGCTGGGCAAACATGAGGTCGAGCAACATGCCGACCACACCGATCAGCAGCACGGCAAAGATCACGTTGGTGAGCGAGAGGTTGTTCCACTCGTTCCACACGAAGTAGCCCACGCCGGTGCCGCCCACCAGCATCTCGGCGGCCACGATCACCAGCCAGGCGATGCCCATGCTGATGCGCATGCCGGTGAGGATGGTGGGCGCGGCGGCCGGCAGGATCACCTGGAAGGCCTTGCGGATCGGGTTCACTTCGAGCGTGCTGGCCACGTTGAGCCACTCGCGTTTGACAGCGGACACACCGAACGCGGTGTTGATCAGCATCGGCCACACCGAGCAGATGAAGATCACGAAGATGCCGCTAATGTCCGAGTCTTTGAGCGTGTAGAGCGCCAGCGGCATCCAGGCCAGCGGGCTGATGGGTTTGAGCACCTGCACGAACGGGTCAAACGCCTTGCGCATCAGCGGCGACATGCCGATGAGGAAGCCCAAGGGAATGGCCACCGCCATGGCGAGCAGGAAACCCAGACCCACGCGGCCCAGCGAATGCGCGAGCTGGATGCCGATGCCCTTGTCGTTCGGACCCTTGTCGTAGAACGGGTCGGACAGGTGTCCCCAGGTGGCCTTGGCCACCTCGATGGGCGGCGGGAAACCGGTGCTCTTCTCGGCACCGGGGTCCTTGCCCATCATCTTGGCGTACTCGATTTGTTCGGCCGTCATGCCGGTGGACGCGCCGCCAATCGAAGGCCCCGAGGTGGAGAGCTGCCACGCCCCGATGAACACGCAGAAGAGGATCAGCGAGACCAGGGCCGCGCGCAGGTTGAGGCTGGTGGCTTTCATGGTCATGCCGTCTTCTTGATGGCGAAGCTGTTCAGGTACTCAGCCGGCTTCGAAGCGTCAAACGCCTTGCCCATGATGGTGTGCTTGGTGTAGCCACCACCGGCCGCGAACGGCTGGCCCAGGTCCTTCATGTGCTTGCGCGCGTCGGTGATGAGGAACACCTTCTCGGCCACGGCCTTGTAGTCCACCTCGCCCTTGATGTAGCCCCAGCGCTGCATCTGCGTGAGCATCCACACGGCCATGCTCTGCCACGGCATCGGGTCGAAGTCGGCGCGCTCGGGCACGTTCTGGATCTTGCCCAGGCCGTCGGCAAAACGGCCGGTGAGCACCTGGGTCAACACGGCCTCGGGCTGGTTGAGGTACTGGCTGGGCGCGATCACCTTGGCGATGAGTTCGCGGTTCTTCGGGTCGCGCGCCATGGCGGCCGAGGTGAGCACCGCGCGGTACAGCGCCGCGAAGGTGTTGGGGTTCTTCTGGATGAACTCGGTGCTGGTGCCAAACGCGCAGCAGGGGTGGCCGTTCCAGAGTTCGCGGGTGAGCAGGTGGATGAAGCCCACCTCGTCGAACACCGCGCGCTGGTTGAACGGATCGGGGCCAAGGAAACCGTCGATGTTGCCGGCGCGCAGGTTGGCCACCATCTCGGGCGGCGGCACCACGCGGATCTGGATATCCACATCGGGATCAAGGCCGAATTCCGCAACATAGTAGCGAAGCAGGAAGTTGTGCATCGAGTATTCAAATGGCAC
>NZ_JBLYYB010000173.1:0-17856 GCF_048549895.1 Hydrogenophaga sp.
CGCACGGTCAATGCCAGATCGCGGTTGCGCCGCCACAGCACAGGGTCCTCGAAGGTCGGCTCCAGCCGAGCTACCTGCGACAACGGCACGACCGCTCCTGTGCGACTGAACAGGTTGATGTCCTGCAGGCGCTGCAGCGCCAGGCGTTCCACGGGCTCTCCTCGCAACACGACATCGATCAACTCCTCACCACGGCGAATCTGCGTCACCGGGGCGCCCGACAGCACGGTCTGCAACTGGGCCGAGATGTCGGCACTGCTCAGGCCGGTCAGCCGCGCCTGGTGCTGGTCGACCACCAGGCGCGTGGTCCGCACCTGTTCGTTCCAGTCCAGCTGCGTGTCGCGCACCAAAGGGCTCAGCCTCACCGTGTCGCGCACCCGCTCGGCGATGTGGCGGACCTGCGCTGCGTCGGGTCCGATCACGCGAAACTGCACCGGAAAACCCACCGGAGGCCCGAACTCGAAGCGGGTCACGCGCCCGCGCAGGTCCGGGAACTGCTCCCCCTCGGCGAACAGGCGCAGCAAACGCTGGCGCACAGCCTCGCGGTCTTCGATGCTGGCGGTCTGCACGATGAGCTGCGCAAACCCGGGGTTGGGCAGATCGGCGCTGATCGACAGGAAAAAGCGCGGTGCACCTGCGCCCACATACGCGGTGAACTGCGTGATCTGCGGGTCTTTGGCGAGCACCTGCTCCAGGCGGACCACCTGCGCCTGCGTGGCGCCAAACGACGAGCCTTCGCGCAGCCGAAGGTCCACGATGAGTTCGAGCCGGGACGCGGTGGGGAAAAACTGCTGCTGCACCACACCCATGCCGGCGATGGCCGCCAGAAACAGCACCACCGTGCCACCGAGCACCCAGCGCCGCCGCGTCACGCACCAACGCACGGCGGCGCGCAACCTTCGGTAGACCGGGCGTTCGTAAGGATCGGCTCCTGCCGAGCTGCCGTGTGACTTCAAGCTGGACGGCAGCAACAACACGCCCAGGTAGGGCGTGAACACCACCGCCACCACCCACGAGGCCATGAGCGCCAGGCCGACCACCCAGAAGATGCCGCCGGCGTACTCACCTGCTATGGATTTCGCGAAACCCACCGGCATGAAACCGGCGACGGTGACCAGCGTACCGGTGAGCATCGGAAATGCGGTGGAGATGTAGGCGAAGGTGGCTGCACGCACCCGGTCCCAGCCCTGCTCCATTTTCACCACCATCATTTCCACCGCGATGATGGCGTCGTCCACCAGCAGCCCCAGCGCAATGATCAGTGCCCCCAGCGAGATGCGGTCCAGGTTCCAGCCGGCGGCCCACATGACAGTGGCCACGATCGCCAGCACCAGCGGCACGGAGGCCGCCACCACAACACCGGTGCGCCAGCCCAGAAACAGAAAACACACGGCCAGCACGATGGCCAGCGCTTCGAGAAACGATTTTTCGAATTCCCACACGGACGCATCGACCACCCGCGGCTGGTCAGCCACTTTCAGCACCTCCACACCCACCGGCAGCGCCGTCTGCAGCTGGGCCATGCGCGCGTCCAGCGCGGCACCGATCTCCAGCAAGTTGCCGCTGCGCTCGAAGGTGATGGCCAGCATCAGCACCGGCTGACCGCCGTGGCGCACGGTGAACGCAGGTGGGTCTTCCAGACCGCTGGAGACCTGCGCCACATCGCTCAGCCGCAGCAGGCGCCCGCCCGCTTCAATGGGCACGTTGGCCACCTCGGATGCGTCGCGCAGCCCGGAACCGAGGCGCACGAACACGCGGTCGCTGCGACCTTCGGTGGCGCCGGCCGGGTGCAAACCGTTCTGCCGCGCGAGGGCCTCAGTCAGCACCTGTGGGCTCAGGCCCATGGCGGCCAGTCTCTGGCTGCTGTACTCCACCCAGACACGTTCGGGCTGACGCCCCACCAGATCGACCTTGGTCACACCGGGCACCGACTGCACCCCACGCTTGAGGTCTTCGGTGAGGGCCTGCAGCTCGGGCCAGCGCAACTCGGGCGCCGCCACGGCGTACAGCACGCTGATCACATCGGTGAACTCGTCGTTGTAGAACGGGCCGCGCACCCCTTCTGGAAACTCGTGCCTCACATCGCCGATCTTTTTGCGCGCGAGGTACCACGCGCGCTCCAGCTGGTCTTTGGGCGTGCCGCCCTTCATCCAGAAGTTCAGGCCCCCATACCCCTGGCGCGAGAAGCTGCGCACGTGGTCGATGCCCTCGATCTTCTGCAGCTCGCGTTCGATGCGGTTGAGCACCTGGTCCTGCATCTGCTGCGCGCTCGCACCGGGCCAGGCCACCACGACCGTCATGGTGGGCACATTGAACACCGGGTCTTCGAGCCGACCCAGGCGGGTGAACGAGAACGCGCCCACCAGCAAGCTTGCTATCAAGAGAAAGAGCACCAGCGAACGGTGCGACACCGCCCACGCCGAGAGGTTGAATCGCGCGTTCATGGAGCGCTGCCCGCCGTGACCCCGTCCAGCGGGCGGCGCACCGGGCGCACGCGCAGGCTGGCGTCAAGCTTTTGCGCACCCACGCTCACCACCAAGGCGCCGTCGGGCAGACCCTCGACCCGCACCGCGCACTGCCCTGATGGACCAGCGTGATGCTCTGACGCGTGAGCGCGCCACTGTCCGCGTTGACGAGCCACACCGCCGCAGGTCCGCCGGTGCTCAGCAGCGCGGACAGTGGCAACTCGACTGCGGTTTTTCCGCCGCGACGGGTCAACACCACGTCGGCGGTCGCGCCCAGGCGCAAGGCAGGCGGTGCGTTGGCGATGGTGTAGCGCGCGCGGTAGGTGCGTGTGGAAGCCGCGGCGCTGGGTGCGAGTTCGCGCAGGTGGAGTGCGAGGGTTGGCGTGTTTGACGCATCACCCTGCCGCACCTCGGCCTGGTACTCACTCAGCGAAGCCGCCAGTCCCTCGGGCACATCCACCACCACGTCGAGCTCACCAGCGCGTGCCACCGTCAGCACCCCCTGACCTTCCGAAACCACCTGTCCGACCTCCAGGCGCTGCGAGGTCACAACGCCATCGAACGGCGCCACCAGTTCGGCGTACCCCTGCCGGTTTCGAGCCAGTTCGAGCTGGCTGCGCGCCTGCGTCAGCCTTCCTGACGCCCCATCGGCGCGGGCCTGTTGGCGCTCGGCGTCGGCACCACCCACCGAGCCATCCTGCAACAGGCGGCCAAATCGCGCTGCGTCGCTCGCGCTCTGCGCGGCATCCACCTCGGCAGCACGTAATTGCCCCGAAGCGGCCTGCAACGCCAAGCGGTAGTCGACCGAGTCGATGCGGGCCAGCACCTGACCCCGACGCACGCGCTGCCCCACATCGACCAGCCGCTCGCTCACCTTGCCACCGAGCCTGAACGCAAGGTCGCTCTCGATGCGAGGTCGCACGACCCCACTGAGCACACGCGCCAGTTCGTGAGGCGCGGCGCGCACCTCGGTCACGTACACAGCCGGTACCACCGGTGGTGCAGCGGCTTGCGGCGTGCAGGCGGCAGTCAACGCCGCTGTCAACATGAGCGTGGTCAGCTGGGTGGCGGAGTTCATGGTTTGCTCACTTTCTGTGGAGAGACGGCCGCCAGTCCTGGTGCTGTCCAGCCGCCGCCAAGCGCCTTGAACAATTGCAGAGAACCCAGCGCGGTTTGAAGGCGGCTGTCTGTCTCGGCCAGTTCGGCCGAGAGCAAACCGCGTTGCACATCCAGCCTTTGCAACAGATCGATCTGACCTTCGCGCAGCAGCGCATCGGCGTGGCGCAGCGCGGTGCGGCGCTCGTCCAGAGCAGCCCCCAGCGCCGCAGCACGCTGGCGCTCCTGCTCCAGCGCCACCAGGCTGTCCTCCACATCTTTCAAAGCACCCAGAACCGCTCGCTCGTACTCCAGCGTGACCCCGCGCTGCCGGGCATCCTGGCGCTGCACAGCGGCCCGCAGCCGCCCGGCATTGAAGAGCGGCAGGCTGAAAGCCAGGGCACTCTGGCTGAAGCGCACCGGTGACAGGCCGCTGCCATTGAGTCGCAGGTCCTGGCGACCCAGCACCGCAGCCAGGAAGAACTTCGGCCACAGGTCTGCCTCGGCTTCCCGAAGGCGTGCGGCCTCGGCCATGAACCGCCGTTCGGCCACCCGCAGGTCGGGCCGTCGTTGCAGCAGTTCCAGGGGCTGACCGACCGGCATCGGCGCGGGCGCGGGCAAGCCGGCTGGCCGGTCCGCATCCAGCGCTCGCACCGGTACGCCAGGGCTCTGACCCAGCAACAACGCGATCTGGTGCTCGATCACGCTCACAAGCGCGCGCAGCGGGGGCAGTTGTGCCTGCAGCGCGTGGACCTCGCCGGCCGCGCGGCTGACGTCGAACCGGCTGGCTTGGCCCAGCACCTCGCGGCTGCGCACCAGGCGCTCGGTGTCGCGTTGCGCTTGCAGCAGGCGCTCCAGGGTTTCCAGACGCAGGCGGGTGCCCTGCCACAGCAGGTATTGCCGTGCGAGCTCGGTGTGCAGCAGCCAGCGCGCCGCGTCCACGCCCAGCGCGGCGGTTTGTGCATCCAGATCGGCCGCTTCCGCAGCGGCACGCGCCGCACCGAACACGTCGACCTCCCAGCCCAGCTCCAGCGCTGCGCGGTAAGCCCGTGTGTCGGGTGAGCCCTGTTTGACAGTTGTCGGCAAACCACTGCGCTCGTCGGAGGCGGATGCCGCGAGCGCCAGCGTGGGCAGCAGGCGCGAGGCTGCCTGCGTGCTGCCCGCGCGCGCCTCTCGCACACGTTCCAGGGCGATGCGAACGTCCAGGTTGTTGCTCTGAGCCTGAGCGATCAATGCGCTCAGGGTCGAATCCCCAAGCGTCGCCCACCATGCGGCTTCATCAAAGCCGGCCTTGCGCTCGTCTGCAGCATGACGATACGCGTGGCCCTGCGCCGAATGGGTGTCGGGCGCGGAGGGAGCGATATGCGCACAACCGCCCATGGCACCGACGACCAGAGGCAGGAGCACCAGAACAGCGGCCCGGGGCAGTCTTTGTCGAACACCGGCAACTGCGGTCGGTGCAAGCGGGGCGGGAATGAAGGCGAAGGTGGGCATCGCGGCTCCTGGTCCATGTTGAAGCAAAGACTTCGGCGTCTTTTGTTGACACTGTCTACAAGTGTGCCGCACACTGTAGACACCGTCAACATGACGGTGGGGTTTTTCTTCGTTTCTTCCAGACACAACCGGAGGTATTCATGCACCACACGCTGTTTGCAGTTTTTTCTGTGATGTTTTCTGGCGCCTGCCCAGTGCTCCTGACAGGCCATGGACACGGAGCATCGCAATGAGCGCGGATCCCATCCAGCTCCCTCAAGACCCACCCACCTGGGCGGTGGTGACGGGCGCCTCTGAAGGCATTGGTCGTGCCTTTGCGCAAGCATTGGCTGCGCGCGGGTACTCGCTGGTTCTGGTGGCTCGCCGAGGCCCGCTGCTGGTGGCGTTGGCGAATGAATTGAAAGGCGCCTATGGGACCGAATGTCCGGTGTTCGAAGCCGACCTCGCGCGCCCGGGATCGATCGCCTCGCTGGTCATGGCCACCTGCCGCCTTGACGTGGACATGCTGGTGGCGGCAGCAGGGTTCGGAACATCGGGCGATCTGCTGGATGCGCCCCTGGAGGCCGAACTGGGCATGCTGGATCTCAATTGTTCTTCGGTGCTGGCACTGTGCTGGCACTTCGGCCAGCGCTTTCGCCAGCGTGGGGGTGGAAACATAGTGCTGATGAGCTCGCTGCTGGCCTTTCATGGGGTGCCGCGTGCGGCCCACTACGCCGCCACCAAAGCCTATGTGCAGACGCTGGCCGAGGGTTTGCGCGTGGAGTTGGCGCCCTACGGCATCGATGTGATCGCCAGCGCTCCTGGTCCGGTTGCCACGGGCTTCGCTCTGCGCGCCAACCTCAAAATGTCGCGCGCGTTGGATCCACAAGTGGTCGCACGCCAGACCCTGCATGCACTGGGTCGCAAGACCACTGTGCGCCCAGGATGGCTGTCCAAGCTGCTGGGCTGGTCGTTGGCCATCCTTCCGCGTTGGGGCCAGGTGCGGGTGATCACCCAGGTGATGAAGGGAATGACCGCACACCAGGATCGGGAGCGCGAAGCGAGCCAGCTGCGCTGATGGTGCGTGTTAGCCTCAAGTGTCTTTCCCAGCCCCGACACCTGAATGCCCCGCAAGAAGGAAACCCCCTCCCCACCCCTGGATCTGCGCGACGCCTGCGTGGAGGCTGCGCGCGAGGCCATCGCGGCGCACGGCATCGAGAACCTGAGCCTGCGCGATGTGGCACGCCGCCTCGGGGTGTCACACCAGGCGCCCTACCGCCACTACCCGAGCCGAGACCACTTGCTGGCCGAGGTGATGCGGCGTTGTTTCGAGCGCTTTGCGGCTTTTCTGGACGCCCGTGAGCCGCACGACGATGCCCGGCAGGACCTGGAAGCGCTCGGTCGGCAATACCTGGGTTTTGCGCAGATGCACCCACTGGAATACCGGCTGATGTTCAGCACGCCCTGGCCAGAGGCTGCCGAGCACCCGGACCTGGTGCGCGACGCCACCCACACTTTTGACATCCTGCGCCAGGTGCTGCGCCGCGTGCATGGCGCAGGTGCGCAGCGCGAGGCGGTGGACCTCGATGCGCTCTACATCTGGTCGACCATGCACGGTCTCGCCGGTGTGATGAATGGCAACTGCATCGGACAGCTCGATCTCAGCGACACGGTCCACAGACAAGCGGTGGAACACGCCATGTCGATGGTCGATCTGGGTCTTGCCGCGAGGGCGACTGCCCCCGCTTCCAAAGCTCCGCCGACCAAGCGCCGTCAAGCGACCTGACAGTTCCTGAACAGCGACGCTCGGGGTTGAGGTGTACATCGCCGGGATTTTTCACCTCCCGATGTCCATCCACTGCGCGCCTGCGCATCAACAAGGCAAGGCGGCATGTCGCTGCCTCCAACCCTTGCTGGAGATGCCATGAACCTGCCTTCCAAAATGGTCGTCGCGCTTGCGCGCCATTCAGGCCCGAGCCATGTGCTGCAGATCGAAACCGTGCCCCGACCCGACCCGGGTGCGGGTCAGGTTCTGGTCCGCGTCGAATCTGCTTCTGTGAACTACGCCGACGTGAAGCGCCGCCGGGGTGATGCTTACCCCTTCCCAACCACTTTCCCATTCGTGCCGGGCTCCGAAGTCGTGGGAGAGGTGGTGGCGCTGGGCGCGGGCGTCCCGGGCCCAGCGCCGGGCTCGCGGGTGTTGGCGCTGGTCGGTGGCGACGGCCAGGGTGGCTACGCGCAATTCGCGCTGGCATTCGCACCGCAGGTGATGCCGTTGCCCGATGGGCTGCTGCCAGAGCAAGCCATCGGACTGCTCGTGGCCGGCACGACCGCCATGCTGCTGATCCGCCGCGTGGCCCGCCTACAGGCAGGCGAGTCGGTGCTGATTCCGGCGGCGCATGGCGCGGTGGGCGGCTACGCCGTGCAGTTGGCGCGCCTGGCCGGCGCGTCGCGCATCATCACGTTGGGCAGTCGGTTGCCACCGCCGCTGGCCGATCACCATGTCGACAGCAGCCAGCCCGGGTGGGCAGACGCCGTGCTGGCGGCCACCGAAGGCCGCGGGGTGGATGTGTTGCTGGAGGCCAGCGGTGGGCCGCAACTGGCGGAGGGATTGCGTGCGCTGGCGCCATTCGGTCGAGCCGTGGTGTATGGCGCTGCCAGCGGACAAGATGCCGCGCTCGATGCCGCCACCGTGCGCCGCTGGCTGTACGCACCGGCGCCCAACCAGGCCATCACCGCGTTCAACCTCGGGGGCTGGTTCATGCACCGTCCCGACGCGGCTGGCCAGGCGGTGGGTGAGATGATCGGCCTGCTCGCCAGCGGCCAGGTGACAGCACCCGTGGTACAGCACTTCCCTTTGGCGCAAGCCGCCCTCGCCCACCACCGGCTGGAGAGCCGCCAAACCACCGGCAAGCTGGTGTTGAAACCCTGGTGATCGAACCTGCCCAACCCGAGGGAGACGCATCATGCAATTCGTGCTCACGTTCAACCAGCCGATCGAAGAGATCGAGCGCCACGAAGACCCCGCCCTGGCAGCCCAGGCGCTGGCACCCTGGAAAAGCTACATGGACGACATGGCCGCCGCCGGGGTGATGCGCGGGGGCAACCGCCTTGCCGCCCCCTGGACGGCAACCACGGTGCGCTGGCGCGGTGGCCAACGCCTGATCCAGGACGGCCCGTTCGCCGACACCAAGGAGCTGGCCGCCGGCTATGTGGTGATCGAGGTGTCCTCGTTCGACGAAGCCCTGCGCTGGGCCGAGCGCAGCCCCAGCAGCAGCACCGGCAGCACCGAAATTCGCCCGGTGGCTGCAACACCCACATGACTCTGGACACAGACTCAGTGGCCCGCGCCGCTGCCGAGGTGGCGGCGCGGCAGTCTTACGGCAAGCTGTTGTCCTGGCTGGCCTGGCAATGGCGCGACATCGCCGCAGCGGAAGATGCGCTGTCCGACGCGCTGGCCCTGGCCCTGGAACATTGGCCCCGGCAGGGAGTGCCCCATGCGCCCGAAGCGTGGCTCATGACGACTGCGAAGCGCCAGCTGCTGCAGCACGCGCGCCGGCGCCGGCTGGAGGAAGACCCCGCGTCCACCGTGCTGCTGGCTGGCATGGACGCGTTCGCGCACGAAGTCCCTGCGGTGCCCGACGACCGCCTGCGTCTGATGTTCGTGTGTGCCCATCCGGCCATCGATCCTGCGGTGCGTTGCGCGCTCATGCTGCAAACCCAGCTGGGACTGGACGCAGCAGCCATCGCGCGCGTGAGCGTGGTGTCGCCCGAAGCGATGGCCAAGCGCCTGGTGCGCGCCAAGGCCAAGATCAAGGCCACCGGCCTGCGCTTTGAGTGGCCTGACGCCGACGAGCTGCCCGACCGTGTGGATGCGGTGCTGGACGCAATCTATGGCGCCTTCACCCTGGGCGCCGACGCACCAGAGGACCACGGCTTGCACGGTTTGACAGAGGAGGCGCTCTACCTCGCACGCCTGATGGCCGCGCGCCTGCCCGACCACAGCGAGTGCCTGGGCCTGCAAGCGTTGCTGATGCTCTGCCATGCCCGCCGCCGGGCGCAGCGAGATGAACACAGGCGTTTCGTGCCCTTGGACCAGCAGGACCCGGCGCGCTGGGACCACCCGATGCGGCAGGCGGGGTTGGCCGTGTTGGCGCAGGCAGCGCGGCTGGAGCAGCACGGGCCATTCCAGATCGAAGCGGCCATTCAGGCCGCTCACACCGAACGCCTGCTCGGCGGTGAGGCCAGTTGGCAACACATCGTGCGGCTGTACGACCGACTGCTGCGGCTGCACCCGTCGGTGGGGGCGCGCACCGCGCGCGCGGTGGCGCTTTGGCAGGCGCAACAGGACTGCGAAGCCGCTTTGGCCGCGCTCGACGAGCTCGCAGCCGATGTGCCGGCCACGTTGCAACACCAACCCTGGTGGGCGGCGCGTGCGCATGTGTTGACGGGTGCGGGGCGGGTGCGGGATGCGGCGGATGCACTTGCCAAGGCCAGAGCCCTCAGTGCATCGCCTGCATTGCGTGATCACTTTGACCAGCAGATGCTGGCACTGGGTGCACGGCTTCACTGACCAGGGTACACAGACAAAAGAAAAACGACTCTTATGTCGATCTGACCCGCACCCAAGTGTCATCCCTGTGAGAAGCGACCAGACCCGGGCATCCCGCGCGGGCGCCGCCTCTCATCAGGAGATCGACATGCAGGCATTGATGGAAACCCCGCCCGGACGTTCCGGGACACCCCTGTGGTTCTGGAGCATGGCGGCTTTCGGGCTGCTCTGGAACCTGTACGGCGTCTACCAGTTCGCCGGTTCGCTCGGCGCCACCACGCAGTCGCTGGTGGCCGCAGGCATGACGCCTGCTCAGGCCGAGGTGTACCTGGCCTTGCCCGCCTGGATCAGCACGGTGTTTGCTGTGGGCGTCCTGGGTGGCCTTGTGGGCAGCTTGGCGCTGCTGGCTCGGCGCCGTTGGGCCGCTCCGTTGTTCACCGCTTCTTTGGTCGGCTATGCGCTTCTGCTGGCGGGCGATGCCTACCATGGCGTCTTCGACAGCATGCCCAGCCAACTGGCCATCCTCGCCTTTGTGGTGTTGGTAGCCGTTGGGCTGTTGATGACCACCCGACTCGCCAGCCGCCGCGGGTTGCTGGATTGACCCTTCGCCTTGTTCGTTCAATCAACCTATTGAGGATGAATCCCATGCAATACATGCTGCTGCTCAACGAAACCCAGAGCGAGTTCGACCAACGCAACCACCCGGAGCACGCCCAGGCTTATTGGGGTGGCTGGAACGCATTCATCGGCGCCATGGCGCAGGCGGGCGTCATCGTCAACGGCGACGGCTTGCACGGCCCGCAAACTGCCACCACCGTGCGTGTGCGCGACGGCAAACGCCTGGTGCAGGACGGCCCCTTCGCCGACACCAAGGAGCAATTGGGCGGCTACTTTGTCATCGAGGTGGCCGATCTCGACGCCGCTCTGGCCTGGGCCGCGCGTGCACCCTCGGCCTCGTATGCCTCGGTGGAAGTGCGCCCGGTGATGCCACCGCCGGGCGCCTGAGTCCCTTGGACGCACAGCGCGCGGCCGAGCAGGCAGCACGCGCCTCTTACGGGCGCTTGCTGTCCATCCTGGCCGCGCGCTCGCGCGACATTGCGGCCAGCGAAGACGCCTTGTCCGAAGCCTTCATGGCCGCCCTGCGCACCTGGCCAGACGCCGGCGTGCCGCTCAATCCCGAGGCGTGGCTGCTCACCGCCGCGCGCAACCACACAAAGAACGCGGCGCGCCATCAGGTGGTGGTGGACGGTGCTGCCGCCGACCTCGCGTTGCTGTTGGACGAGATGGCCCCGGACGAGGAGAGCTTGCCGGACGATCGGCTCAAGCTGCTCTTCGTCTGCGCGCACCCCGCCATCGACGAGGGCGTGCGCACGCCGCTCATGCTGCAGACCGTGTTGGGTCTGGATGCGCAGCAGATCGGCGCGGCCTTCCTGGTGGCGCCCACCACCATGGGGCAGCGCCTGGTGCGTGCAAAGACCAAAATCCGAGACACCGGTCTTCGCTTCGAGCTCCCCGATGCGGACGACCTGCCCGAGCGCCTGCACGATGTGCTCAATGCCATCTATGCCGCCTACGGTACCAGCTGGGATGCCATCTCGGGCGCCGAAGTCGGAGCGCGCGATCTGGCCGATGAAGCGGTTTTTTTGTGCCGCTTGCTGGTGGGCTTGCTCCCGCAGGAGCCCGAGCCACGGGGGCTGTTGGCGTTGATGCTGCATTGCGAAGCGCGCCATGCAGCGCGCCGCGGCGCCGGGGGCGAATTCGTGCCGTTGAAAGCGCAGGACGTGCGCCTGTGGTCGCGCGACATGATCGTGGAGGCCGAAGGCCACCTGGTCACCGCGTCAAAAGCCGGCCGCTTCGGGCGGTTCCAGTGTGAAGCGGCGATCCAGTCGGTCCACGCACAGCGCGCGCTCACGGGCCATCTCAACCACGCGGCCTTGCTCACGCTCTATGGCTTGCTGGCCACCCACTGTCCCAGCGTGGGTGTGCTGGTGGGCCAGGCCGCAGCCATGGTGGATGCGGGCGAGCCCAAGCATGCGCTGCAGGTTCTGGAGCGTCTTGCCGGCGAAGACGTGGCGCAATACCAACCGTACTGGGTGACACTGGCCACGGCACGGACTGTCTGTGGCGAACAGGAAGCGGCACACCAGGCATGGCAGCGAGCAATCGGTTTGACGGAAGACGCATCCATTCGCGCCTTCCTGGGACACAACGCCATCCCTCGAATGGACTAGGCTTAGCTCCCATTGCGCTGACCGCCCGGGGAAAAAGCCGCTGGCGAGCGAAACCTCTTTCATGTAAATCTGCAGGCGGGCGATCTTGCAGGTGCCGTCGCGTTGGCGCCGAGCCAGGTAAAAATACGCGAGATCATCCACTCGACCGCCGTGCCTGCGGTGCCCTTGTTCTTGGCGGCCACGCGCACAACCGCGCCATCCACATCCCTTGAAAAGCCCCTGCACACGTTGAGATGCGGCGATCTTGGCTGCCATCCTGTGACCTGACAAGCGGTCATCTCGAGCATGTTTCCCTATGAGGACAGTTGTCAGAAAGTGTCCTGTCTCGCATCTGAATATCACCTACACAGCTTCGCAGCGGTAGCTTCAGCCTGAGGGACTTGCAAGCTGTTTCGAGCAGCGGTAACGTACGCTCAAGTGGGCGGACATCACCTCGATTCCCCGCCTTGTTGGTTGCTCTCCGAAGGCTGCGCGCAGCTTGAACCGCAACGTTCTTGTGGAGAGCAGCATGGAAACAGCACATCCGGAATCCGGCATTCCCTCCAGGGCCCAAGCCCTTTTCCCCGAAGCCGAGTTCAAGCTCAGGCACCCCCTCTTCCAGGCCATGCCGTACCCGCTGGGTGCCGACCCGCGCCTGCTGGAGCTCGAGAAGTTCGTCTCGCAATCTCTGGACCCAGAGACCAGTGAGACGCTGCGTCACGCATCCATCCGCTACGTGGGCCGATGGCTCCACGACAGCTCGTTTGATGTGGGAAGGGAGACGCTCTTCACGGATTTCTTCCTGCTGCTTGAAAGCACACCCTGGTCCATCGGGAAGATGCACGCTTTCGCCACCGCCTACCTCACGGCGAACGGCATTCGCATCGAGAGACGACGCGAGACAGGATCAGAGCCGCGAGCGTTCAAGCTGGTGCAGGGTCAACGAACGCTTCCCATTGGCGAGACACTGGGCGACCCTTTCGCCTGGTGCATGAAGCGGTTCTCGGACTTCGTCGAGATGTACCCCTGGACAGAAGGGGTGACACTGGGGACCTCGGCCTGTTTCAAGGCAGCCGATATGCTTTTCATGTACGTGCAGCACGGACTTCACCCCAACGGGGAGTGGTCTTTGATGGGCCGCAAGAGGTTCATGCAGACGGAGGGCTACACCGTCTGGACCGCACTCTCCCTGGCGCTGACCCGCACAGACCGGGCCGCGCAGTTGCCCTCGCGAAGAGACTCTCTGGAGCGCGGCATGCACGATGTGGTGCTTGGTCAAATTGAAGATGCTTTCACACCCGCCCCTGCTGCACCAAAGTGCGGGGAGCTCGTGCGGGACCCGGAAGGCTCCGACCTGTGCTTCAAGCCTGCAGCAGACAGCTCGGGCCCCAAGGCACCGGTCTTGACCGTGGTCCGCGGTCAGGTTCCCCCCGCCGCCGATCCCGGTGACCGCCAGACGTTGGAGCGCTTCAAGCCGCTGGAGTCGCCTCTGCCGGTGGCCCTCATGCCCTCGGTCGCTCAGCTCGAGGAAAGCCGGTCAAGGCTGGTGCGCGAATTCCCATGGGCAAGAATTACCATCCACATCATCTTCAGCGAGCTCAACACGCGGAGAAGCTTTGGCTCGCTGGTGTTTCACTTGCGCCCTGTGCTCCTGCTCGGACCTCCCGGCATCGGCAAGACGCGGTTCGCCAGGCGGTTTGCCGAAGAGATGGCCCTGGGCTTTCGGGCGATCGGCCTTGCCGGCATGTCCGACGTCCGCTCACTCACCGGTACCGCGCGGGGGTGGTCCACTGGCCAGCCCTCCGTCTTGCTGGAGCCGCTGCTGAACAACAAATCGGCATCGAGCTTGGTGCTGCTTGATGAGATCGAAAAGGCCGTCGACGGTGGAAGCAAGACCCCAGCCGCCGCAGACTTCCTGTTGGGCTTGCTGGAGCCGGAGAACGCGCGCAATTGGTTCGACTCGTTCCTGCAGACGGAGTGCGACCTCTCGCGCCTGGTATTCATCGCCACGGCCAACTCACTGGCCGGGCTCTCAGGGCCGCTGCTTTCCCGCCTCACGGTGCTGGATTTCGGGCGACCGACGCCAGAGGACATCCGTGGGGTCGTTCCGTTTGCGTTGCAAGACATCGCGAAAGACTGGGAGCTGCCGAAGGACGTGTTCGATGCAGTGGTTCCACCCATCGATGTCGACGTGTCCAACATGCGCGACCTCAAGGTGTGGCTGACTTGGTACCTTGCGGAATGGGCGGAAGCGCATTTGTCCACAAGGCGGCATCATTGAGAGGAGCCAGCGCTGCATTGCTTTTCAGACAGGTCGAATGCTGTGCAGCGCCTTACGAAGCAGCTCGCCGTGAACAGGTTCGAGCACCTTCCGTTCATAGCGCCTGATCAAGCGCAGAACCGACTCTCGAGTCGATCGAGAACGATAGCGAACGATCCAATTCGTTCCTTGACGTGCCACCAGGTAAGAGGGGACGAACTGCCAAGGATTAAGGCGCCATGGCCATATGACCTCTAAGGTGAAACGGACACCTGCGGTCCGGATCAATGCGAGTGAAAACCAACTCAAGATTTCCGCCTCAACAAGACATTCATCTATGGCTCCCGCAGTCTCCCCTTCTCGGCTCAACTGCAGATGATTCCATCGGACATCTTGATAAGGATGCGGCCATTCGCGGTCATAGCAAGCCAGGAAACAAGCGTCGTTGCGTTGAACGCCAAAATTGATCATCGTTTGATGGAGCGCAACGCTCACCACATCGACTGCTTCGTTCATGCATCTGCCTCGAGGATTCAGACCCATCTGGCCACGAACCCTCAGGATCCCGTTCACATGGCTTTTGCAAGTCTCGCTGAGCCATTTCAGCGCCTCGTTCGCTCGTTCGACAGTGACCGTGCTAACTGGCAAGCACGTTGAGGATCGATTTGTGTCCCTGTACGCGCTATTTGCAAGCGGTGTCGGATCGAACGTCCGCGACTTTCCCGTCATGTCCAACTCAACTACACGTTCATGCATATTGGGACAGCGCGTCATGGTGTCATTCCATAAAGTCCAGCGACGCACTTGCACGGGAAAAGCCGATGCTTGTGAGGCAGGTTGCCATGGAGTGGGCCACCACCATGCATGATGCTGCAAGAACAATTGACGTGGCAAAGGTGCAATCTCTTTGGCACGGTTGTCGATCATCGGTCCCACCACACCTATGACACGCTTGAGTTCCTCATCTCGCAAAGATGTGTTCAACATTGCCCACGAACTTCCACAGTGGGGGCACGCCATCGGGGACAAGATAACGCTACGTATGGTGGGTTCATAGACTCTTGCGCAGGATGTGCAGCGACGACTTAGTCGGCACTGATGGTATGGACAAGACATGGCCCCTGGGTACTGAAAGTACACACTGTGAAACCCGAAGCTGAGACACCTATGGCAAAACCACAGCTCTCTGGTACTGGCGAAAACAACCTCTTGAACTTGGTGAGGGCTGCCACCAACGGCATGGATGAAATCGGTGTATCCAAGACCCATCAGAATGGCCAGCTTGTGCAGCACAGGCCTTCGCTTCAGCAGTTCAGGATGAACACCCGCCTCGGACAACTGCGGCGTAATGGCTATCGGGTCATTGGGGATCGGTTCTGCAGTGGAGAATTCGGTGCCTCCGACAAGGAGCGACGTCTCCAGCGAAGCTACCCCAAGCATTTGGCGCATTTCGGTTTGACTGACTTGGTACTTCACCGACCATCTGTTAAGTCGCGAGAACAAGGACTCGGAAGCACATAGACCCGACACAAAACCGCGCTCCTCAGGGGGATGAGATGGTTGCTGGTGACTGACCCGCGCTCGCACTTTTAACTCCTCGCATCTAAGTCGACTGCACCTTCTTTGCTTTTTCGTCTTTTTGCTTCTCATCCCGGACTTCAACGTAGTACTGCAAAACGGTTGCAAAGTTTGTTGACTTGAGACAGTCGATCACCGCGGGCAGACCGAGATTGCGAGGATCTATGCCAGTTTGTGTAATGTGATAAAGGAGCGCCAGCAGCCAACTGCGCAAGTACTGCATGGGGATCCGAACGTCGTCAGTGATGTTCTGTGCCAGTGCGACTGAGCGCACAGCGGTCACCATGATCGGCGCCCAAGAGAAGAGACGCCAACCTAAGGAGAATGCCTTAGGGGCAATCTTGTTGGCGACACTCAACTCCCCGTTCTCACTTTCGTCATCAAAGCCAATCAACACCCTCTCCAGCTCCTCGAGGCGAACGCCTGAGTACTCATGGGTTTTGGTGGCGAACCGACCAATATTCTGAAACTTTCCGCTAGCGAGCCAACGCCCTTTCACATCTGACAACTCGGGCTGGCCCACCAACAAGAAAAAGGGACGAAGTGCGTAGCGCTCCATTTCATTGAACAGGAAAAGCATCTGTGCGTACTCTGGGTCGGTCAAGATATGCGCCTCGTCAACAAAAAAGGCCACCCGCTTGGTCCCGATGTGTGCGGCTTCGGCTCGAATGTGAGAGATCAGGCGTGAACGAAGTACTGCCAAGTCACGGTGGGTGATTGCATCTGTCCCGGACTGACGCAGGCGATCCTGGAGGAACAGCCGCCCGGATCGACGGTCATCGTCGGCAATCGTCCACGACAGCACCATGATGGGGTATCCAACTTCTTCAGCCAACACGCCTTGCAAGAAGCCCAGCGCTTTGGATTTGCCGATGCGCTGCCGACCAATCACAAGCATACCGGGCGAGTCCAACCGAATCTGCTTGACTACAACATGCACCAAGGATTCGATTTCGGGAGTCCAAACCGAAGACTGGTCGAGCAAGTCATAGCTTGGCAATGTATCGCCTGATCCGTTTGGAGTTGAACTAACGCCGCTGGTAAAAGATCTTCCTGGATTGCCCATGTCAAGCTCCTTAAGTATGGGCCCTCAAATGGACCCGCTCACAATGCGCATGATTTCTTTGGCTAGGCGGGGCCAGCCAAAACCCCCATGCGAACGAACTGAATTCCAAGTCCGCTGCCACCACTCAGATCCTCAAGTGCAAGTTCGGTTTTACCGAACGCGACGCTGCCGTACAGGACGAAGGACGATCACGTTTTGCATCGCCTTATCGGCGTCCGACGGATCGCTCGTGGCGAAGCCTTCCTGGGCCTTTTTCTCGGCTGCGAATTTCGGCGCAGGCTGTCGGCCTGCAAGCGTTTCACTTGCCGACAGCGCACTGACTTCCTCGACGTACTCGCCGTAAGCCGTCGAGAATCCCTGTGGCAAGTCCGCAAGGTGGTCTCGAAGGTGAAACATGAACTCCGCGAGCTGAAGCGCCCGGAGTTTGTCGGTAGGCGCTTTGCCGCGCAGATACTTCAAGACCGCAACAATCAAGTGGTCGTGGTGCTTCACGTTGACATATCCCTTTTTGGACAAGGCCCGTGCAAGGCGCCGAAAACGTAAGGTGTGAGGAACTTTGCCCCACTCTCCCTCAGCGTTGATTGACATCACCTCGGTGCCGTTCTGCGCGTCGTAAAGCCAAACTTTGCGCAGATCTTTTCCCACCCTCAAATGAAACTTTTTTCCAATCCAGTCAATGTGCTTTTGAAGGTCGGGGGCGCTGTATCGACATCCTTGATAGTTCACAAATGGCAGCCGCCCTTCCTTCAGGGATGCCTTCACCGTCGCGTTGTACTTGCCAACAAACATGTGCGCGCGCTGCTGACTGGTCGGAAGGTGGTTCAGTCGAATCGCGCCCGTTCGCAGTTGCCGTTCAATAGTCTGTAAGGGTGTCGAGTAGTGAGAAGCACGAGCAGGCTCGGCATTTCTGTTGCGCAAAAAGCTGTCGATCGTTGCCTCAAGTTCGTCGACATCAAGCGAATGGGTGGCAGAGTTCTTCGCCCTTGAGCGCACAGGATCCCTTGGGTGTGCACCCGTAGCTCCCGGCAATTCGCGCATCACGCGTTTGGCGATTTGTCCAATTGGGTATTTCGGACCAACGTGACCGCTGGTTTCGGTATCGTGACCGAGGATTTCGGCCCATCGTGACCGACTCCGTTGTCGGTTCATCGTGACCG
>NZ_JBLYYB010000174.1:0-4679 GCF_048549895.1 Hydrogenophaga sp.
AGGGCATGGACCCGCACGAGATGCTGGTGTTGCCCGCGCGCGTGGGCGACGTGCCGGCCGGCAGCCTGCTGGTGGCCAACGGCGGCATTCCCACCCAGCCCGAGACCGGGCGCGCCAAACGCGAGCTGGACCGCATGGACGCCTCGCTGGTGGCGCTGGACGGCCACACGGGCCGGGTGTTGGGCCAGTGGCGCCTGCCCGATCCGCGCCTGAGCGTCCGCCACCTGGCGTGGGACCCGGTGTCCGAGCGCGTGGGCATTGCGCTGCAGGCCGAGCACGACGACGCGCAGGCGCGGCAAGCCGCGCCGGTGCTGGCGGTGTGGGACGGCCTCGGCTTGCAGGCCGCGCGCGAGCAGCCTGCGCTGGTTGGCTACGGCGGCGACATCTGCGCTCGACCCGGTGGTGGTTTCCTGGTGAGTTGTACACGCGCCCACCACCTGGCCTGGTTTGATGCGCGCGGTGTGTGGCAGCGCAGCGAGCCGCTGCAGGAAGCCTGTGCGCTGGGCAACACGACCAACGGCTGGTGGGCGGCGGGCCGAGCCAGCGCGCTGAGCAACACCACGACCGACCCACTCGGCCTGCCTGCGGGTGTGCGCCTGGACAACCACTGGCTGGTGGTCAGTGCTCGCAGCTGACTCTTCTATCCGACAGAGAGTTGGTGGTCAGAATCTTCATCGCCGTAGGCGCACACCCTCTAGAATCCTTCCATGCGTCGCATGTTCATCCTCGTCCTGTGTCTGCTGCTGCCCCTACAGGGGTTCGCGGCGTGGCAGGTGCCTGCGTCACCATGCCCCATGCAGGACATGATGGCCATGGCGGATGAAGCCAGCGAGGCGGCAGACACCTTGGCCGAGGCCATGAAAGACTGCTGCAACGACCTGGCCACCTTCGAGCGCACGGGCCAGCCCTGCAAGAGCGTGCAGAGCTGCGCCGCACCCGCCGCCGGCATGCCGACTTTCCCATCCCTCGTGGCCCTGACGCCGGTCACCCAGGACCCTCAAGCGCCCATCTGGCGCAGCCTGCCTCCGGGCGCGACGTCGCGCCTCTGGCGCCCACCCACTTCCGTCTGATTCCCCGCACAGCGCAGCCCACCCGCCGGTGGTGCTGCTGTCGCGCGCTGCCAGGGTTTTTGCGCCCGGGGCGTGCCTGCTCCGGAGTTCAGACATGGAACACCCTTCGCTTCTTCTCGCACGCGCTGTGCTGGCCTTCGCTGGCCTGCTCGCGGTGATCACACCCGCCGCCGCCGATGAGCCCCTGAGCCTGGGCGCTGCGGTGCAAGCGGCCGTGGCGCGCTCGCGCAGCCTCGACGCATCCACCGCCGCTGCGCAAGGCGCGCGTGAGATGGCGGTGGCGGCCGCGCAGCGGCCCGACCCGGTGCTGCGCCTGTCGCTGGACAACCTGCCGGTGGAGGGGCCTGACCGGTTCAGCACCACGCGCGACTTCATGACCATGCGCTCCATCGCACTCATGCAGACCCTGCCCAATGCGGACAAGCGCCGCGCGCGGGGCGAGCGCTTCGAGCGCGAGGCCGATGCGGCGCTGAGCGAACGCGCACAGCGGGTGGCCCTGCTGCAGACCGAGGTGGCACAGGCCTGGCTGGAGCGCCGCATGCAGGAGCAGCGTTGGTTGTTGCTGCAGGCGCAGATCACCGAGGCGCGTGTGCTGGTGCAGACAACAGAGGCAGCTCTTCGCGGTGGGCGCGGCTCTATTGCCGATGTCTTCAGCGCGCGCGAGGCGCTGGCGCAGCTGGAGCAGGGCTTGATCGGCGCACAGGCCGAGCGCGCCAACGCCCGCCTCACGCTGGCGCGCTTCACCGGTGGGCCGCCCGACCAGCCACTGGCCGATGCACCGCCCTTCCAGCGAAGCCCTGCGGCGATCGGCCCGCTGGACCGCTTGCCCGACCTGGCCGCGCTGCAGGCCCGCGAAGCCGTGGCCCGCGCCGAGGCCGAGGTGGCCCGCCAGGAACTCAAACCCGACTGGAGTGCCGAGATCATGTTCAGCCAGCGCGGCTCGCAGTTCTCCAACATGGTGTCGATCGGCGTGTCGGTGCCGCTGCAATGGGACAAGCCGCAGCGCCAACAACGCGAACTCGCCGCGCGCCTGGCGCGTGTGAACGAACTGGAGGCTGAGCGCGAAGAGCAGACGCGCGAGCGAATGCTGCAAGTGCAGCGCTGGCAGCAGGACTGGCAAGCGGGACAGGCCCGGCTCGCGCACCTGGATGCGCAGCGCCAGCCGCTGGCCAAGCAGCGCACCGAGGTGGCACTGGCCGCTTACCGGGGCGGGCGCGAAGGCCTGGGCGCCGTGCTGCAGGCGCGCCGCGACGCGCTGAACCTGGCCCTGGAACGCCTGGCGCTGGAGCGTGAAACCGCTGGCCAGTGGGCGCAGCTCGAATACCTGTTCCCCGACACCTCCACTGGATTGAAGCCATGAACAAGACAACCTCCCTCATCGCGCTGGCCGCTGTGGCCGCACTCGTTGCCGTGGGCGGTGGCGCCTGGTGGCTGGGCATGCAGCAGGGCATGGGTCACTCCACGCCGTCCCCGCAGCCGGCGGCGGCCATCACCGCCAGTGCCACCGCCAGCGACGACCCGTCACTGTGGACCATCCCGCAGGGCGAAGACGCCACGCGCCGACACATCCGCGAATCGCTCAAGGCGGGGGACGTAGACCCGGCCACCGGCCGGCGCATCCTGAACTACCACGACCCCATGGTGCCGGGCAAGAACTTCGAGGCACCCGCCAAGTCGCCGTTCATGGACATGATGCTGGTGCCGCGCTATGCCGGCGGTGATGCGGCAGACGCCAGCACCGTCACGGTGAGCCCGCGCATCCAGCAAAACCTGGGGCTGCGCACGGCGCCGGTGGTGGAGGGCTCGCTGGTGTCGGAGGTGACGGCGGTGGGCAACGTGGCGTGGAACGAACGCGAGCGTGTGGAGCTGAGTTCGCGCGCCATGGGCTTCGTGGAGAAGCTGCATGTGAAAGCTGCGCTGGACCGCGTGGCCGCAGGTGCGCCGCTGGCCGAGCTGTACGTGCCCGACTGGGTGGCCGCGCAAGAGGAGTACCTGGCGCTGGCGCGGCTGAGCGGCCCGGGCACCGATGCGCTGCAGGACGCCGCGCGCCAGCGCATGCGACAGGCCGGCATGACACCCGCGCACATCCAGCGCGTGGTGAGCTCGGGCGTGGTGCAGCCGCGCTTCACGCTCACCGCGCCCATCGCCGGCATCGTGAGCGAGCTCATGGTGCGTGAGGGCGCTACCGTGATGCCGGGCATGACGCTGATGCGCCTGCAAGGCACGCGCACCGTGTGGGCCGAGGGGGCTGTGCCCGAGAGCCAGGCCGCGCTGCTGCAACCGGGTGCGCGCGTGCGCACCACCAGCCCTGGCGCGCCGGGCCAGACGTTTGAAGGCCAGGTGCAGGCGTTGCTGCCCGAGGTGGACGCCGTCACGCGCACCATCCGCGCACGGGTCGAGCTGGCCAATCCACAGGGACGGCTGGTACCCGGCATGCTGGTGAGCATGCGGCTGGACCGCCCGAAGGCCGCCGCCACGCTGCTGGTGCCCAGCGACGCGGTGATCCACACCGGGCGGCGCAGCGTGGTGATGGTGGCCGAGGAGGGTGGGCGCTTTCGCCCGGTGGAGGTGACTGCTGGCCTGGAGGCGGGGGGCCAGACCGAGATCAGCGCGGGTCTGCAGATGGGGCAGCGCGTGGTGCTCTCGGGGCAGTTCCTGATCGACTCCGAAGCCAGCCTGCGCGGGCTGGAAGCGCGGCTCAACCAGGAGCCTGCCCCCACGTCCACCTCCACCGCACCGCGATACACCACCGACGCGGTGGTCAATGCGCTCAGTGGCAACACGGTCACGCTCACGCACCCACCGATCCCGGCGCTGAAGTGGCCGCAAATGCAGATGGACTTCAAGCTGCCGCCGCGCGCGCAGCAGCCGCGCGATCTGGAAGCGGGGGACCGGCTGCAGATCGAGTTTGAAATGCAGGACGGCGATGTGCCGCGCATCACCAGCCTGCAGCGCGTGGCACCGGAGCCGCGCCAATGATCGCCGCGCTCATCCGCTGGAGCATCAACAACCGCTTTCTCGTGCTGCTGGCCACCGCGCTGCTGAGCGCCTGGGGCGTGGTGGCCCTGCAGCGCACGCCGCTGGACGCTTTGCCCGACCTGTCTGATACGCAGGTGATCATCCGCACTACCTGGCCCGGGCAGGCGCCGCAGATCGTGGAGAACCAGGTCACCTACCCGCTCACCACCACCATGCTCTCGGTGCCGGGCGCACGCGCGGTGCGCGGCTTCTCGATGTTCGGCGACAGCTTCGTCTACGTGCTGTTTGAAGACGAGGTGGACCCGTACTGGGCGCGCTCGCGCGTGCTGGAGTATCTGAACCAGGTGCAGGCGCGCCTGCCACGCGGGGCTACCTCATCCATCGGGCCCGACGCCACCGGCGTGGGCTGGATCTACCAGTACGCGCTGGTCGACCGCACCGGCGGGCAGGACGTGGCGCAGCTGCGCGCCCTGCAAGACTGGTTCGTGCGTTTCGAGCTCAAGACCGTGCCCGATGTGGCCGAGGTCGCCAGCGTGGGCGGCATGGTCAAGCAGTACCAGATCGTGCTCGACCCCGACAAGATGGCCGCCTACCGCGTGACGCAGGCCATGGTGGCCGAGGCGGTGGCGC
>NZ_JBLYYB010000175.1:0-9675 GCF_048549895.1 Hydrogenophaga sp.
GAAGGCACGCATTCGCCGCCTGATCCACTGCAGCACGATCTCGGTTTTCGGAAGGACTGCCGGGGGCTCCATCAACGAATCGACTCCGTGTAATCCCATCGATGACTACGGGCAACAGAAACTGGCGATAGAGCGTGCCTTTTTGAATGGAGTGAACGACCGTTTTGAGTTGGCGGTGCTGAGGCCTGGCGCCGTGTTCGGAGAGGGTGGGCAAGCACTGCAAACGTTGTGCAACAGCCTCGTGCACCGTTCAGGGTGGCTGAACTTCGCTCGCTCCTCCCTGTTTGGACAACGCAGCATGCATCTTGTTCCGGTAGAGAACGTTGTTGCGGCCTTGGATTTTTTGTGTCGCGTGAACCGTCCTGTACGACGCGAGGTGTTCATCGTCGCTGAAGATCACGACCCGTCCAACACATTTCGCAGAGTCGAGCAGCTGCTGATGAAGGCATTACAGGTGCCAGACTATCCGACTCACCCCGTCGCGTTACCGAAATGGGTGCTGCAAGCGATCCTTCGTCTGAGAGGTCGCAGCGAGATTGATCCGTACTGCACCTACGGATCGACCAAGCTGCGGGAGTGGGGATTCGCTCCTTCATTGGAACTTGTGGATGCATTGCAGGCATTTGGAGTGCGCTATCGAGACGGCTTGTCAACCAGAGAATCGATATGAAAGTGCTCCTGGTCAACCATTTGCTGGACACCGTCACGGGGGGCGGAACCGCTGAGCGCACGTTTCAAATCGCGCGCTTCCTCCAGCGTCAAGGCGCGCAATGCACCATCCTGACGCTGGACATCGGCAACACGGCCGAGAGGCAAAAAGAACTCGCAGACGTCAGGATGGTGGCGGCTCCGTGCATCAACCACCGATTTTTCATGCCCAGATTGTCTTCACGCGAGCTCCGTGCGTTGGTGGCCGACGCCGATGTGGTGCATCTCTCCGGACACTGGACCGTGTTGAACGCGCGGGTCTTCCGCGCCTGCCGCCAACTGGGCAAGCCCTACCTATTCAATCCCGCAGGGGCGCTGCGGCCATTCGGACGATCGCTGCTGATCAAGCGCCTGTACAACGCCTGGGTAGGCGGCCAGATCGTCACCTCTGCAGCGAAGTGCATCGCAATCACGCAGGACGAACGCGCCGATTTTCTGGCCTTTGGTATCCCCGATGCCCGGATACGTGTCATCCCCAACGGCATCGACCCCGAACAATACGATCACACCACCCGAAGCCGCCAGACGGCCAGCGCCGATATCGCAGCGGGCTTGAATGGTGCCCCCTTTGTTCTGTTCCTCGGACGGCTCAACCACATCAAAGGGCCTGACCTGTTGCTGGAGGCATTTGCCGACGTTGCCAGCCGCTTTCCAGACCACCACCTGGTGATGGCCGGGCCGGACGGCGGCCTGCTGGAGACGCTGAGAGCGAACGCTTTGGCCCACGGGCTGCAAGACCGGGTGCACTTTCCCGGCTTCCTCAGCGGCGCAAAGAAGGCGGAGGCCTTGCGCAGCGCCCGTTTGCTGGCCATCCCTTCGCGTCGCGAGGCCATGTCCATCGTGGTGCTGGAGGCGGGTGCCTGCGGATGCCCTGTGCTGTTCACCGACGCGTGTGGCCTGTCAGATCTGGCACGGGTCGGCGCCGGGCTCATGGTGGCTGTCAGCACACAGGCATTGACCGATGGGCTGACACAGGCACTGAACTCGCCAGAGCAGCAACAGCACAACGCGCATGTGCTCGCGCACATCGTTGCTGACGAGTACCTCTGGCAAGTACAGGCTGCGCGCTACGCCTCGCTGTGCAGCGACATCTTGTCGGAGCGCTCATGAGGGTGTTGCTGGTCAGTCAGTACTTTTGGCCAGAAACCTTCGGCATCAATGCATTGGTGAGGAGCCTGCAAGAACGCGGCTTGCAAGTCACCGTGCTGACCGGAAAACCCAACTATCCGGAAGGCAGTGTGTTTGCCGGCTATTCGGCTTGGGGCACATCCCGCGAGTCTTGTGACGGTATCGAAGTCCTGCGTCTTCCCTTGTTTCCACGCGGCAAACGGTCTTCAATGCGCCTGCTGCTCAACTACTTGTCGTTCATCGTGGCTGGGTCGGTCCTCGGCCCCTGGGTGTTGCGCCATCGAACATTCGATGCGGTGTTTGTTTACGCACCATCTCCACTCCTGCAGGCCTTGCCTGCGATCTGGCTTGCCCGTTTGAAACGCGCTCCCATCGCACTTTGGGTACAGGATCTGTGGCCTGAGAGCCTTTCGGCCACAGGATTTGTGCGGAATCAAAGGGTGCTCGCTATGGTGGCCTTGGTGGTGCGCTTCATTTACCGCTACACCGATCGGGTGCTTGTTCCGTCTGAAGCATTTCGTGCACCCATACAAGCTTTGACGAACGGCTCAGCGGACATTCGCTATTACCCGAACGCGTGGGTTGAAGAACCGTCAACCAATCCTCCCCCGGGAGTCGAGGCCCTGGCCAAAGAAATCGCTTCGGGATTCTCTGTGGTGTTCGCTGGCAACCTTGGAGCCGCCCAATCTCTAGACACCATCCTTGATGCTGCGGAGCGGCTTCTGAATGAAGGGGCTGACGTTCGCTTCTTCTTGATCGGAAGTGGCAGTCTGTCTGCATGGCTGAGCGAGGAGATCCAGCACCGAGGGCTTCGAAATGTGCGGATGCCAGGGCGCTTTTCGCCAACTGCCATGCCTGTGCTCTACGCTGCTGCGAGTGCTTTGCTGGTCTCGCTGCGCGACGAGCCGATCTTTGCGTACACCATCCCGAGCAAGCTGCAGGGCTACCTGGCTGCTGGTCGGCCTGTCATCGCTTCTCTCAATGGCGAAGGTGCACGAGTGGTCACCGAAGCCGGGGCCGGCGTTTCGTGCTCGGCGGGCAGCGCGTCTGCACTGGCTACAGCGGTGCGTTCGCTGGCGGAAATGGAAAGCGCGGCACTCGACAAGATGGGGGACAATGCGCGCCGATATGCACTTGCACACTTCTCGCTCGATCATTTGACCGGTGATCTGATGGAGCAGCTCAAAGAGCTTGTGGCGAAGCACAAATCCAAGATTCAGGAGAAGTCAGGTTGAAAATTTTGCTACTGGGTGCCTCGGGCATGCTGGGCAACGCCATGCTGCGCACGCTGTCGCAGGCGGATGCGTACGAGGCGTGGGGCACGGCACGGTCAACTGCTTTGTTGCGCCATTTCGACCCGTCTCTGGCGAAGCGGATCGTGACGGGAATCGATGTCGAAAATGTCGACTCATTGACCACGCTGCTGGCTGAGGTTCGTCCTGCGGCGGTGATCAACTGCATTGGGCTTGTGAAACAACTGGCTCAGGCTGACGATCCACTTTCAGCATTGCCCATCAACGCCATGCTTCCCCATCGATTGGCCCGCCTGTGCAGTCTCGTCGGGGCGCGTCTGGTGCACATCAGCACCGACTGCGTATTCAACGGCAGGAAGGGTGGCTACCGGGAATCGGACCCATCAGACGCAGAAGACCTGTACGGCCGCTCCAAGTATCTGGGGGAAGTGGACTACCCGACTGCCATCACGCTGCGCACCTCCATCATCGGGCACGAACTTGGCAGTGCACGCGGTCTGGTCGAATGGTTCCTCGCGCAGGAAGGACGGGTCAATGGCTACCGCAAGGCGATCTTCTCAGGCCTGCCCACCGTCGAGTTGTCACGCGTTGTACGGGACGTGGTGCTGCCCAGACCCGACTTGACAGGGCTGTACCACGTGGCGGCAGAACCCATCGCCAAGCTCGACCTGCTGCACCTGATTCGGGATGCCTATGGCAAGACCATTGACATCGTGCCAGATGACCACCTCGCCATCGATCGATCGTTGAACGCAGAGCGCTTCCAGGCGGCCACGGGGTACGTCGCTCCTGCCTGGCCCGACCTCATCGCGCAGATGCGCGACTTTCACTGAAAGACTTCAATGTTTAGTGGCAAGACCTTGCTCATCACCGGCGGCACCGGCTCCTTCGGCAACGCGGTATTGAGCCGTTTTCTCGACACAGACGTGCGCGAAATCCGGATCTTCAGCCGAGACGAGAAGAAACAGGAAGACATGCGCCTTGCGTTGAACAACGACAAGCTCAAATTCCACATCGGTGATGTTCGCGACCTCGACAGCGTCGCCCAAGCCATGCACGGCGTCGACTATGTCTTTCACGCCGCTGCGCTAAAGCAAGTGCCGTCGTGCGAGTTCTATCCCATGGAAGCCGTGCGCACCAACGTGCTGGGCACCGAAAACGTGATGAACGCGGCTATCTCCGCTGGCGTCAAGCGCGTCGTCGTGTTGAGCACCGACAAAGCGGTCTATCCCGTCAACGCCATGGGCATTTCCAAGGCCATGATGGAAAAGCTCATGGTGGCCAAGGCTCGCTCGCGTCTGGACGGCGAAACCGTCTTCTGCGCCACCCGCTATGGCAACGTGATGGCGTCTCGCGGCTCGGTCATTCCCTTGTTCGTCGACCAGATGCGCGCCGGCAAACCCCTGACCGTGACCGACCCGAATATGACCCGCTTCCTGATGTCCCTGGAGGATTCGGTCGATCTTGTGCTGCATGCGTTTGAGCACGCGGTGCAGGGTGACATTTTTGTGCAGAAGGCACCGGCCTCGACGGTGGGCGATCTGGCACAGGCGCTCATCAAGCTGTTCAAAAGTGAGAGCGCCATGCGCGTGATCGGCACGCGGCACGGCGAGAAACTGTACGAATCACTGCTGTCGCGCGAAGAGATGGCGCGCGCCGATGACATGGGCCGCTACTACCGGGTTCCAGCGGACGACCGTGACCTCAACTACAACAAGTATTTCGTCGAAGGCGAAACGCGCGTTTCAACGCTTGAGGACTACACGTCGCACAACACGGAGCGGCTCGACATCGAACAGGTACAGCAACTGCTGCTTAAACTCGACTTCATCCAAGGCGCGCTCCATGCTTAAAGTGATGACCATCGTCGGCACGCGACCCGAACTGATCAAGATGAGTCGGGTCATTGCCGAGTTTGATCGACACACACAACATGTGCTGGTGCACACGGGACAAAACTACGACTACGAACTCAACCAGGTCTTTTTTGATGACCTGGAGATTCGCAAGCCCGATCACTTCCTCGCGGCCGTTGGTGAGAACGCGGCACAGACCATCGGCCAGGTGATCATCAAGGCCGATGAGGTGTTGGCCCGGGAAAAGCCGGATGCCGTGATGCTCTATGGCGACACCAACTCGTGCCTGGCGGTACTTTCGGCCAAGCGACGCAAGATTCCAGTTTTTCACATGGAAGCTGGCAACCGTTGTTTTGACCAGCGCGTGCCGGAGGAGTTGAACCGCAAGGTGCTGGATCATCTGAGCGACATCAATATGGTGCTTTCCGAACACGCGAGGCGCTACCTGATTGCCGAAGGTGTTCGGCCTGAAACGATCATCAAGACCGGATCACACATGCGTGAGGTGCTCGACCACTACATGCCGAAGATCGTGACCTCCGATGTGTTGAACCGCATGGGACTGAGCAGCGGTCGTTACTTCCTGGTGAGCATGCACCGCGAAGAGAACGTCGATATACCCGAACATCTGGGTCATCTGCTCGACAGCCTGAACGCACTGGCGACTTTTTATGGGTACCCCGTGATCGTTTCGACCCATCCACGCACCCGAAACCGGCTTGAAGCCCTCAACCGCGGCACACCTCATCCATTGGTGCAGTTCGTGAAACCGTTTGGCTTTCTGGACTACAACAAGCTTCAGATGGAAGCGGCCTGCGTGGTGTCGGACAGTGGAACCATCACCGAGGAGGCTTCGCTGCTGAACCTCCCCGCCATCACCATCCGCAACGCTCACGAGCGCCCTGAAGGCATGGATGTCGGCACCTTGATCATGAGTGGCCTCCAGCAGGAACACGTGCTGGAGGCCGTCAAAGTAGTGCTGGCGCAGCACGAGCGAGGTCCTGTGTCGAGGCGGCCGGTCGCAGACTACGAGGCGCTGAACGTGTCACAGCAAGTGCTGAGGGTGGTCATGAGCTACACAGACTATGTGAACCGCACGGTGTGGCGCAAACAGTGAGCACCTTAGTCACCGGAGCAAACGGGTACCTGGGCAGTGCGTTGTGCTCCCGCGCTGCATCCAACGGGTTGCCCGTGCGCGCATGCGTCCGAACCGCGATCGAGAATTCACCGGGTACAGCCGGGAAAATAGCAGTTGGGGCTGTCGACGGAGCAACCGACTGGGCCCCTGCGCTGCATGGTTGTACCACCGTGATGCATCTCGCGGCCCGTGTGCACGTGATGGCCGAGCGTGCCAGCAACCCGCTTGTTGAGTTCCGTCGCGTCAACGTGGACGGCACGCTCAACCTGGCAAGACAAGCCGTCGCCGCCGGCGTGCGCCGCTTCGTCTTTGTCAGCTCGGTCAAGGTCAACGGCGAGTCCACAGCCACAGACCACGCCTTCAGCGCAGCCGACGCCCCCGCACCGCAAGACCCGTATGGCATCTCCAAGATGGAAGCCGAACAAGGCCTGCGCCAGATCGCTGCAGAAACGGGCATGGAGGTCGTCATCGTCCGCCCGCCCCTGGTCTACGGGCCGGGCGTCAAAGCCAACTTCGCTGCGCTGATGCGCGCCGTGCAGCGCGGCGTTCCGCTGCCCCTGGCCAGCGTCACCCACAACCGCCGCAGCTTCGTCGCCCTGGACAACCTGGTCGACCTGCTCGTCACCTGCATCGACCACCCCGCCGCCGCCAACCAGACCTTTCTGGTGAGCGACGGTGAGGATCTGTCCACCGCCGACCTGCTGCGCCGCCTCGGTCAGGCGATGAACAAGCCGGCTCGTCTCTTCCCTGTCCCGCCTTCGCTGCTCCAGCTCGGAGCGAACATCCTGGGCAAGGGCGACATGGCGCAACGCCTGCTCGGCAACCTGCAGGTCGACATCAGCCACATCCGCAACACCCTGAACTGGAGCCCACCCATTTCGGTGGACGAAGGACTGCGGCGCGCGGTGGTGGGGCTCGCGCCGTGATCAAACGCCTGTTTGACCTGGCCCTGGCCCTTCCAGCGGCGCTGGTGTTGCTGATGCCGGTGGCCAGCGTGGCGCTGACCGTGCGCCTCACTTCGCCCGGGCCGGCCTTGTACTGGAGCGACCGTGTCGGCCGCCACAACAAGATCTTCAAGATGCCCAAGTTCCGCAGCATGCGGATCGACACACCTGCGATGGCCACGCACCTGCTGCCCGACCCTGCCAGCTACCTCACGCCCATCGGCTCCTTTCTGCGCAAAAGCAGCCTCGACGAACTGCCCCAGCTGTGGAGCATCATCAAAGGCGACATGAGCTTTGTGGGCCCGCGCCCCGCGCTGTTCAACCAGCACGATCTGATCGCCTTGCGCACCGAGCACGGCGTGCACGAACTGGTGCCCGGATTGACGGGTTGGGCGCAGGTGAACGGCCGGGATGAATTGCCGATTCCGCAGAAGGTGGCGCTGGACGCCGAGTACATGCGTCGTCAAACTCTGATTTTTGACATTCGCATTCTGTGGATGACGTTTGTGAAGGTGTTGCGCCGCGACGGCGTGACCCACTGAAAACAATGAACAACAGGGATTCAGAAAACTCGGCAGCCGCCACACTGCTGGACATGCCACGCCTGGCCAAGCGGGTGGTCGCGGTTTCGGTGGACGTGTCGTTGTGCGTGCTCACCGTGTGGTTGGCCTTGTGCCTGCGGCTGGAGCACTGGGTGCGTCTGGAGCCGGTGCACGGCTGGGCCATGCTGGGCTCGGTGCTGCTGGCCTTGCCGCTGTTCGTGCGCTTCGGCCTGTACCGCGCCATCTTCCGGTACGCGGGCTGGAACGCCATGGTCAGCCTGGTGCAGGCCATGACCTTGTACGGGCTGTTTTACGCCACGGTCTTCACCGTCATCAGCGTGCCGGGCATACCGCGCACGGTGGGCGTGATCCAGCCGCTGCTGTTGATGGCCTTTGTGGGTTTGAGCCGGGTGGTGGTGCGTTACTGGCTCGGTGGTCTGTACCGCTCGGCGTTGAAGCGCAAGGACCTGCCAGGTGTTTTGATCTACGGCGCGGGCGCAGCGGGCCGACAGCTGGCCGCGGCACTGGCCCGTGGCACCGAACACCGCTTGCTGGGATTTCTGGACGACGACGAACAACTGCACGGCAACAGCCTGGACGGGCGCACGGTGCATTCACCCGCGGCCTTGCCCGAACTGATCCCCGAGCTGGGCGTGACCGATCTGCTGCTGGCGCTGCCGTCCATCACCCACCAGCGTCGCATGCAGGTGCTGGAATCGCTGCGCCATTTGCCGGTGCGGGTGCGCACCATGCCCGGCATGTCGGATCTGGCTGCAGGCCGCGTGAGCCTGAGCGACGTGCGCGAGCTGGAGATTGAAGACCTGCTCGGCCGCGAACCGGTCACACCCGACGCGACGCTGCTGCAGCGCCTCGTGCACGACAAGGTGGTGCTCATCACAGGCGCAGGCGGCAGCATCGGCAGCGAACTCTGCCGCCAGATCGCCGCCTGCCGGCCACGCACGCTGCTGCTGGTGGAAAACTCCGAGTTCGCGCTCTACCAGATCCACCACGAGATCACGGCCTTGGTGGGCAGCCAGACCGATCCACTGGATACAGAGGATGGCAGCAGCGCTGCAGCGCCCATGGCCGTCACGCTGGTGCCGCTGCTCGCCTCGGTGCAAGACCAGGAGCGCATGACACAGATCATGCAGACCTGGCGACCGCACGCGGTCTACCACGCCGCCGCCTACAAACATGTGCCGCTGGTGGAACACAACCCGGCCCAGGGCCTGCGCAACAACGTGTGGGGCACGCTGGTCTGCGCCTTGAGTGCGCAAGCGGCGGGCGTGAAGCACTTCGTGCTCATCAGCACCGACAAGGCCGTGCGCCCGACCAACATCATGGGTGCAAGCAAACGCATGGCCGAACTCGTGCTGCAGGCCCTGGCTGCCGAAGCGGGTCCGACCACGTTCTCGATGGTGCGCTTTGGCAATGTGCTGGGCTCCAGCGGCTCGGTGGTGCCGCTGTTTCGCAAGCAGATCAGGGACGGCGGACCGATCACGCTCACCCACCCGGACATCACCCGCTATTTCATGACCATTCCTGAAGCGGCCCAACTGGTGATCCAGGCTGGTGCCATGGCGCAGGGCGGTGACGTGTTCGTGCTCGACATGGGCGAACCGGTGCGCATCATGGACCTCGCGCAGCGCATGGTGGAGCTCTCGGGCCTGCAGGTGAAGACCCCCTTCAACCCCACCGGTGACATCGAGATTCACACCACAGGATTGCGCCCGGGCGAGAAGCTGTTTGAAGAGCTGTTGATTGGTGACGACCCTCAGCCCACACAACACCCCCGCATCTTGCGTGCCCGCGAAGACTTTCAACCCTGGAACACGTTTCAGCACACCCTGGAAGCGCTGAGCCTGGCGCTCGCCGCCCAGGACATTCCTGCCGCACGGGCCTTGCTGCAGCGCTGCGTGCAGGGCTATCAACCCACCGGCGAGGTGGTGGACTGGGTGCATGTGGCGACTGGCGCCATGGAACTTGAAGGCTCGCCGCCTGCGCACTGAGATCGGCATAGGGGGCCTCCATATTCGGAGGCACCCCTGCCACACCACCCGGCATGCGGGTCCGCACCGGGCGGTTCGAGAGCTTGAGGTCATGACA
>NZ_JBLYYB010000176.1:0-2791 GCF_048549895.1 Hydrogenophaga sp.
CCTTGCTGCACAAAACAGCAGGGTAGGTAAAACACCTGGCTCAGTTTTAGGTCGGCATCACACCAAAAAGTGGCTCAGTTTTCGGTCGGCGTCAACACCTGCGCGCAAACTGCGCGGTGCAAAGAATCAGGCGAAGGAGCCTGCTAGCCTGGGCGGCCTATGGGGTGGATCGACGACAGCAGACAGGACTGGGGCGACACCTGTCGAAGCCACATCTTTCGTGTTGGTGCCGCCTGAACTGGCTCGCCGTTGCGGCTCCAGCTGATCCGGGAGATCGCCCTTGTCGTCCATCAAGGCGTGGTCGTCCGCGTCAGAAAAGGCGAGGGGTGTTCCTGGGCTACTGGGCGTACTGCGCTCCACTATCTCGGGCCCCTGCGGAACAGAGACGGGCGGGTTCAAACCGGCGGCAGAAAACCCCACACACAAAAGAAAGTGGAGAATCAAAACCGCGATGAAGCGCCGTAGCATGGTGCGGAAATTATAGAGACCGCTCAGCAGGCCACTGGCGAGCCTATTGCGAGGCTTTGGATGAGCACCCCGACTCAGATGTGTGCAAGGTCGCGCAAATCACCTCGGAGTTCGCTCCGATGTGCAACTTTCGCTTGCAAGCTGACCAGGAACTCAATTCTGCGCTGCAGCGAAAGCAGAACCTGTTCTGCTTTCCGCTCTCGATCAGGCACGGGTGTCAGGGTCCAAAGTAGCGGTGGGTAGCTCCACAGTGCCAATTCCGGCTGAGACGGCCAGGCCGGGTGCTCGCTTGCCGTTTGCTCGTCCAGAGAAATGACGTAATCCATTCGGGGAGAGCCTGCCGCCTTGAAAAGGTCCCAATTCTTGGGTTTCAGGTGGGCAATGGGCATCCCGGCGCGATGCAGCACCTCCAGCGCGATAGGGCTGACCGCGTGCGCCAGCCGTCCCGGGACGCCACAGGAAAACGCGTTCAGGCGCCCTTTGGCCACATGCCGAAGACAGGCCTCCGCAAGCTGACTGCGCAGCGCGTTCTCCACCGAGACAAAAAGGACATTGGCAACCTTGCGCATAGGTAGACTTCATTTTTGAAACGCCACAAGCGGCGTTTCCGGGTCGCAAAAAATTGGACTCTGGTACTTAGCATCCAGTTTTGCACAACACAGAAATCTGCGTTGCCAGTGACAAGCAATAGCCATACCCGATCAGTCTATTCAGCCGGGTACGGTGCCAATCTTGTCTGACGGATGCCTCGTGGACCCGCAGCTATACATTGGACAAGATGAAGAGATGCCCCTCTTTTTCATGCCCACGTCACGCTCAACTGATTCACTGGAGCCAATCAAGCACTTCATCCGGATGCACCCTGGCGAACGCTTCAACACCTGCACCCACTTGTTTGGGTTTGCATTGGCTGTTTTAGGCGTTCCACTCATGCTCACGGCCAGCCTGCCCACTGGCAACGTGGGAAAGATCGTTGGGGGGCTGGTTTTTGCGCTGTCCTGCGTTGCACTGTATGCCGCATCCACCTTCTTCCATGGCTCGCATGGGCAAGCGAAGCTGTGGTGGCAACGTGCCGACCACTGCGCAATCTACTTGCTCATTGCTGGCAGCTACACGCCCTTTGCATTGGTTGCGGTGCAGGGTGCCTGGGGCTGGGCCCTCCTGGTGGCAGTGTGGAGCATCGCCTTGCTGGGAATAGCGCGCGAACTTGGTGTCGCCTCCCAAAAACCGCCCCTGGCGCTCTACGTTGGAATGGGCTGGGTCATGGTGGTTGCTGCCATACCGCTGCTTGCCCAGATCGACGCGAGAGGGCTACAGTGGTTGCTCACCGGGGCAGCCCTCTACACAGCTGGCACGATCTTCTACGTCAATCGCGCTGGCTACCGCCATGCACATGGAGTTTGGCACTTGTTTGTACTGGGTGGAACGGCGAGCCACTATGCAGCGGTTGTCAGAGTCGTTATGTGACCTGGGAGGTTGATGTTCAGCAACACCACAACTGCGCTCGATTCGAGGTGTCTGTGAGCAGTTGAGAGCAACGTGTGATCACGCAGCATCTTGGCCCGCGCCTTCTTTGTAGCCTTGACGGACGCCTCACGCCTCACGCCTCGCCGCCAACCAGCCCACGCTGGACCAAGTCTTGGAATCCTTGTCTGCCATCTCGCGGCACAGCAATTGACGGCACTTCGTTCGGCGCCCGAGTCCGCGCTGCAGACATTCCGAAAGTGTGAAGCGCCCAAGTCACTCGGCAGCCTAGGTCATCGGTTCATTCGGTAAACCGTCCAAGCCACTGCGGACCGGGCACCAACGTATTCACATGTGCGCAAGGTCGCGCAGATCACTCCTGGGCGCACTCCGATGCTTAGCCTGAGACCATTCCGGTGAAATTTATTTCAGAACGCTCGCTAAACAACGACTGCGTCACGAAACCGCAATATGGCAGTCGTAACATTTAGACACAACGCCCTCCGGCTTTTGCCACGCCTCATGCCCGAAACCACCGAATACCTACGCGATTTCCGGCCCCGATTCCGCCAGCCCAGCGCGGCCGATCTGTGCATCGAAGTGCCGTGCATGACCACTGATCAGACAAACGACAAAGTGATGGAGGTATTCAACCGCCACCGCGACCTCGTGAGCCTCCCCGTCGTGGAAGGCAATCAGCCGATCGGCCTCATCAATCGCAGTATCTTCTTGTCACAGATGAGCAAGCAGTTCCGGCAAGAACTGTACGGTAGAAAGAGCTGTATCGCGTTCATGGACAAGGAGCCGTTGATCGTCGACGAGGCCCTGGATATCGATGCGCTGACGGTGCGGCAGTGCA
>NZ_JBLYYB010000177.1:0-4444 GCF_048549895.1 Hydrogenophaga sp.
ACCTTGATCTGCACATCGGGCGCGATGGCGTATGGAACACCGTGGAGGTACAGACCACTTTCTCCCAGGGACTCCCCATGGTCAGACACGTACATCAAGGCTGTGTCGAAGGTCCGCTCTTGTTGCTTCAGAAAGTTGATCGTCTTGGACAGAATGTGGTCTGTGTACAGCAAGGCGTTGTCGTAGGCATTGACGATCTCCTCCTTGGTGCATTTTCGAAGTTCGCCCGTGTCGCATGTCGGCGAGAAGCGCCTGAACGCATCGGGGTATCGCTTGTAGTACGTCGGCCCATGGTTGCCAAGCATGTGCAGAACGACCACCAAGTTGCCCTTTGCATCCCGCGCGACCGTGTCCAGTCCACTCAGCAAGGCGTCATCCAAGCACCGACCGTCAACGCACAGTTCGGGCCATTGCGCAGGATCAATCTGCTGGGTGGGAAGACCATCGCATACCCCTTTGCATCCAGACTGGTTGTCGCGCCAGAGCACCTGAAAGCCAGCTCGGTCCAGTACATGCAACAAAGACTCGCTGCCGCGGATGCGCTCTTCGTCGTAGTTTCGGCGACCCACTGCGGAGAACATGCACGGAAGCGAAGTTTCCGTGTTGGTTCCGCAGGCGGTTACATCGGTGAAGTTCAGGACGTCCTGTTTGGCCAACTCGGGTGTGGTCTGTCGGACGTAGCCATTCAGCCCCCAGTTTGCAGCGCGAGCAGTCTCTCCGATGGCCAACACCAGCAGGGTGGGTCGTGGCCGTGCGCTCCATGAGGCGCCCTGTCGTGCATCAGCGCCCACCGTCATTCGTGCGACCGCAGCTTGCCGCGTATCGGCTGTCAGAACCCGTGCCGTTGAATACAGGAAGTTCGCGGGAGTAACGAGATAACGCATCTCCTTTTGGTTGCGCATGAGCGCCGAGAAGTCCTGATACACAACGAACACCGAGCCAATCAACAAGACTCCCGTCGCCATCAGTGCCAATCCACGCAACGCGAGTGCTCGCGCCAAAGGGCGCTTTTTAATCTGAACACGCCAGAGGAGCAGAAGCGGAAGTCCAGCGAAGACCACCAGATGAGGCACCATGCCAAGGCTGAACAGCTCGCGGGCTTCAGCCACATCGGTTCGCAGCACATTGCGCAGCATGCTTGGGTCCATGAAGACGCCAAACCGCTGCATGTAGTAAGTTGCGAATGCGGTGGCAATGAGCAGCACGCTGAGCAGCTCGCGCGCGACCGATCGGTGCAGCACCAGCAGCAGTAAAAACAAGTGGAGCATGGTGAGCATCACCACCATGGCGCCACCGAACATCCAGGTTGATGGGTCGGACTCAAGCCGTCCAGCCAGCGCGGCCTTCAAAAATTGCGAGTTACACGCAAGCGCGAAGAACACGCTGGCCGCCAGCGCAACAACCTCGGTACTGACCTGTGGACGGATTCGGAGCAGTGGGCCAAGACGTGTGCTGATTTCATGTGTCAGCCTCATCTTGGAGGGATGCCCAGCGCCTTGGCTGGATCGGAGCGATGTTCAATACATACCATCGCTCACATTTTTTGCCGCTGCGACTTAAGTGCGACTTAATTCGCCGGACGCGTTCAATGACATGAGGTGGTTGATGTCACCAACGCATCTGTCCTGCTCCGACACTCTGCAAGTGAGATTGCAGAAGGACGCACCCAGATGGAATAACGCCCAAGACGGTGATCCGTCGGCCTCTAACCTTTAGGGGCAAGCCAAAACCAGAGAGCCGCAGAAACCCCAATCCAGATGAGCACGATCAAAGCTGCACCGAGTCGGCTGCTCGGTTTCGATCCCTGCACCTTCATCCACTCGTCGGCCTGTTCGCGACAATCGGCCAGAACTTCATCTGGCAGTAGTCGAATAGTCAGCCAGATGAGTCCGGGTAGCAGCAAAACATCATCCACGTAGCCGAGAACCGGGATGAAGTCTGGGATCAGGTCAATAGGACTGAGCGCGTAGGCCACGACGAACGCTCCCAGCGCTTTCGCATGCCACGGCGTTGCAGGATGTTTGCCAGCGAACCAGAGGGTCACGCCATCTCGTTTGATTCGCCTCGCCCAACGTTTGAGTTTGCCGCTGAGTGTCATTGTTTTGAGCATGCCACATCTTCACCCCTGCCTCTGGAGTCAAGCTTCACGGAAGCTGCTTTCTGCAGATCAAGGCATGGAGAGGCTCGCCTGCGCTTGAAGGAGTTGGCGGCGCTACTCTGCGGCCTGGTCGTTGAGCCGAAACCGAACAGTGACCTCAAGGCCCCGATGATCCGCAGGCGATGCCAAGCCGACATGGGCGCCATGGCGTGCGGCAATCGCTTGCACGATTGCCAGCCCGAGACCACTGCCGTAGCCGTCGCGTGCCAACGCCGTGGCTTCGCTCCCACGGTAGAAACGATCAAAAACCCGTTCCCGTTCAGCATCTGAAATACCCGGTCCATTGTCGATGACGCGAAGCACTGGGAGTGCGTCATGATCTTGAGAAATCTTGACGTCGACCACGCCACCCGCCGGCGTGAATCGAAGCGCGTTTTCGACCAAGTTGTTCAGCAGCACGGTGAGTTGTTCAGAGTCCCCATTCACCCAAACACCAGTGGAAGTCGGCTCGCTACTGACTCCCAGATCAATGTCGAGCACGTCGGCCTTCAGACTGAAGCGTGCCACCACCGACTGCACCAGTTTCGTCAAATTGAGCGGCTGCGGAGAAAAATGGTCACTGTTGGCGTCGGCTCTTGCAATGTTCAGCAACTGCTCCACCAGCCGTTGGGAGCGGTCAACCCCATTGGCAAACTCAGTCATCGCTTGCGAACGCTCTGCATCGTTGCCGCTCCCCTGGAGCAACTGGAGCTGCAAACGAAGCGCCGTGATTGGAGTTCGCAACTCGTGCGCCGCATCGGCCAAAAATCGACGCTGCGTCGCAAACGCTTCGCCCAAGCGCGTCATCAGGTCGTTGATCGAAACCACAAGCGGCTGGATCTCATTTGGAACCCCATCCAGTGAGATGGGGTCCAGCGAATGTGCGCTGCGCTGTGAGACGTCTTGCGCTGCGCCTTGAAGTGGCTTGAGTCCTTTGCGCAAGCCAAAAATCAACAGTCCACCAACGACAACAACAAGGCCCAACAGGGGCGGGAGCACTTTGGATGCCGACTCCCCGGCCATCTCCTGACGGGCAGATACGCGCTGGGCTGCTTGGGCTACCCCATCGTCATTGACGCTCGAATAGACGATCCAGTCTTCTCCATTTGCGGAGGTGCGCGACAGTCCATGCGTGCTGCTGAACGGAAGTTCAACCCGGGGATCAGAAGCGAACACGCGCTTGCCTTCGCGCGTCCAGGTCAGTGTCACGATCTCAGAATCTTCCGGCGTGTCGGTTCGATTGGGCAGCACCACAACACTGTCGTCCCCTGGCCCGTACCCGGCGTGGTGGTAACTCGCTACCGCTTGTGCAATGTTCTTGAGATCTGCATCAAAAACCTCGTGCATTTCATCGAGTGTGACAACGTATGTGAGCAATGCAACCAGCAAGGCGCCCAGACTCAACGCTCCAAGAATCCAGGTCAGCAGGGTACGTTCGATCGAACTCATCACATCTCCGCAATGCGGTATCCAACGCCACGCACATTCTTGATAGCCGATGCACCGAGCTTCTTGCGCAGGTAATGCAGGTGCACTTCGATGGCATTGCTGCCGACTTCGCTGCCCCACCCATAAACGGAGTCCTCGAGCTTTTCTCTTGACAGGACTGCGCCTGGCCTTTGCATGAGGGCTTCAAGGACCGCAAACTCCTTTGCAGTCACGTCGACAGTTGCACCACCCTTTGTGACCAGTTTGTTGACGGGGTCCAGTTGCAGTTCACCGCAGCGCAGCATGGGCACGCCGCTGCCGGCATGGCGACGCAACAAGGCTCGTACCCGAGCGATCAACTCGTCGAGGTCGAAAGGTTTCAGCAAGTAGTCATCGGCACCGGCCTCCAAGCCCGAAATGCGGTCTCGCACCGTATCGCGCGCCGATACGATCAGCACGGGCATGGAGTTGCCCCCATGGCGAAGCGTCGCAAGGATGGCCATACCATCCTTCTTGGGCAAACCCAGGTCCAGGATCGCGAGGTCGTACACGCGGTTTGCCAGTGAACACTCGGCTTCGCGCCCATCGGTAACCCAATCAACGACGAAGCCCGCTTTGGTCACACCACGCTTCACGGCCCTACCGATCATCAGATCGTCTTCAATCAGCAAGATTCGCATAGATGAACGCGAGCGGGTCAGTCGCGGGAACACTCGCAAAAAGGCAGTCCACTGGTTGGGAATTTAGCCAGGTTCTATTGAGATCAAGGACGCCATGTTCACCCGCCCTTACATTGAGGTGCACTTCATCCTTGGCCACCGCATCGCGGGTATCGCGGCAGCTCTATCAGAACCACTACGAACGACCACTCTACATTCC
>NZ_JBLYYB010000178.1:0-3492 GCF_048549895.1 Hydrogenophaga sp.
CCATCGCCAGGGTTTGCTGTTTCATCTTCACCTTCGTGTCTCTGGTGTCTCGATACATGCAAACCTCGCGCCACCTCTCAACTTGTTCAGCGTAGCCTTAATTGAGTTCCCCTTTTGGGGGTTCACCGTCCCGATGTGAAAAAAGCCCTGACCAACTGGTCGTTGAGTACGAGTGTGGTGCAGTGTCACTAATGTCCCCCTTGAATTTCTTTGGCACTCCGCGAATGTTGGTCGCCGCTTAGCGGTCGCCAAGTCTTCATACAACCAATATACCGCTGCACAGTTCGCCAAGACTGCTCTCAATCCCATCACTGTCTACAGTTCTGTGCATGCAGCGCACTGACCTAGGCTTGGTGTGCCCTAGGTCGGTAAACTTTGAAGTCGAAGGTAACCCATGGAAAAAATCCCGTTCACCTCTTACGATTTTTGGGCGTATTTGTCGGCGGGTTTCCTGTTGCTGTTTGTGGCTGACCAGGTCGCAGGCACGGGACTGTTGGCAAGAGACTCATGGACCATCGTGCAGGGCGTTGTTGCAGTCGCCAGCGCTTATGCGGTTGGTCAACTTGTTGCAAGCTGCTCGTCTTTCTTTTTCGAGCGACTGCTCGTCGGGAAGTTGCTCGGCTTCCCTCGCGACGTGGTCTTCGGCCGCGTAAACGCGCCGGGCTGGCTGCGAGCCTGCATGCCCGGCTACTTCAAGGAGCTGCCCGAAGAGACCAGGAAACGAGCAATTGAAAAGGCTACTTTGGAGGGCGTCACGGGTCCCGGTGAGTCGATGTTTTGGGCCGCCTATGGACGGGCCCGCTCCGACGCGGTTGTCATGAACCGACTCGACAATTTCCTGAATCTCTATGGCTTCTGTCGCAACACGGCGCTCGTCGCTTTCTTGGACGCGGCGCTGCTTTACTGGTCCTACAGCTGGAACGGCGGGCCGGAGCCCCACCTTCAGTGGTCCTTGGCAGCATTGGCAGTTGGTTTCGGAATGACCTTCCGCTACCTCAAGTTCTTCCGCCACTACGCCGTAGAAGTTTTCACCTCGTACGCGCACAGCAAGAGCAATTGATGGCGGTACTCCCTGTAAACGATGCACTACTGCAGGTCTTCGACGTCGAGCACGGTGGCTGCGCGCTCCTGACCACTCCGGCAGGCTTTGGTGGCTTTCGGCGGGTGCTCATCGACTGCGGTCACAACGCATCTCAAGGCTGGTACCCAGGGCAGCACCTTCGCGGACTAGGTGTGACGTTTCTCGAGCAACTTGTAGTGACCAACTACGACGAAGACCACGTCTCGGGCTACCCAGACTTGCTCGCTCAGGGCATCTACGTAGACTGGATTGCCCGGAACACAACTGTATCGCCTGAGACCATTCGAATACTCAAGAGCGAGGACGGCATGGGCAAAGGCATTGACACGTTGGTGCGGAGCCTTGGTGCGTTCGGCTTGGTGGGTGATAACGGGAAATCCGTTCCTAAGTTCCAGGGTGTATCAATGGAGTACTTCTTTAACAGCTACCCGATGTTCGAGGATGAGAACAACCTCAGCTTGGTGTTGTACCTGACGGTTTACGGCACCTCTTTCCTGTTCTCGGGGGACATGGAGTGCGACGGGTTCGAGCACCTGCTGGCTACCAATGTCCGTTTCCGCCAGATTGTTCCGAACATCAATGTGCTGATGGCGTCACACCACGGCAGGGCCAATGGCGTTTGCCCCGAGATGTTCGATTCCTACGGGTGTCGCCCGCAGTTAGTTGTCATTTCCGACGACTACAAGCAGTACGCCACCCAAGAAACAACCAACTACTACGCCTCCAAGACGACAGGCATTACAAATTTCCGGGCGCAAGGTGTTTCGCGCAGTGTGCTCACAACGCGCAAGGATGGAGACATTCACTTCGCCTGGGCCAACGGCGGTTGCTCGGTCAGCTGAAACTCCAGAGTTGGATTTTAAATTCTTAGGTGTTGTTTCTACAATTGGTAGCACCATACCTGCCCAGGTCTCACCTGGTCGTGCCTCTCCAAGGAAGAACTCCTCCACGCCCTCCGGCGGGGAGGAGCGCGCGGGCCCTGCTCTCATGAGGCCAGTTCGACAACGTAGAGAGGATGTTCTGCGTTATGCGGCCAGGAGTGCCCTCCCCCATCAAAGATGCATGGCTGCTGATGGAGCCCCGGTGGTCAACCATTGGGGCTCCATGTCACTTACTTGCGCGGCGGGTTGTTCCCGCGCCCACCGCCAGAAGGATTGCCGGTCTTGCTGGGTCCGTTCTCAAGGGTCATGTTCTTCATTTAGTGCTCCTGGTCCCGGGAAAAAAGAGCGAGCAACATCAGACCCCGGGGCCAATACCCGATGCCGCTCGTATGAAAAAAAGGGTTCAGTTCGCCAGTCGACTGGCTGCCAAGTACTGTTCGTACTGGTCTTGGAACTGCGACTTCATCCCCTCAAGACGTGCCTGAGCCGTCTCGATGCTCCTCGCACTCCAAGGTGCTCTTTTCGAGCTGCCGTCCGGAAGCTTCTCATGAAGTTCTATGGAAAGAACTGGTCCAAAACGGGGTGTGAAGCCGTTCTTGATGGCTTGGCGCAACAGAGCTGGAGGGAGGTTCAAATCCAGGCGAATTGAGCTTGCGCAGGGCTTCCACTGCCAGTACTCCAATGGCCAAGGCGGAAGATGAGGAAAGAGGTGAGGCCAGACGTCAGCGGTCAACCAATTCAACGCGACGGAATGGCCGTTTCCTTCACGGGAAAAGGCTTCCAGCCGGTCGCTTAGAAAATCGTCAAGCTCAAGTGACTTCACGAACACGGGAAGTTCGTGTGGTCCTTTGGCCGAGTCATCTGCACTGGGTGAGTCAGCGGTCGGATGGCTTGATGAAGCATCTTCTGGACGCATGACCACAAGCTGAAGATTGCGAAGCGCTTTCGGCTCAATTGCTCCATCAAATCCCACAACGAAGTTTGCTTGAGTACGTGCGTCCTCAATCAACCAGTCGATGAAGAATCGGTCCAGCCATGTGGCCGAGCACCACTGGAGCCCCTTCTCGTCTGCCTGGCATCGTGAGAACTGTATTTGCCTGGTGCCGCCACGGTGATGTGGCTGCTCCAGTGATATCCGGAACCAGTGGTCGTCCTCTGCGAAGCGCACCTGCGCATCGCTCTCATGATGGTTTTGCAGATACTGCGACATCTCCAAGCGGACCTCATGCGTGACGGCGCTGACGCCGCAAAGGATTTCGTGCCGCTCTGGACCTGGGATTCCTGATGCGATGAAAACCCAGTGTCCTTTTTCGCTTACGGGTCTGCGCAGTTCAGAGTAGCTCAGGCCCGTCAAAAGACCGAGGTGCTTGAACTCGTCTCCGGCATTTGTGAGCTGTGCGGCCTCAAGCCGCGAGGCCAAAGAGTCAGCCAGCGCCCCCTCTGGGGAGTCCTCGTCGCTGAACCGTGCCAGTGCCGCAGTGAGCTTGGCGGGGGCACCTCGCGATATTTGCTGGTGAATGCAGGCCTTGA
>NZ_JBLYYB010000179.1:0-30252 GCF_048549895.1 Hydrogenophaga sp.
GGAGGCGTTGGTTTGAGAGAGCGGACGTCGACACCGCGAGGGTTGCGGTGACTTGGGCCCGAGCCTGAGGCGTCGTCGTTGCTCACGTTCTCTCGCCCGGCTGTTCCGTAACGTCTGACGGCTGCCCTGACTGCCTCGACAACACTTTTTGGCTTCGTCACGCGGCGAAGCACCTCAACGCCGGCGAATGCTTTGCGCGCCGCTTCCGCCGTGAACTGATGCTCGTTCTTCGGGTCGGAGATTCCGGCCAGCGTACGAAGCATCTCAGCCGGTACGCCCGTTTCTTGTGCCAAGTGCTCCGCGATGATGGACCCGCCCATGTCGGGCGCATTGTTCATGCGCTCAATCAGCTGGGCATCGGTGACGGAGGCGTCTCGCTGTTCGAGAAACGCGGCGTCCTGGGCGTCTGGCTCGTCGAGCAGCGAGTCGACCACCGCCCCGCGCGTGGCAGGCTCTGCCGCCGCTATTGCTGCGTGCTGTTTTTCGCCGATTGGCTTGAGGCCTTGCTCCTGCAGAAACTGGTCAAGCGGTGTCGGGTCCTCACCGAACCCGTCAGGCTGCTCCTTGCTCTCACGTTCGTCCGCGGCTTCGCGCTCGCGCGCCTGGGCGGCCGTAGAGGGGGTGATGAAGGCACGCAAAGCATCAAGGCTTGTTTTTTGAGTTGTCGGAGCGACAGCGTCGCGCATCATTACTTCAGTGATGCCAACCTCTTCGGGCTCAACGCCGCGTTCTTTGCCCGTCCAGCCTTCTTTTTCGGAGAGCGCGCGCAGCTGTTCTTCGGAGATGGGCTTGAAGCGGTGGAAGGGCGGTGTGTTCATGGCGGGCTCGCAGGCTGGGTGGGCAGCACGGAGAGTGGCGCGCACCAGGTTTATCAAGTTGCCCCTCCCACCGTAGCGGGTGTTCGCCTTGACCGGCGGTGCGTCAACGAAAGGGAGCGTGGGCGCAACTTGGGGATACACGTCGCCAAGCGCCGTCTGCACGCGCAGGAGGTGTTCTTTGCGCAGGGAGAGCCGCTTGACCTCGGCCTCGATGGATGCGAGCTCTCCCGCGACGGCCGCTCGTTCATTGAGCAGCCACTTGAGGTCCGGCGGGGTTCTCTCCCGGCTCACGTTCGGGCTCCTGCACGGCATCGGCCCACGCTCGCAAGGCTGAGAGACTCGTCGGCCCCTTCCAGCGGTACAGCTGGTTCCGTTGCTTTGCACTCGTCTTCGGGAGGCGCTCCACCACACCGTCTCGCTGAACAGCCAACCGCAACACGGCCTTCACGGTGTCCGCGAAGGACTTTCGTTCCGGTGGCGTCAGGAGCTTCAAGTTGAAGTGCGCCGTGGCACGTTTCGCGAGCTCGGCCCCCGAGAGGGGCTGTGGGGCGGCATCTCGGAGCGCAGCCCTGAGAAAGTTCGTCAGCGCACCTCGTGTGCCGTATTTGTCCTTCCACGGCACTACGCGCCCAGCGGAGTCGCAGCGAACGCGGCTGTCTACAAGTGCAATCGAGACATCGAGCGCCTGAAGAGTGTGCAGTTTTTCGACGGCATCCTGTTGCGCTTCCTCTCTGCGGCGAACTGCCCTTGCAAGCAGCTCTTCGCAACGACGAGCTGCTCTGTCGAACGATTCGACCCGTTCTTGGGCCTTGCCAAGTTGCCCGAGAACAGCAGCTCTCTCGTTCAAGAGCCACTTCAGTTCGGGCGGAGTTCGCTGGGGGAATTGGTCGGTTAAGTGGTTCAAGGAGGTGTCGCATCAAGCCAAGATACCTTCGTGAAGCGACCTCTCCTGCCCAGCAAATAAGCAAAACGGCCCTCAAGGGGCCGTTCTCAGGAAGTTTGGGCCATCAGCTTGATAACACCCTTTGGGTCCGGCGTAGCTGCGGGACGGGCACAGGATGTCTGCAGCGCCCGACGCGCCGATGTCCTACACCCGCAGGGTCGGGATGTGGCCATGGTCAAAGGTCTCTTCTGAAACACCCAGGCAGACCCCATGGACAACATCTGCGATGCCCTGAGAGAAAGTCACAAGACGCAGCGCAAGCTCTGTCGACAACTGGTTCGCATCAAGCCCGAAGATCCGCGTCGACCTGGGCCTCAAACCATCGCGACACGCTCTGTCCGAGCATCACGAGATCGACGAGTGTGTCGAATCGCTGGGCAAAACGCACGACGACCCCAAGGCTTCAGTGGCCGTCAGCACCTGAGCTGCCACGGTTTCGACGGGCTCGCGTTGCCATCAGACGGTGCGCCCGCCGTCCACCGGGAACTCGACTCCGGTGATGAAGGCAGCGTCGTCGCTGGCCAGGAACACCGCGGCGTTGGCCACGTCTTCAGGGCGCGACATCCGGCCCAGTGGAATGGTGGCGATGAACCTCTGACGGTTCTCGGGCGTGTCGGGTACGCCCATGAAAGCCTCAAGCAGAGCCGTCTCACCGATCACCGGGCAGATGGCGTTGACACGGATGCGGTCTGGGCCGAGCTCGACCGCCATTGACTTGGACAACAGGTTCACCGCGCCCTTGCTGGCGTTGTACCAGGTGAGGCCAGGCCGGGGCCGGATGCCTGCGGTCGATCCCACATTGAGGATGACGCCGCCTCCTTGCGAGCGCATAACGGGCACCACGGCGTGCGTCATGTGGAAGATCGACTTGACGTTGATCGCGAAGACGCGGTCGAAGGTGGCTTCGTCCACATCAAGCAACGGTTGATTGCGGTGCGTCCAGCCGGCGTTGTTCACCACCACGTCGATCCGGCGGAAACGCTCGCGTGCGCGGTCGATGAGCGCATCCACATCGGATCGCGACGTCACGTCGCAATGCATGGCCATGCTGCGCCCGCCGCACTGCCGGGCGACTTCGCTGGCGCCGGCCTCGTTGAGGTCGGCCAGCACCACATGCGCGCCTTCGCGGGCGAAGGCGCGCGCAATGCCGGCGCCGAACCCGCTGGCTGCTCCGGTGACGATGGCGATCTTGTCCTGCAGTCTCATGGGGTCCTCGCGGTGGGTGATTGGGTGAGGGTTGCAGTGTGAAACCGGGGCATTGCCTGCGCCATTGCCGTTTGGCAAAGGCAGGCTTTCGATCACGGCAGGTTGCGGGTTTTCACCGAGTCCGGGGCGCAACGTTGCCCGGCGACGAGGGCGATACTCGACATCCGTTTGGGAATCCATCATGTTGCCTGACCTTGACTCTCTGGCTCTGTTCGTGCGTGCGGCCGAGCAACGCAACTTGACGCGGGCCGCCGAGGTCAGTTTCATCACCGTGCCGGCGGCCAGCCGTCGGCTGTCTTTGCTGGAGCACCAGTTCAAGGCCCAGCTCTTCGAACGCCATTCGCGCGGACTGGAGCTCACGGCGGCGGGTGAGCGCCTGCTGGTGCTCGCCACCGTGCACCACATGCGCGCCGAGATGACCAACTACGGTTCTGGCCACACGGCTGTGCTGCGCATCCACGGCAACACGTCGGCCATGGCGCAGTTCCTGCCCGCCGACATCGCCAGCTTTCAACCCCTGCGACCCGACATCCGGCTCGTGCTGGAGGAGTGCTGGAGCGCCGACGCCATCCGCAAGCTGCGCAGCGGCGACATCGACCTGGGCGTGGTCGTCGAGGGCGTGGATACCGCCGGCCTCGTGACGCTGCCTTACCGCCAAGACCAGCTGGCGGTGGTCGCTCCGCCTTCGATCCCGTTGCCCGAGCCGGTGTTCTTCAGCGACCTGCTCGAGCACGACATGGTGGGCCTGGAAGGCGGCAGCACCCTCACGCGACTGCTCGAAGCGCGCGCCACCGAACTCATGAAACCCATGGCGCTGCGTGTGCAGGTGCGCAGCTTCGAGGCGGTGTGCCGAGCGGTGGAGGCGGGTCTGGGCATCGGTGTGCTGCCGATGCAGGCTGCGCGCGGCACGGCCCAGTCGATGAACCTGCGGGTGCTGCCGATTGCAGACGCCTGGGCCTCGCGCCGCATGCTGCTGTGCACCGGCACCGTGGCCGACCCCGGCTCGCCACTGGGTGCTTTGCTGGCCCACCTGCAGACCTGCGTGCAGCTCGACTGAGGTCCCGTTCAACACGTGGCAACGCTGGCTTTGCCACCCGGCAATAGCCAGGCGCGCCGTGGGTGCCCATCATGGCGCGATGAGTGCCACCAGCCTTCAAGCCCCCAGTTACCTGTTTCTTCCCGCCACGCGGCTCGACCGGCTGGACAAGGCCTTGTCCAGTGGTGCCGGCGCGGTCATCCTCGATCTCGAAGATGCGGTGGCCGCCGCGCACAGGCCGGCGGCTCGCGATGCGTTGGCAAACGCGGGTGCGCGTCTGGCCGGCGCACCACCCGGCCGGCTGTGGCTGCGCATCAACGCCATGGACACGCCCGACGTCCAGGCCGATCTGGATCTGCTCAAGGCATTGCCCTGGGTGGGCGTTGTCTGCCCCAAGGCGCAACACATCGACGAACTGCGCGCCCTGCCTGCCGGGCGTGATGTGCTGGCGTTGATCGAAAGCGCGCGAGGCCTGGTGCTGGCTCCCCGGCTGGGTGAAGTGCCCTCGGTGGTGGGTGTTGCCTTTGGCAGTATTGACTACGCGCTTGATCTGGGAGGCATCGACCCCGAGGACCATGAAGCGCTGCGACACGCGCGCTCGACCCTGGTGTGGGCCGCGCGCATGGCCAACCTGCCTGCGCCGGTGGACGGTGTGACCACGCGGCTGGACGACGTCGCCGCCCTGCAGGCCGACGCCCGCGAGTCGAGGCGTCTGGGCTTTGGCGCCAAGCTGTGCATACACCCCGACCAGGTGGCGATGGTGAACGCGGTGTTTGCGCCCACCGAAGCCGAGCTGACCTGGGCGCGCCGCGTGGTGGAGCTCGCTGGTGATGGCGCTGCCACACGACTCGACGGCGTGATGATCGACCGCCCGGTGTTGCAGCGCGCGCTGCGCCTGCTGGCCAGCGCGCGTTGACATCGCCGGCGCGTCAGTGCGGGCGCGTGCGTTGAACCGAAGGCCGTTGCGCCAGGGTGCCGGCCAGGGCGCGCAGGGCCGGCATGTCGGGCAACCACGGTGCATTCGTGAAACGGAAGTCGAGGTAGTCCAACGCGTCGATGGCCGCCAGCACGTCCAGCCGCGGCATGCCCGAGGCGCTCAACGCGCCGCTGGATGCCATCGCCTCCAGGCGCTCCATGCCCTCGCGCATCGAGCGGCGTCGCCGCACGCCCACCGGTGTGTCGTCAAAAAGCGTTGGTGCGGTCACCTTGCGGATGATGATGGTGTGCACCGCCGCGTCGATGACACCCAGCGCAACACCAGTTCGGGAGAGCACGGAGGCCGCATCGGCGCCCAGCAGACTGGGAGCGTCAGGACGGGTGGCCTCCAGCCATTGCACGATGAGCAGGCTCTCGGCAAGCGGCGTGCCGTCGTCCAGCACCAGCGTGGGCACGCGGGTGGCGGCGTTGGCTTCTCGCAGGCGCGGGTCGTCGGCCCAGGGGTCGACGATGGTGGGTTCGATCTCGACCCCCTTTTCGATCAGCGCCATGCGCGCCAGGCGAACGTAGGGGGAGGTGGTGTTGGCCAGAAGTTGCATGTGCGGGTCCTCTCGGTTCGGATTCAGGCGGGCAAGGCGCCGAGCTGCTTGAGCATGCCCAGGTTGTCGAGCAACGCCCAGTGCTCGATCAACACGCCGTCGCGGATCTGGAACAGGTCCAGCACGCCGATGTCGATCGAGCGGCCGGTGGCGGCCATGTCGCCGAAGGGCCCTGTGTGCGTGGCCTGCACGCGCAGGCGGACCAGCACCTTCTCGCCCTCGGCCACGAAGTCCTCCAGCGGCAGCTTCATGTCGGGGAACGCGGGCATGAGCGCGTCGTGCAGCTGCGCCACGCCTGCGGGGCCGCGCACCTCGAACGGCAGGCCCGGATCGTGGCGGACAAAGCTCGGGGCGATGTGTTTCTGCATCCAGTCCACATCGCGCTTGAGAAAGGCGGTGAAGTAGTCGCGGCAGAGCTGCTTGTTGGCTTCCAGGTTCATGGTGTGGTCTCGCTGAGGGGTGGTCGGTGGGCTCAGATGGGCATGACGTCAAAGCCCAGGCGGGGGAAATGCAGGTGCAGGTCACCGGCCTGGGGGTCGTGGCGGTGGATCACCACCTCGGCGTCGCTGGCGGCCACCAGGGTGCCCGTCACCGGCACTCGGGCGTTGTCGTCGGGCGTCACCACCACCGATGCGCCGGGCTGCAAGCCGCCCGGGTCGCCATCCGGGCGCAGGTGGGCCACGGCGGCCGGGCGTGCGGCCGCGGCCGCGGCCAGCGCTTCTTCCGGCGTCATGGCGCTGGCGTGGCCGTGGCCGATGGCGGCGATGCTCGCGTACCACGCCTCCAGTCCGTGGAAGCCCACCAGGGCGTCCACCTCGGGTGGGGCGTTCTTGCGCATCAGAAACGTGGTTTGCCAGCACGCCAGGTCGAGCACGCTGGGCGACTGGCCGAACAGGAACGCATGGCCGCGTGCTTTCGCTGCGGTCAGCGCCTGTCTGAGCCAGCCGTAGTGAGCGCGCAGCACCTGCAGGTGGTGCGGCAGGTCGGGCGCCATGGCGGGCTTGCTGATGTCGATGCCCAGGTAGCCTTCCTTGCGGTCCTTGATGAACTCGGGTGGCAGCGCATCACCAATGAAGTGCACCAGCACGCCAATGGTGGGAATCCAGACCGAGCGCTCCCAACCGAACGCCGCGCCCCGGGCCAGGCCCTCGCAGCCACCAGGGTAGATCGACGGCTCGGGCTGCAGGCGCTCCAGTGCGGGCAGGATGGCGTTGGTGTCGCAGTGAATGTCGGCGCCGATCTGCAACACGGGAATGCGGCGGTAGCCACCCGTGAGTGCGGCCAGCAGCGGGCGCGGTGGCAGGGGTGCCACGTCCACCGAGCGCCAGCTCATGCCCTTGAGGCCCAGGGTGGTGCGGACCTTTTCCGAGAAGGGGGAGAGGCCGTAGTGGTGCAGGATGATGTCGCTCACGTGTTGTCTCCTGTGTGTTTCGTCTGTGGTGTCAGTACATGATGTGACCGCCATCGACCACCAGGGTCTGGCCCGACACAAAGCCCGAGAGGTCCGACAGCATGTAGACCGCCGTGCCCACCAGATCGTCGGGCTTCTGCTCGCGCCCGATGGCTCGCGCCTTCAGGAACGACTGCTGCCACTCGATGGGGCGGTTCCTGGTGGCATCGGTGATCACGAAGCCCGGTGCGATGCAGTTCACCCGCACGCCGTGTTTGCCGACCTCCTTGGCCAGGCCCTTGGTCATTGCCAGCACAGCACCTTTGGTGGCCACGTAGTGCAGATAGCCGGGCTGGCCCGCCACGGCCACCACCGAGGCGATGTTGACGATGGCGCCGCTGCCTTGCGCGCGCATGGCCGGCATGACGGCCTTGCAGCAATTCCACACACCGCGCACGTTGACCGCGAAGATGCGTTCCCACTGGGCCGGGTCGATGGCGTCGAAGTCGGTGAGCTTGACCTCGCGGAAGTAGGCCGCGTTGTTGATCAGCCCGTCGATGCGGCCAAAGCGCTGCATGGCCGACGCCGCCATGGCCTGGGTGGATGCGTCGTCGCTCACGTCGGTCCTGGCAGAGATCGCGTGGCCGCCGGCCTGGGCGATCAGGTCCATGGTTTCGTCGGCGGGCCCCATGTCGGCCACCACGATGTTCGCGCCGTGCGCGCTGCAGGCCAGTGCAAACGCCTGGCCAATGCCGGTGGCCGCACCGGTGACGATGACGGTGCGACCGTCGAGCAAAGGTGGGGTGGACACGGGTCGTTCTCCTGGTTGGGTTGCGGGTTCAGTGTTTGTGGGGCTGCGTGTCGGGGCGCGCCGGCAGGGCCGGGCAACGGCCGTCACCGGCGCATTCCTCGGCCCGCAGCACGCGCACCACCCGCTCACGCACCGGAGCGCTGATGTCGACTTCGATGGCCCAGACGCCGCTCATCTCCAGCGCCAGCTGGCCGCGGTACTCGCCGGGCGCACCGGCGGGCTCGGCCTTCACGGGCCGTACCGAATGCGCCATCGGCATCGACGGCATGGTGGCACCCAGCGCGACGCTGGCACCCGACAGCGGCTCGCCCTGCGCCGTGCGCAGCTGCAGGCGGCAGTCGAGCAGCGGACCCAGGCCGTGTGCGTCGCAACGCAGGTCCACTTGCGGGCGGCGCGTCTGCGCAAAGGAGGGTGGGAACAGCACCAGCAGCGCCGTCGCCAGACACAGGGGTTTCATCATGGGTTTCTCCGCAAGGCACGCCACAGGCGGTGCACGGTGACCTCGTCGAGCAGACCCCGTGGCCGAAATCGCAGGAACAGCGCCACCAGCCCGCCGAAGACGACCATACGCCAGCCCGCGAACACCTTGGTGGCCTCCAGCAAGCCGATGTCGAACGCCACGCCCAGCAGAGGCCCCAGCGCAGTGCCCAGGCCGCCGATGAGCGCATAGCCCACCGCGTGCACGCCCAGCATGGGGTCGAACAGCGCGGGCTCGATGTAGGTGGCGCGGTGCGCGTAGAGACCGCCACCCAGCGCGGCCAGCGCACCCGCCAGGCCGATGGCGAAAAGCTGCAGCCGCAACACCGGCAGGCCCTGGCTGGCGGCCAGGGTTTCGTCGTGGCCGACCTGGCGCAAGGCCAACCCCAGGCGGCGCGGGCGCAGCCAGGCGAGCCCCAGCAGCACGGCGGCGAGCATGCCGACACACAGGACCAGAAAGCCGCCGGTGGACACATCGTTCTCCAGCAGCCAGCGGATGTCTCGAAAGCCCTCGGCGCCCTGGGGGCCCACCGGCTGTCCGTCGATCTCGCGCGTGAAATGCCAGCCCATCAGGCCGATGCGCATCATCTCGGCCAGCGCCAGCGTGGCCACTGCGTAATTGAGTCCCGAGAGGCGCAAGGTCGGGAACGCCAGCAACACCGACGACACCGCCCCCACCACCATGCCCAGCAATAGCGCCGGGCCCAGCGGCCATTGCGCCAGGGTGGATGCCAGGCCCGATGCGTAGGCCCCGAGGCCGAAGTAGGCCTGTTGTCCGAACGAGATGCGCCCCACCAGCAGCACCAGGTAGGCCGACAGCGCCAGCAGCGAGAGGATGGCGATGTCGGTCGCCAGTCCGATGGCCTGTTCAAGCGGCATGGGCCACCTTGTTGCGCAGACCAGGCCGTCCCGCCGGCCCCAGCACCAGCACCAGGAACAGCAGCGCGTAGGTGGCGAATTCACGCCCGACCGCGCCGAACAGCGCCTGCGCATGGGCCTCGACGAAACCCAGCAGCCAGCCGCCCCACAGCACGCCGCGCACATGCCCAAGCCCGCCCAGCATGGCCGCCACCAGGCCCTTGGTGAGCATCCACATGCCCAGCATCGGCGTGACCTGACCCTCGGTGGCCAGCACCGCAAACGCCGCCACACCCGACAGCGCGCACGCCACCAGAAAGGCCGTGGCCTGCACGCGCCCCACCTCGATGCCCACCAGCCCGGCCGCCGTGCGCTGCGTGGCGGTGGCGCGCCAGGCCAGGCCGCTGCGTGTGTGCTGCAGCCACAGCGCCAGCGCCAGCGCCAGGCCCACCGCCAGCAGCGCGACGAGCAAGCGGTCGGGCCGGATGTGGAGGCCCAGCCAGGTCCACTCGGTCTGCGAGGCCAGGTTGGGAAAGACGTTGAGGTGGCGCGGCAACAGATTGACGGCCAGTTGCTCCAGTTGCATCCACAGCGCGAAGCTGGACGCCAGGGCCACCACCTCACGACCGTCGAAGCCGCCACCCAGGGGCGTGGCGCTGCCCCGGCCTTCATGCCCGCCGGCGTGGCGCGGCACACTGAAGCACAGGCGTTCGACATACAGACCGATGAGCCCAGCCAGGCCGACCATGCACACGGCAACACCCCAGGCCGGCAGTGCATGGCGGCTGAACAGCCATGCGCCCACATAGGCGGCGAGCATGGCGGTGGCGCCATAGGCCAGGTTGAGCCGGCGCAGCGTGCCGAAGGTCAGCGTGAGACCCAGGCCCACCAGCGCGTAGGCCGATCCGTCGATCCAGCCGTCCAGCGAGCGTTGCAACAGGTCCAGCACCGCAGGCACCGTGGTGGTTCAGGCCGCACGCCGCTGGCCGAGGTAGGCGCGCTGGATGACGTCGTCGCTGCTCATCTCGCCCGGGTTGCCCGAGAAGGTCACCAGCCCCTGTTCCATCAGGTAGAAGTGCTGAGCCACCTTGAGCGCCATGTGGGCGTTCTGCTCCACCAGGAAGATGCTCACGCCCTCGCTGTGCAGCTGGCGGATGATCTGGAAGATTTCGGCCACCACCAGGGGCGCCAGACCCACCGAAGGCTCGTCCATCAGCAGCAGCCGTGGACGCGACATGAGCGCGCGCGCCACCGCCAGCATCTGCTGCTCGCCACCCGAGAGCGTGCCGGCCATCTGCTCAACGCGTTCCTTCAGGCGCGGGAAGCGCACGAACATGCGGTCGATGTCGTCGCGAATGGCGCTGCGGTCGCGGCGGCGGAAGGCGCCCGCCATCAGGTTCTCGCGCACGGTGAGTGCGGGAAACACCAGGCGGTTTTCGGGCACCAGCGCCAGGCCGCGCCCCACGATGTCGGCGCTGGACTTGCCCACCAGCTCCTCGCCGTCAAAACGGATCGATCCGGCCTTGGGCTTGAGGATGCCGGCGACGGTCATCATGAGCGTGGTCTTGCCCGCCCCGTTGGGGCCCAGCAGGCAGGTGACTTGTCCGCCCTGTGCGGTGAGGTTCACGCCCTTGAGCGCCTCGATCTTGCCGTAGGCGGTGGCCAGTCCTTCGATGGTCAGCATGGGTCGGGTTCTCTCAGGTGGGTTCGGTCACGGTGTCATCGGCACCCAGGTAGGCAGCGCGCACAGCCGGGTCCTGCTGCACCTGCGCGGGTGTGCCTTCTGCGATCTTGCGGCCGAAGTTGAGCACCGCCACGCGGTCGCAGACCTCCATGACCAGCTCCATGTGGTGCTCGATCAGCAGCACGGTGTGGCCCCGGTCGCGCAGAGCGCGGATGCGTTGGTCCAGCTCTTCGATCTCCTCGGCGTTCATGCCGGCGGCGGGCTCGTCCAGCAGCAGCAGTTCGGCACCCGAGGCCGCCGCGCGCGCCAGCTCCAGCCGGCGCTGCTCGCCGAAAGCCAGGTTGCCGGCCAGCGTGTCGGCCTTGTCGGCGAGGTTGCTGAAGGCGAGCAGGCGTTGCACCTCTTCACGGGCTGGCTGGCCCGAGGCCAGCCAGCGCGACTTCACGCCTGCCCAGCCGGTCTCGCGCACCACGCGCGCGGCCCACACGTTCTGCCACACCGTGAGGTTGCCGAACAGGCGGATGTTCTGGAACGTGCGCGCGATGCCCAGCGCAGCGCGGGCGTGCACCGGCAGCGGGCCGATGTCCTGCCCCTGAAAGCGCAGCGTGCCGGTGGTGGGCGCATACAGGCCGGCGATCAGGTTGACCGTGGTGCTCTTGCCCGAGCCGTTGGGGCCGATCAAACCCAGGATCTCGCCCTTGCGCACCGTCAGGTCGAGCTGATCCAGCGCCTTCACACCACCGAAGTGGCGGCTGAGTTGCTGCAGCTCAAGCATGGGCTTTCTCCTCGGTGGCGGCTTTGCCGTTGTCGGGTCGGGGCGCACCGCCGCGCAGCAGCCTGCCCAGCGGCGAGGTGAGCATGCCGCTGGGGCGCACCAGCATCATCAGCAGGATCAGTGCACCAAACAGCAAGCTGCGCCAGTCGCCCAGGAAGCGAAGCCCCTCGATCAGGATGCCCTGGATGAACACCACGGCCAGCACCGTCCCCAGCAGGCTGGAGAGCCCTCCCAGGATGGGGTAGGCAATGGCGAAGGTGGCCAGCAGGATGGTGAAGTTGGAATGCTCGATGTGGGTCGTGTAGTGGGAGAAAACGCTGCCGGCCAGGCCGGCGATGGCGCCGCCAATGCCGAAGGCCGACACCTTGGCCGCCGTCAGGTTGATGCCCACGCTCTGCGCGGCGATCTCGTCCTCGCCCACGGCGCGCCACAGCGTGCCCACACGCGAGCGGTCCAGCCAGGCCAGCACCGCCATCACCAGCAGCACCAGGCCCCAGATCAGCAACACCACCTCGGTCGAGCTCCAGCCGTTGCTGGGGAAGTAGCGGATGCCGCCAAAGCCCAGGCTGCCGTCGGGGCCGACCAGACTGCCGTCGGAGCCGGGCACGCGCCAGGTGAGGTTGAAGAAAAACAGCCGCACGATTTCGGCGAAGGCGGTGGTGGCCACCACCAGCATCAGCCCCTTGACGCGCAGCGCCGGAAAGCCCACCGCGATGGCCACGGTCGCAGAGATCAAGGAGGCCGCGGGCAGCGCCAGCCACAGTGGCCAGCCCGCCATCGTGGTCAACATGCCGGCGGCGTACGCGCCGATGGCAAAGAAACCACCTTGGGCCAGCGAAACCTGCCCCGTGTGCAGCACGCACCAGGCCGACAGCCCCAGCAGTGTGTGCACACCGATGACCTGCGCGAGTCCGAGATAAAAATCCATGGGATGTGTCTTTCAGTCGCGGCCAGCTGGCGGTTTGAAGAGTCCGCCCGGTCGGAACACCAGGAAGGCGAACAGCAGCAGCATCACGTAGATGTCACGCTCGCTCACGCCGCGCCAGTACTGGAACAGGTTCTCGAATCCACCCACCAGCAAGCCGGCCACGATGGCGCCCGGGATGCTGCCCAGCCCGCCGATGACCGTCACCACCAGACCCTTGACCGTGAGCGGCAGCGTGAGCAGGGGCGAGAGCACACCGATGGCGGCCCCGGCCATGGCGCCGGCGGTGCCACCGAGCAGCCCGGCGATGACGAAGGTGCCGAGGTTGGTGGTGGTGATGTTCATCCCGCACAGGCGTGCGGCCGTGCCCTGCTGCGAGACGGCTCGCGTGGCCAGCCCCAGGCGGGTGCGCTTGAGCAGCAGCGTCAGGCCGATCATGGCGGTGCAGCCCAGCACAAAGACAAACAGCAGGTCTCCACGCAGCGAGATCGGACCGATGTCGATGTTGGAGCCCACCCACATGGCCGGGTAGTTCTGGGGCATGCCGGCGGTGGCGTGCACGATGGCTTCCTCGATCAGCAGCAACATGCCCACCGTGGACATCAGCGTGGCCAGCGGCTTGTTGAGCGGCAGAAAGTGAAAGCACACGAGGTAGACCACCGCGCCCAGCACACCCCCCACCAGCGCCGCAGCCACGAACACCAGCGCCGGCGGCGCGCTCTGCACGATGAGCAGGCTCAGGTACGCCGCGCCCACGGACGCCGCTGCGTACGACAGGTTGATTTTGTGCATCACGCCAAAGATGAGCGTGAAGCCGATGCCGATCAGCGCGTAGATGGTGCCGAACAGCACGCCGTCAATCACCGACTGGGTCAGGTCCAACAGGTCGAGGTAGGTCATGTGGCGGATGCGGTGGGTGTGCGATGAGGGCGCCCCGTGCGGGGCGCCTTCGACTCGTATCGGGCAGGGCAGCAGGTCAGGGCTTGTGCGCCACTGTCCAGGCGCCGCCCTTGGCCTGCACGAACAGGAATGGCTTGATCGCCTCCCGGTCGGCGGACCGCTCCACCGGGCCGAGCAGCCCTTGTGTCTGCTTCAGGGAGGCCAGGCCCTGGCGCATCTTCTGGCGGTCTGCCGCGACCGTGTCGGGCTTGCCCATGATCTTTTGTTCTTCAATGATCTTCTTGAGCGTGAAGATGTTTTCCCAGGCCGCCGCGTTGTGCAGGTCCATGTTCGACTTCTTCGCCGCCACCGCCTCGGCGGCCGCCTTGGCCTCGGCCGTCACAGGTGCAAAGCTGGTCGGGATGATGATGCCTTCGGCCTGCTGGGCGCAGCCTTGCAGTGTCTCCATGCTCGATGAGCTGGTCAGGCCGATCACGAGTTTGGGCTTGACACCCTGGCGCTGCATTTCCTTGAGCACACCGCAGGTGGTGAACGGATGGGCCGAGATGGCCACCACATCGGGGTTGGCGCGTTTGATCTCGCGCACCTGGGTGCTGAAGGTGGTGTCGGCCAGCAGCCATTCGCTCTGGCCCATGACCTCCAGGCCCACCTTGCCGGCGTTGTCCTTCATCACGTTGAAGGTGGCGTTGCTGTGGGCAAAGTCTTTCTCGACGCCGCCCCAGAAGGTCTTGAGGTCCTTGCGGGTGGCACCCACCCACTCGAACACCGACTTGTACATGGCCGCTTCGCTGGGCACGTTGCGAAACGACCATTCGGAGATCGAGGCCAGGCCGCCCTTGGCGGCCACGTCGGTGTACAGCGGGAACTGGATGCCGGAGTCGCTGGCATCACCCGCCTTCTTCTGCAGAAGGCCGAACACCGGCTCGGCCACGTTGCTGCAGGTCGGACCCACAGCCACGATGGCGTCAGGTTGAGCCGCGATCCGGCGCAACACGTTGATGCCTTCCTCGGCGTTGCAGCGGTCGTCCAGGTAGTCGATCACCAGCTTGGCCTTGGCGCCATCACCCAGGGTCACGCCACCGGCGGCGTTGATCTGGTCGGCTGCGGCCTGCATGGCGGCCTCGCTCTGGATGCCGAAGATGCGGACCACGCCGCTCTTGGCGCCCATGCCGTAAATCTTGATCGTGCGCTCTTGCGCCTGGGCCGGCGCTGACACGGACGCCAGGGCCACGGTGCAGGCCACGGCGGAAAAAATGGCGGTGAAGCGTTGCATGGTTTGTCTCCTGTGTAGTGATGACCTGGACGGTCTTGGGCCAATGCCGCTGCAGTGTCGGGCCGATGGTGGGTGTTCGCCCATTTCGAAGTGGGCAAAGCAGAGTTAAGCCCGACGCAACGGACGTGTTGCGGGCTCGGCAATGCACGCTTCGAACAAAAGCAATTCCGGCCCGTGACGGCGGTTCCCACAATGACCGCATTGCAGAACACCCGACGGAGACCACACCATGACCACCATCGCCACCATCCACGCCGTGCCCGGCCGGCTCAGCTTTGCGCACACCGGAGCCATCGTGGCCCAGACTCACCGCCACTTCATCGACGGCCAGTGGATCGACTCGCTCGATGCGCGCACCGTGCCGACGCTGGCGCCGGCCACTGGCCAGCTCATCGGCAACCTGGCGCGCGGCGGGCAGCGCGAGATGGACCTGGCGGTGGCCGCTGCGCGCGCCGCGCTGGACGGCCCCTGGGGCCGCATGACCCCCACCGAGCGCGGGCGTCTGCTCATGAAGCTGGCCCAGCGCGTGAGCGACGAGGCCGAGCGGCTGTCCTGGGTGGAGGCTCACGACACCGGCAAACCCATCACCGTGGCGCGCAACGATCTTCAGGCCCTGGTGCGCTATTTCGAGTTCTATGGCGGGGCTGCCGACAAGGTGCATGGCCAGACCATCCCGTTTCTCGCCGGCTACGACGTCAAGCTCGTGCGCGAACCGCACGGCGTCACCGGCCACATCATTCCGTGGAACTACCCGGCCCAGATGTTTGGCCGCACACTGGCACCCGCGCTGGCCATGGGCAATGCCACCGTGCTCAAACCTTCCGAGGAAGCGTGCCTGAGCTGTCTTGAGGTGGCGCAGCTGGCGCACGAGGTGGGGTTTCCGCCCGGCAGCATCAACGTCGTCACGGGCATCGGGCCGGAGGCCGGCGCTGCGCTCTCGGGGCACCGCGGCATCGACTTCATCACCTTCACCGGCTCACCCCAGGCGGGTGAACAGGTGCAAGCGGCTGCAGCAAAAAACTACGTGCCGGTGGTGCTGGAGCTGGGCGGCAAATCGCCCCAGGTGGTGTTTGCCGACGCCGATCTGGAGAAGGCCGCCACCACGGTGGTCAAGGCCATCACCCAGAACACCGGCCAGACCTGCTCCGCGGGCAGTCGGGTGCTGGTGGAGCGCGGCATTTTCGACAGCTTCATGGCACAGGTGAACGCCAAGTTTCGGGCGCTTCGCGTCGGTACGCCGGACCAGGACCCCGATCTGGGACCGGTCATCAACGCACGCCAGCGCGAGCGGGTGCTGCGCTATGTGGAAGAGAACGCCAGCGCAGGGGTGCCCGTGATGGTGCAGACGGCGTTGCCCACCACGCTGCCCCAGGGCGGGCAGTTCGTGGCTCCCACGGTGTTTGGCCCGGTGGATCCGTCCTCGCGGCTGGCCCAGGAGGAAGTCTTTGGTCCGGTGCTCGCCGCCATCCCCTTTGATGACGAGGAAGACGCGGTTCGCATTGCCAACGGCACGGAGTACGGCCTGGTGGCCAGCGTGTGGACACGCGACGGTGATCGCCAGGCGCGCATGGCCAAGCGCATCAAGACCGGGCAGATGTTCATCAATTGCTATGGCGCGGGCGGCGGCATCGAGCTGCCTTTCGGCGGCACCAAACGCAGCGGCCATGGGCGCGAGAAGGGCTTCATTGCCCTCGAAGAGATGAGCACCGTCAAGACCGTGGTCCACCACCACGGCTGAACCATGGAGCGCCCATGAGCGGACAAACGACAGCCAAGCCGCTGGACGGCATCCTTGTGGTGGCCCTGGAGCAGGCGGTGGCCGCGCCCTGGTGCACCAGCCGCCTGGGAGACGCCGGCGCCCGGGTCATCAAGGTTGAGCGCCCCGAGGGTGACTTCGCCCGTGGTTACGACCACGCCGTGCACGGCGAATCGTCGTACTTTGTGTGGATCAACCGGGGGAAGGAGTCGATCGCGCTGGACCTCAAGCGCCCCGCAGAGCTTGAGTTGCTCCAGCGAATGCTGGTGCGCGCCGATGTCTTCATCCAGAATCTGGCGCCCGGCGCCACCACGAGGCTGGGCATCGGCTCCGATGCGCTGCGACAGCGCCACCCGCGCCTGATCACGTGCGACATCTCGGGCTATGGAGACCACGGAAGCCTGCAACTGATGAAGGCCTACGACCTGCTCATCCAGGCCGAGAGTGGTCTGGTCTCCATCAGCGGTGCGCCGGGTGAATGGGGGCGCATCGGGGTGTCGCTGTGCGACATCACCGCCGGCATGAACGCGGTCATCGGCATCCAGCAGGCGCTGCTCATGCGCGAACGCACCAGCCGGGGCTCGGGCATCAAGGTATCGCTGTTCGATTCCGCCGCCGAACTCATGGGCGTGCCGCTCCTGCAGGCGCGCCACGGCGGCAAGGCGCCGGAGCGGGTGGGCCTGAAGCACCCCTCGATTGCACCTTACGGCGCGTTCACCTGTGCCGATGGGCGCGACATCCTGGTGTCCATACAGAACGAACGCGAGTGGGTGGATTTTTGCCGCGAGGTGCTGAAGCGCCCGGACCTGCCCGCCGATCCAAGGTTTCGCACCAACGCGGTACGCGTGGCCAACCGCTCGGTCGTCGACGGGACCGTGGCGGAAGTGTTCGCGGGCATGACGTCCGCGCAGGCCATTGATCGGCTGACCACGGCCAAAACCGCCTTTGGCAGTGTCAATTCGGTACAAGACCTGATCACCCACCCGCAACTGCGCATCCGCCGCATGCGCGTCAACGGCCACATGGCGGAAGTGCCCGCGCTTCCCTGGATCACAGAATGGGATGACGAGCGCTACAAGGACGCACCGGCACTGGATGCACACGGGGCTGCCTTGCGTTCCGAATTTGCGCCTGAAGAAACCGCATCGTTCTCCAAATGACGCGGTGACCGGCGCTCACAGGCGCCTGAAAACAAAAATGCCCCGGTTCACTGGGTGAACCGGGGCATTCGGGTGGTCTGTCGAGACGCCTTGGCAGGCGCTGGGACTCATTTTTGGCGGAGAGGGCGGGATTCGAACCCGCGGTGGGTATTAGCCCACACACGCTTTCCAGGCGTGCGACTTAAACCGCTCATCCACCTCTCCGTGAAGCCCGCGATTGTAGCAGCCTCGACACCCGGCTCAGGTGGACGCGCTGCCGTCGGCGGTCTTGTGCCATGCGTGCTGCTGCAAGACCTCCAGCTTCACGTATTGAAGCGTGCTCGCGTGCGTGGCTTCCAGCACCACCGGTGGTGCAACGCCGGCTTGCAAGGCTTCGAGCCAGCGCTGCACGCACAGGCACCAGCGGTCGCCAGCTTTGAGGCCAGCGAACCGCCACTCGGGCCGTGGGGTGCTCAGGTCGTTTCCGTGCGCGCGCGAAAACTCGAGAAACGGCGCTGTGACCCGCGCGCACACCACGTGGGTGCCGTGGTCATCGGGGCCGGTCTCGCAGCAGCCGTCCCGGTAAAAGCCGGTGAGCGGGTCGTAAGAGCAGGGCAGCAGCTCGGTGCCAAGAACGTTGCGGGCGATGGTCATGGTCGTCTCGATCGGGGGAAGGATCACTGGGTCCTGGTGGCGCCAACCATCTTCATGGCGGACGCGATGAGGGCGGACACCTCGGTCATGTTGCTCGGCACGATGAGCGTGGTGGTGGCATCGGCCGCGACCTTGCTGTAGGCGTCCACGGCGCGCTCGGCCACCTTGAGCTGCACGGCCTCCTGGCCACCCGGCTGGCGGATCGCTTCGGCCACCACGCGAATGGCTTCGGCCGTGGCCTCGGCCACCGCCAGGATGGCCGAGGCTTCACCTTGCGCGTTGTTGATCTCGGCCTGCTTCTCGCCTTCGGAGCGGGCGATGAAGGCCTCGCGTTCGCCGGTGGCGATGTTGATCTGCTCCTGGCGACGGCCTTCGGAGGCGGCAATCAGTGCGCGCTTCTCGCGCTCGGCGGTGATCTGCGCCTGCATGGCCAGCAGGATTTCCTTGGGCGGCGTGAGGTCCTTGATCTCGTAACGCAGCACCTTCACACCCCAGTTCAGCGCGGCTTCGTCGATGGCGTGCACCACCTGGGCGTTGATGATGTCGCGCTCCTCGAACGTCTTGTCGAGCTCCAGCTTGCCGATGACCGAACGCAGCGAGGTCTGGGCGAGCTGGGTCACGGCGACGATGTAGTTGGACGAGCCGTAGCTGGCGCGCATCGGGTCGGTGACCTGGAAATACAGGATGCCGTCGACCTGCAGCTGGGTGTTGTCGCGCGTGATGCAGACCTGGCTGGGCACGTCCAGCGGGATCTCTTTGAGGCTGTGTTTGTAGGCCACCTTGTCGATGAAGGGCACGAGGAAGTTCAAGCCTGGCGCCAGCGCCGAGTGGTACTTGCCCAGGCGCTCGACCACCCAGGCGTTTTGCTGCGGCACCACCTTGACGGAACGCGTGATGAAGATGGCTGCGACGATGAGCAGAAGGATGGCGATTTCCATGACGGGCGGTTCTCTGTGAGGGTGAAAAGAAAGGGAAGTGGGCGCAGGCGCAGACAAACGCGTGGTGTCAGACCTTGTCGACCAGCAGGCGGCTGCCCACCAGCTCGGCCACGCGGTAGCTGCCCGGCGTGGGCGGGTTGCCCGGGCGGTGGATCACGGTCCATTGCGCACCCCGGTACTTGACGCTGGCGGTGCCGTCGGGGTTCCATTCGTCGATCTGCAGGACCTCGCCCACGTCAAGGTTGACGCTGCGCAGTGAGCGCACCGAGGGGTCGCCGTCGCGGCGCTTCTTGACGAAGTACCAGGCCACCACCAGCGCCGAGCCCGTGAGGGCTGCAACGATCAGTTGTTCCACCAGCCCCAGGCCGGCGTGGGCGGCCAGTGCGCCTGCGGCCATGCCCACAGCCAGCATGAGCAGGTAAAAGGTGCCGGTGAACAGCTCAAGTGCGACGGTGGAACCCGCCAGCAGCCACCACAATGTTGAATCCGACATGCACGCTCCCGTTGCTTGAATCGATGGGTCTGGCCGGGGTGCCGACCGCTCTGCCGGGGCAGAGGGTGGCGTTTGTCTGACCAACGCCACATTTTGCGGCAAATGCGCGGCGCCACCCGGACCCGGACACACGTTGTCCGTACACTTCGCGCCTGCTTTGCCCTTGATGGCACGCGCACCACGCGCTCCCACCACCCGCTCCCTTTTGCCCGATGGCCGCCCGTGCGGCTGGAGAACTTCATGAAATTCCGCTTTCCCATCGTCATCATCGACGAGGACTTCCGCTCCGAAAACACCTCGGGTCTGGGCATCCGCGCGTTGGCTCAGGCCATTGAAGTCGAGGGCTTCGAGGTGGTCGGGGTCACGAGCTACGGCGACATGAGCCAGTTCGCCCAGCAGCAGAGCCGGGCCAGCGCGTTCATCCTGTCGATCGACGACGAAGAATTCAGCCACGGCGCCGACCTCGATCCGGTGGTGCTGAACCTGCGCAACTTCATCGACGAGGTTCGGCGCAAGAACTCCGATGTGCCGATCTACATTTACGGCGAAACCAAGACCAGCCGGCATTTGCCCAACGACATCCTGCGCGAGCTGCACGGCTTCATCCACATGTTCGAGGACACGCCGGAGTTCGTGGCGCGCCACATCATCCGCGAAGCCAAGAGTTACCTCGAAGGCATCCAGCCGCCGTTTTTCAAGGCGCTGCTGGACTATGCGGAAGACGGCTCGTATTCGTGGCACTGCCCGGGCCATTCGGGTGGCGTGGCTTTTCTCAAAAGCCCGGTGGGTCAGATGTTCCACCAGTTCTTCGGCGAAAACATGCTGCGCGCCGACGTGTGCAACGCGGTGGAAGAGCTGGGCCAGCTGCTCGACCACAACGGCGCCATCGGTGCGAGCGAGCGCAATGCTGCTCGCATTTTCAACGCCGACCACTGCTTCTTCGTGACCAACGGCACCAGCACCAGCAACAAGATGGTCTGGCACCACACGGTGGCGCCGGGCGACGTGGTGGTGGTGGACCGCAACTGCCACAAGTCCATCCTGCACAGCATCATCATGACGGGCGCCATTCCCGTGTTTCTGAAGCCCACGCGCAACCACTACGGCATCATCGGCCCGATTCCGCAGAGCGAGTTCGAGATCGACGCCATCAAGGCCAAGATCCGCGCCAACCCGCTGCTGGCCGGTGTGGACGCCGACGCGGTCAGGCCGCGCGTGCTCACGCTCACCCAGTCCACCTACGACGGTGTGCTCTACAACACCGAAGCCATCAAGCAGATGCTCGACGGTTACGTGGCCAACCTGCACTTTGACGAAGCCTGGTTGCCGCACGCGGCCTTTCACCCGTTCTACGGCAACTTCCACGCCATGGGCAAGAAGCGCGTACGCCCCATGGAGTCGGTGGTGTACGCCACGCAGTCCATCCACAAGCTGCTCGCCGGCATCAGCCAGGCCAGCCATGTGCTTGTGCAGGATTCGCAAAACGTCAAGCTCGACCGCCACCTCTTCAACGAGGCCTACCTGATGCACACCAGCACCAGCCCGCAGTACGCCATCATCGCCAGCTGCGACGTGGCCGCGGCCATGATGGAGCCGCCCGGTGGCAAGGCGCTGGTGGAAGAGAGCATTTTTGAAGCGCTCGATTTCCGCCGCGCCATGCGCAAGATCGACGCCGAGTTCGGCGACGAGGACTGGTGGTTCAAGGTCTGGGGCCCCGACGATCTGGCCGAAGAGGGCATGGGCGAGGCCATCGACTGGGTGCTCAACCCCGACCCGGCGGGCTCGCAGGCCACGGCCAAGGAGTGGCACGGCTTTGGCGACATGGCGCCGGGCTTCAACATGCTCGACCCGATCAAGGCCACCATCGTCACGCCGGGCCTGAACCTGGACGGCCGATTCGAGCCCGAAGGCATCCCCGCGTCGATCGTCACCAAGTTCCTCGCCGAGCACGGTGTGGTGGTGGAGAAGACCGGCCTCTACAGCTTCTTCATCATGTTCACCATCGGCATCACCAAGGGCCGCTGGAACACGCTGCTGACCGCGCTGCAGCAGTTCAAGGACGACTACGCCAAGAACCAGCCGATGTGGCGCATCCTGCCGGAGTTCTGCCAGAAACACCCGCGCTACGAACAGATGGGCCTGCGCGACCTGTGCCAGCACGTGCACGAGCTCTACGCCCGCTACGACATCGCGCGCCTCACGACCGAGATGTACCTGAGCGACCTCACCCCGGCCATGAAGCCGACCGATGCGTTCGCGCACATCGCGCAGCGCACCACCGAGCGTGTGCCGATCGACGAGCTCGAAGGCCGCATCACCACCAGCCTGGTGACGCCATACCCGCCGGGGATCCCGCTGCTGATCCCGGGCGAGGTGTTCAACAAGAAGATCGTGGACTACCTCAAGTTCGCGCGCGAATTCAACGCCCAGTGCCCGGGCTTCGAGACCGACATCCACGGCCTCGTGGAGATGGTGGGCGACGACGGCAAGAAGCGCTACTTCGCCGACTGCGTGAAGGTCTGACGCGGTTCAGCGCTGCGCGTCGGGGCGCAGCAGCCGCACGAAGCTGGCAAAGCGTGGCACACCGCTCTCGTTGACGCCACGAAAACGGTAGGTCACCCATTCGCCCACGGCGGGTGGGTGGTCTCGCTGGGCATCGGTGAAGCCGGTGCCCAGGCGGAACCGCGCACCTTCGTGGGTTTCAACCAGCAATGCGCCCATGCGGCCCGCGTGGCGGCCCTGGCCAGGCAGCTGCTGCAGCACGCGGGCTTCGGCGTCTTCGTGGGTCTTCACCTTCAGCAGGTCGTCGCTGCGTTCGGCGCGGTAAAACGAATCGCCCCGGTGCAGCATCAGCCCCTCACCGCCGGCTTTCACCATGCGATCCAGCCGCGCCATGAGCTCGGCGTGGCTGGTCACGCGCTCTTGCGGGACCGCCTGCACCCAGGGTTGATTGAGTTGCTGCACCAGCGTCTGGTACGCCGCGATGCGTTCGGTGAAGCGCCCGGGGTGTGCGGGCAGGTCGAACACCATGAAGTGCAGGCGCCGCCACGCATCGTCTTCGGGGGTTTGCCTGCGCACCGTGGAGAGCGTCTCTTCAAAACGGCCCCGACCGATCCAGAGCTCACCGTCCATGGGTTCGGCGGGCCAGCCGGCGGTGAACCAGGCGGGTGCAGCGATGACTTCACCGCCGCGTGTCAGCAGTCGTTGCCCGTCCCAGAAGCCGCGCAGGCCGTCGAATTTTTCACTCAACCAGTACTGGTGCAGCGATGCGCCGGGCCGATAGATGTTGGCGAGCATCAGGGCGGGAGCGTCGCCTGCCCGCGAAGCGCCGGGCAGGCCGACCCCGAGCAGGCCCAACCAGCCAAGCAGATTGCGTCGCTTCATGACGCACCCCCAAGAGGAAAGGACTCAGCTCAACGCGTCGCTGTCTCGGCTCACGCCCGTGGTGTGGCTGTAGCCGCCGTCCACGTAGGTGATCTCGGCGGTCACGCCACCGGCCAGATCACTCAGCAAAAACGCGGCCACGTTGCCCACGTCTTCAATCGTCACGTTGCGGCGGATCGGCGACGCACTGGCCACCATGCCCAGCAGCTTGCCGAAATCCTTGATGCCGCTGGCCGCCAGCGTCTTGATGGGGCCGGCGCTGATGCCGTTGACGCGCATGCCCTTGGGGCCGAGCGATTCGGCGAGGTAGCGCACCGACGCTTCCAGGCTGGCCTTGGCCAGGCCCATGGTGTTGTAGTTGGGCACAGCGCGCAAGGCGCCGAGGTAAGTGAGGGTGAGCAGGGCCGACTTCTCGTTGAGCATGGGCAGCGCCGCCTTGGCCATGGCCGGGAAGCTGTAGGCGCTGATGTCGTGCGCGATGCGGAAGTTCTCGCGGGTCAGACCATCCAGAAAGTCGCCGGCAATGGCTTCGCGCGGGGCAAAGCCGATGCTGTGCACGAAGCCGTCGAACTTGGGCCACACCAGCGCGAGGTCGGCAAACAGCTTGTCGATCTGCGCATCGTCGCCCACGTCGCAATCAAAGATGAGCTTGGAGTCGAAGTCGGCGGCGAACTCGGTGATGCGGTCCTTGAAGCGCTCGCCAACGTAGCTGAACGCGAGTTCGGCGCCCTGTTGATGGCAGGCCCTGGCGATGCCGTAGGCGATGGACCGGTTGGACAGCACGCCCGTGATCAGCAATTTCTTGCCAGTGAGAAAACCCATGTTTCTGTCTCCAATGAAAAATCCTTCAGAATTGTCGCATGCACCTCTCCCGCATCCGCCCCGGCCACCGACTCGTCCTGACGTCCCTGGCCGCGTTGCTGGTGCTGTGTAGCCCGCCCGGTTGGGCCGCTCACGGCTACGCGCTGTGGGGCCAGCTCAAGTACCCCGACGGCTTCACCCACTTCGACTACGTCAACCCCACCGCGTCCAAAGGCGGTGAATTGCGGCTGGTGAGCAACCTGCGGCTGTCCACCTTCGACAAGTACAACCCGTTCACATTGCGTGGCAGCGCTCCGGCGTACTTGTCGGACCTGATGTTCGACTCGTTGCTCACCGGCGCGCTGGATGAGAACGGTGCGGCCTACGGTTTGCTGGCTGAGGACGTGAGCACCGCGCCCGATGGCTTGTCGGTCACCTTCAAGCTGCGCGAGACCGCGCGATTCCACAACGGCGACCCGGTGCTCGCCGCGGACGTGAAGCACAGCTTCGATACGCTCATGGGCCCGCACACCTCGCCGGCCTTCAAGACCGTGCTGCAGGACGTGGCCGGGCTGGATGTGTTGGGCGAAAGAGTGGTGCGTTACCGCTTCAAGAAGCCCAACCGCGAACTGCCGCTGACCGTGGGTGGGCTGCCGGTGTTCAGCCGAGCGTGGGGCAATGCGGTGGACCCCAAGACTGGCCAGCGCAAGACCTTCGACCAGGTCGTCACAGACATCCCCATCGGCAGCGGGCCCTACAAAATTGGCCCGGTGCAGTTCGGCAAGGACATCACCTACGTGCGCGACGCAGCCTACTGGGCGCGCGATTTGCCGGTGCGCCGTGGCACGGCCAACTTCGATCGCATCGTCGTCAAGATCTACAAGGACAACACCGCCAAGCTCGAAGCACTCAAGGCGGGCGAGTTCGACCTCATGCGTTTCTTCTCGGCGGGTGACTGGGCGCGCCGCGTCAACGGCAAACGCTTCGACACCGGTGAACTCGTCAAGGGCGAGTTCACCCACCGCCTGCCCACCGGCTTTCAGAGCTATGTGCTCAACACGCGCCGCCCGCCGCTGGACGACATTCGCGTGCGCGAGGCGCTCGGCCTGGCGATGGACTACGAGTGGATGAACCGCCAGATGTTCTACAACGCTTACCAGCGCGTGCAGGGCCTGTTCGGCAACACCGATTGTTCGCCGCAGGGCACACCATCCCCCGAGGAGCTGGCCTTGCTGGAGCCTTGGCGCAAGCAGTTGCCGCCGGCGGTGTTCGGCCCCGTGTACGCGGCGCCGCGCACCGATGGGTCGAATTCCTTGCGCGGCAACCTCAAGCGCGCGCAGGCCTTGTTGCGCGAGGCCGGCTGGACAGTGCAAGGTGGCCAGTTGCGCAACGCGCAAGGCAAACCCATGGTGCTCGAATACCTCGACAGCAACGAGACCGGTGCCCGCGTGGTCACGCCCTGGATCCGCAACCTGACCAAACTCGGCGTCGAGTTGAAATTCCGCCCGGTTGATTTCGCGCTGTACCAGCAGCGCCTGCGCAGCTTCGATTTCGACATCGTGTCGCTGGCCTACGGCGGCACCAACAACCCGGGCGCCGAGTATGCCGACCTGTTCGGCAGCGCGGCCGCCAAGACCGAAGACTCCGGCAACCACACCGGCACCGCCAACCCAGCGGTGGACGCTTTGATCGAACGCATGATCGAAGCGCCCACACAACCCGAGTTCCTGGCGGCCTGCCGCGCGCTCGACCGCGCCATCACCCACAGCCATGTGCTGATCCCGCAGTGGTCGGCCACAACGCACCGCATGGCTTACAACGCCTGGCGACTGGCCAGGCCGGACAAAATGCCTCCGTACGCATCCGGTGAAGTCTGGGCCATCGACACCTGGTGGGCTGCCCAGGCTCAAAGGAACTGACACGCCATGTGGGTCTACATCCTCAAACGCCTGCTGCTCATGATCCCGACGCTGTTCGGGGTGTTGCTGCTGACCTTCGTGGTGATCCAGTTCGTGCCAGGTGGGCCGGTGGACCAGTACCTCGCGGAGGCCAGGGCGGGGGCCGGCGCAGCGGACGCCGAAGGCGGCTCGGTCTACCGCGGTGCCCAGGGCGTGGACCCCAAGCGCATCGAGCAGATCAAGGCCCTCTACGGGTTCGACAAACCGGCGCACGAACGCTTCTTCCAGATGCTCGGCCAGTTCGCGCGCTTCGACCTGGGCACCAGCTTTTTCCAGAACAAGGCGGTGTCCGAACTCATCATGGAGAAGCTGCCGGTCTCCATCACGCTGGGCCTGTGGACCTTCCTCATCAGCTACGGCGTGGCCGTCCCGCTGGGCGTGGCCAAGGCGGTACGTGCCGGTTCGCGCTTTGATCTGGTCACCACCTTGCTCGTGCTCATCGGTTACGCCATCCCCGGCTTCGTGCTGGGCGTGGCGCTGCTGGTGATCTTTGGCGGGCAGTTGCAGTGGTTCCCGCTGCGTGGGCTGACCTCCTCCAACTGGGAAGAACTCAGCTGGGGCGCGCGCATCGTTGACTACCTCTGGCACATCACCTTGCCCGTCACAGCCATGGTGCTCGGCAGCTTTGCCGTCACGGCCATGCTGACCAAAAACGCGTTTCTGGAAGAGATCCGCAAGCAGTACGTGATGACCGCGCGCGCCAAGGGCCTGAGCGAGCGGCAGGTGCTGTGGAAGCACATTTTCCGCAACGCGCTCATCCCCATCGTCACCGGGTTTCCCTCGGCTTTCATCGGGGCCTTCTTCGCCGGCTCCTTGCTCATCGAGACGCTGTTCTCGCTCGATGGTCTGGGTCTGCTGAGCTACGAGAGTGTGATCCGGCGCGACTATCCCGTCGTGCTCGGCACGCTGTTTTTCTTCACGCTGATTGGCCTGGTGACCAAGCTGATTTCCGACCTTTGTTATGTCTGGGTGGACCCGCGTGTCAAGTTCGACTGAAGCCGTGACACCGTCGTTGTCTCCGAGTGCGCGCGCCTGGCGCCGCTTCAAGCGCAACCGCCTGGGCTATTGGAGCCTGGTGCTGTTCTGCCTGCTGGTGGTGGGCAGTTTGTTTGCCGAGGTGCTGTCGAACGACCGGCCCTTGGTCGTGCGCTACGAGGGCACGACCTATTTCCCCATGGTGAAGGACTATGCGGAGACGGTGTTTGGTGGCGACTTCGACACCACCACCGATTACCTCGACCCCTTCATCCGCGAACAGCTCACCAAAGGCGACAACTGGGCCATCTACGCACCCAATCCGTACGGCCCGCAAACGCTGAACTACTTCGCCAAGCTGCCCAATCCTTCGCCGCCGACGTTGGACAACCTGTTCGGCACCGACGACCGTGGCCGTGACCTGCTGGCGCAACTGATCTACGGCTTTCGTGTCAGCGTGTTGTTCGCGCTGGCGCTCACCGTGATCGGCGTGCTGCTGGGTGTGGTCACCGGCGCCATCCAGGGTTTCTTCGGCGGCAAAACCGACCTGGCCTTTCAGCGCTTCATCGAAATCTGGGGCTCCATGCCCGAGCTGTATTTGCTCATCATCTTCTCAGCCGTGTTTGCGCCCAGCATCAGCCTGCTGCTGATCCTGCTCAGCCTGTTCGGCTGGATGGGCCTGAGTGACTACGTGCGCGCCGAGTTCCTGCGCAACCGCCAGCTGGACTACGTGCGCGCCGCGCGAGCGCTCGGCCTGTCCAACTGGCAGATCATCTGGCGCCACGTGCTGCCCAACAGCCTCACGCCGGTGGTGACCTTCCTGCCGTTTCGCATGAGCGCGGCCATCCTGGCGCTCACCTCGCTCGATTTTCTTGGCCTGGGTGTGCCGCCCGGCACGCCATCGCTGGGCGAGCTGCTCAGCCAGGGCAAGAACAACATCGACGCGTGGTGGATCTCACTCTCCACCTTTGCGGTGCTGGTCATCACGCTGCTGCTGCTGACCTTCATGGGTGATGCGTTGCGCGATGCGTTGGACCCGCGGAAAGCGGACAAATGACGACCTCCATGCTCCTCGAAGTCAAGGGTCTGCGCGTGTCGTTCGGCGGCCAAGCCGTCGTGCATGGCATCGACTTTTCCATCAAGGCCGGCGAAAAGCTCGCGTTGGTGGGCGAGTCCGGCTCGGGCAAGACGGTGTCCGCGCTCTCGCTGCTGCGCCTGGTGCACAACGCCGGCGTGAGCGGCTCGGCGCTGCTCAACGGCCGCGATCTGCTGCAGATGACCGAGCACCAGCTGCGTGGCGTGCGCGGCGATGAGGTGGCCATCATCTTCCAGGAGCCCATGACGGCGCTGAACCCGCTCTACACCGTGGGCGACCAGATCGGCGAGGTGTTGCAGCTGAAAAAAGGCCTCACACCGCGGCAGGCGCTGGCGTCCACCATCGAGCTGCTGGCCTCCACCGGCATCCCTGAGCCGGCGCGCCGCGCCAACGCATTTCCGCACCAGCTCAGCGGCGGCCAGCGCCAGCGCGCCATGATCGCCATGGCGCTGGCCAGCGCGCCCAAGTTGTTGCTGGCCGACGAGCCCACCACCGCGCTCGACGTGAGCCTGCGTGGCCAGATCCTTGATTTGCTGGCCGACCTGCAGCGCCAACACGGCATGGCGGTGCTGCTGATCACGCACGACCTGAACCTGGTCCGCCGCTTCGCCGACCGTGTGGCCGTGATGGAGCAAGGTCACTTGGTGGAGCAGGGCGGGGTGCCCGACGTGTTTGCCGCGCCCCAACACGCCTACACCCAGATGCTGCTCGCCAGCAAACCCGAGCGCGACGTGGCGCCGGCTGCGCCGCCCGCCCCCGACGCCACGCCAGTGCTGCAAGCGCGTGGCCTGCGCGTGAGTTATCCCGTTCCGCTGCCTGGGCTGCGCGGCTGGTTCAAGAAGGGTGAATTCGTCGCGGTGCAAGGCGCCGACCTGGACGTGGCGCCCGGCCAGACCCTGGGCGTCATTGGTGAGTCGGGCTCCGGCAAGTCGACGCTGGCCTTGGCCGCGCTGGGTTTGTTGTCCCACCAGGGCAGTTTGCAAGTCACCGGCTCGGACTGGGCACAAGCCAACAAGAACGGCCAGGGCAGGGCGCTGCGCCAGCGGGTGCAGGTTGTCTTCCAGGACCCGTTTTCGTCGCTCTCGCCGCGCATGACGATCGAGCAGATCGTGGGCGAGGGCCTGCTGGTGCACCAGCCAGGTCTCTCGGTGGCGCAACGCCGCGAACGTGTGGTCAAGGCCCTGGCCGACGTGGGCCTGGTCGACGACCCCCGGCGCGGCGGCGACTGGCTGCAGCGTTACCCGCACGAGTTTTCGGGCGGGCAACGCCAGCGCCTGGCGATTGCGCGTGCGCTCATCATCGACCCGCAGTTGCTCGTGCTCGACGAGCCCACGAGCGCGCTGGACGTGACGGTGCAAAAGCAGGTGCTGGCCTTGCTGCAGCGCCTGCAACGCGAGCGCGGCCTGAGCTATCTGCTGATCACGCACGACGTGGACGTGATCCAGGCCATGGCGCACCACGTCATCGTGATGAAGGACGGGGCGGTGGTTGAAAGCGGCCCGGTGGAGCAGGTGCTTCGAGCGCCCGAGCATCCCTACACACGCACGCTGGTGCAGGCCGCCGCCTGAGCGCTCAAAAGCTTGATCTGCATCAGTCCTACAGTGGGGCGCGGGGCGTATAACCGCCCCACATGATCGACTCCTCTCCACCGCCCGCGCGGTCCGTCACGCTGCATTCGCCCTGGCGATGGCTGGCGCTGGGCTGGGCCGATCTGCGGCGCAACCCCTTGCCAGGCCTGGTTCACGGACTGCTGCTCACCGCCTTTGGCTGGCTGCTGCTCTGGGCCGCGCGCGACCAGTTCTGGCTGCTGGCCGGCGCCTTCTCGGGCTTTCTCATCGTCGCGCCCATCCTGGCCACAGGCCTGTACCAAGTCAGCCGACAGCGCAGCGCCGGCCTGGGGGACGTGGTTGCGCTTTGGCGCTCGGGTGACGGCCGGCTGGTGAAATTTGGTCTGCTGCTCGGCCTGGCTGGCACAGGCTGGGTGCTCACCTCGGCCGGGCTGATCACGCTGTGGTCGCCCGTGCCCATCCTCAAGCCGGTGGATTTCTTGCGTTACGTGGTGCTGGTGCGCGAGATTGGCTTGTTCGAGGTGTGGTTGCTGCTCGGCGCCTTGCTGGCTGCCCCCGTGTTCGCATCCACCGTGGTGGCGCTGCCCATGCTGGTGGACACCCGAGCCTCGGTGATGGAGGCGGTGGCCGAGAGCTGGCGCGCTGTGGCCAGCCACCCCGGGCCCATGGTGCTGTGGGCGGTGGTGATCGCCTTGCTGGTCGGGCTGGGCATGCTCACCGCCTTGCTGGGCCTGATCGTGCTGATCCCGCTGCTGGCCCACGCGAGCTGGCACGCCTACCGAGACCTGACCGCCCATCGGATGGAGCGCTGAACCATGGGCAACACCCTCTTCGGCTACACCGAGGGCCAGATCGCCCA
>NZ_JBLYYB010000180.1:0-8573 GCF_048549895.1 Hydrogenophaga sp.
CGCCGACGGTGCGGCCACCTTCGCGGATGGCGAAGCGCAGGCCTTCTTCCATCGCGATGGGGTTGATCAGCTTCACCGTGATCGACACGTTGTCACCTGGCATGACCATTTCCTTGCCTTCGGGCAGCTCGATCGAGCCGGTCACGTCGGTCGTGCGGAAATAGAACTGCGGGCGGTAGTTGTTGAAGAACGGCGTGTGACGGCCACCTTCGTCTTTGGACAGCACGTAGATCTCGCCGGTGAAGTGCGTGTGCGGCTTGATCGAGCCGGGCTTGCACAGCACTTGGCCGCGCTGCACGTCTTCGCGCTTGGTGCCGCGCAGCAGGATGCCGACGTTGTCACCAGCCTGGCCCTGGTCCAGCAGCTTGCGGAACATTTCCACGCCGGTGCAGGTGGTCTTCTGGGTGTCGGCAATGCCGACGATTTCGATCTCTTCGCCGACCTTGATGATGCCGCGCTCGATACGGCCGGTCACCACGGTGCCGCGACCAGAGATGGAGAACACGTCTTCCACGGGCATCAGGAACGCGCCGTCAACGGCACGGTCAGGCGTGGGAATGTAGGTGTCCAGCGCGTCGGCCAGCTTCATGATGGCTTCTTCGCCCAGCGGGCCCTTGTCGCCTTCGAGGGCGAGTTTGGCGGAGCCGTGGATGATGGGGGTGGCGTCACCGGGGAAGTCGTATTTGTCCAGGAGTTCGCGCACTTCCATCTCGACCAGCTCGAGCAGCTCGGCGTCGTCGACCATGTCGCACTTGTTCAGGAACACGATGATGTAAGGCACGCCCACCTGGCGCGCCAGCAGGATGTGCTCGCGGGTCTGGGGCATGGGGCCGTCAGCGGCCGAGCACACCAGCACGGCGCCGTCCATCTGGGCGGCTCCGGTGATCATGTTTTTCACGTAGTCGGCGTGACCGGGGCAGTCGACGTGGGCGTAGTGGCGGTTGGCCGTCTCGTATTCCACGTGCGCGGTGTTGATCGTGATGCCGCGGGCTTTCTCTTCGGGCGCTGCATCGATCTGGTCGTAGGCCTTGGCCGCACCGCCAAACTTGGCCGCCAGCACGGTCGTGATCGCCGCCGTCAGCGTGGTCTTGCCGTGGTCCACGTGACCAATCGTGCCCACGTTCACATGCGGCTTGGTCCGCTCAAATTTCTCTTTTGCCATTTTTCAATTCCTAAAGAACAAAACCCGTGTCACGGTTTAAGGTCTGCATCACACTGCTGGTTCGCCCCGCACGGGGACAGGGCGGCGCGTGATCGCAGACCGGCTACTGATCAGCGGGGTCAGAGCACACACGGTGGTCTGACCCCAATTCTTTACTTGGCGCGCGCAGCAACGATGGCTTCAGCCACGTTGCGCGGTGCTTCTGCGTAATGCTTGAACTCCATCGAGTACGTGGCACGGCCTTGCGACATCGAACGCAGGGTCGTGGAGTAGCCGAACATTTCGGACAGGGGCACTTCGGCCTTGATGGCCTTGCCGCCACCCACCATGTCTTCCATGCCCTGCACCATACCGCGACGGCTGGACAGATCGCCCATCACGTTGCCGGCGTAGTCTTCAGGTGTTTCCACTTCCACGGCCATCATGGGCTCCAGGATCACCGGGCTGGCCTTGCGGCAGCCTTCCTTGAAGCCAAAGATGGCGGCCATCTTGAAGGCCATTTCGGACGAGTCCACGTCGTGGTACGAACCGAAGTGCAGCGTGACCTTGACGTCCACCACCGGATAACCGGCCAGCACGCCAGTGGTCAGCGCTTCGATGACGCCTTTTTCCACCGCAGGGATGTACTCGCGCGGCACCACGCCGCCCTTGATGGCGTCGACGAACTCGAAGCCCTTGCCGGCTTCGTTGGGTTCGATCTTGAACACCACGTGGCCGTACTGGCCCTTGCCGCCCGACTGGCGAACGAACTTGCCTTCGGAATCTTCCACCGTCTTGCGGATGGTTTCGCGGTAGGCCACCTGGGGCTTGCCCACGTTGGCTTCCACGCCGAATTCGCGCTTCATGCGGTCCACCAGAATTTCCAGGTGGAGTTCGCCCATGCCGGCGATGATGGTCTGACCGGATTCTTCGTCGGTCTTCACGCGGAACGAAGGATCTTCAGCGGCCAGGCGCTGCAGGGCGATGCCCATCTTCTCCTGGTCGGCTTTGGTCTTGGGTTCCACGGCTTGTGCAATCACCGGCTCGGGGAAGACCATGCGCTCGAGCATGATGATGGCGTCCGGATCGCACAGGGTTTCACCCGTGGTCACGTCTTTCAGGCCCACGCAAGCTGCGATATCGCCAGCGCGGATTTCTTCGACTTCCTGGCGGTTGTTGGCGTGCATCTGCACGATACGGCCGATGCGCTCTTTCTTGCCCTTGATGGGGTTGTAGACGGAGTCGCCTTTTTTCATCACGCCCGAGTACACGCGCACGAACGTGAGTTGGCCCACGTACGGGTCGGTCATGAGCTTGAACGCCAGAGCAGAAAACTTCTCGTTGTCGTCGGCCTTGCGGGTCGTGACTTCTTCGTCGTCATCCGTGCCCTTGACGTCAGCGATGTCCACTGGCGAAGGCATGAGTTCGATCACGGCGTCCAGCATGCGCTGCACACCCTTGTTCTTGAACGCGGTACCGCACAGCATGGGCTGGATCTCGACCGCCAGCGTACGCACGCGCAGGCCGTGGGTGATCTCTTCCTCGGAGAGGTCGCCCTCTTCCAGGTACTTGTTCATCAGCTCTTCGGACGCTTCAGCCGCAGCCTCGACCATCTTCTCGCGCCAGATCTTGGCGGTCTCGAGCAGTTCGGCCGGGATGTCCTGGAACTCGAACTTCATGCCCTGCGAAGCTTCGTCCCAGATGATGGCTTTCATCTTGCGCAGGTCGACCACGCCAGTGAAGTTTTCTTCGGCACCGATCGGGATCACGATCGGCACGGGGTTGGCCTTCAGGCGCAGCTTCATCTGCTCGACGACCTTGAAGAAGTTGGCACCGGTGCGGTCCATCTTGTTCACGAAGGCCAGACGCGGCACTCGGTACTTGTTGGCTTGGCGCCAGACGGTTTCCGACTGGGGCTGCACGCCACCCACGGCGCAGTACACCATGCAGGCGCCGTCGAGCACGCGCATGGAACGCTCCACCTCGATGGTGAAGTCCACGTGGCCGGGGGTGTCGATGATGTTGATGCGGTGCTCGGGGAAGGACATGTCCATGCCCTTCCAGAAACAGGTGGTGGCGGCAGACGTGATCGTGATGCCGCGCTCCTGCTCCTGCTCCATCCAGTCCATGGTGGCCGCGCCATCGTGAACTTCACCGATTTTGTGATTCACACCGGTGTAGAACAGGATGCGTTCGGTGGTGGTGGTCTTGCCGGCATCGATGTGCGCGGAAATACCAATGTTGCGATAGCGCTCAAGGGGCGTGATGCGGGACATGGAAATACTCCGAAAAGGGATCGAGCCCGCCACCCTTGGAACAAGGGATGCGGGCTCTCGGTTCTGGATGCTCTAAGGGGCGGCGGCCCGGATCAGAAGCGGAAGTGGCTGAAGGCCTTGTTGGCCTCGGCCATGCGGTGGACTTCATCGCGCTTTTTCATGGCGCCGCCACGGCCTTCGGTGGCCTCGATCAGCTCGTTGGCCAGGCGCAGGGCCATGGATTTTTCGCTGCGCTTGCGCGCGGCTTCCTTGATCCAGCGCATGGAGAGCGCCAGACGACGGACAGGGCGCACTTCAACGGGCACCTGGTAGTTGGCACCACCGACTCGGCGGGACTTCACCTCCACCATCGGCTTGACGTTGTTGATGGCCACCGAGAAGATTTCGACCGGGTCTTTGCCGCTCTTCTTCTCGATCTGCTCCAGCGCGCCATAGATGATGCGCTCGGCGACAGCTTTCTTGCCGCCTTCCATGATCACGTTCCTGAACTTGGAGAGCTCGACATTGCCGAACTTGGGATCCGGCAGGATTTCACGTTTAGGGACTTCGCGACGACGTGGCATTTTTTCACCTCATATTGCTTCAGTTGGCGCCTTGGCAGGCACCGCGGAGGTCATTGGAACCCCCACTTACTCGACCCACACGGACAATTCCGCGCTTCGGGTCACTACGCTGATTCACCGCGCCACGCGGCAAACAGCACCTTGAATTCGAACCAGATTACTTGGCCTTGGGCTTCTTCGCACCGTACTTGGAGCGCGACTGCTTGCGGTCTTTCACGCCTTGCAAGTCGAGCGAGCCACGCACGATGTGATAACGCACACCAGGCAAGTCCTTGACACGACCGCCGCGAACCAGCACGACGCTGTGTTCCTGGAGGTTGTGGCCTTCGCCGCCGATGTAGGAGATCACCTCAAAACCGTTGGTCAGGCGCACTTTGGCGACTTTACGCAGAGCGGAGTTGGGCTTCTTGGGGGTCGTGGTGTACACACGGGTGCACACACCGCGGCGCTGCGGAGAGTTTTCCATGGCCGGGCTCTTGGATTTGGTCTTTTCGACCTCCCGGCCGTGGCGCACGAGTTGATTGATGGTTGGCATTGGAAACGTCCCTAAACGTTTGAAAAAAGCGAAAACGGAAAGCTCTTCGGAAAATTCCGAAAAGCCCGCTAATGTAGCACGGGGGTGGCACCCTGGCAATGCAGGGGCCGGCGGCGTCACTGAATCCAGAGGCGGATGGCGTCCCAGGCGCGGCCAAAGACGCCGCTTTCCTCCACGGTGTCCATGACGACCAGCGGAATCTCAGCCACTTTGGCGCCACTGGCCAGGCTCACCCGCAGCGTGCCCACGGCGTCGCCGCGGTTGAGCGGCGCCACCAGCGGATCGGGGCGGATCACCTCGGTTTTGAGTTTGGCGCCCTCTCCAGCCGGCACGGAGATGACCACGCCCTCGGCGCGACCCAGGCGAACCTGCTCGGATTTGCCCTTCCAGATGCGCGGCGTTGCCACGGGCTGACCGGCCGGGAAGAGGCGCACGGCATCAAAGGCGGTGTAGCCCCAGTTCAGCAGTTTTTGCGTTTCTGCGGCCCGGGCGTTTTCGCTGGACGCTCCCAACAACACACTGATGAGACGGCGCTGGCCTTGCGCTCCCTCGCCCAGACCCGCCACCTGGCGCCGCGCTGTGGCCACGAGGCAATATCCGGCGGCGTTGGTGTGCCCGGTCTTCAAGCCATCGACGCTGGGATCGCGGAACAGCAGCAAGTTGCGGTTCGTGTCGTTGGTGGCCGGAGTACCGGGATAGCGGTAGCGCTGGATCGAGTAGTACGGCACGTACTGCGGGAAGTCCGTCATCAGCCGGTTGGCCAGCACGGCCAGATCGCGGGCGGTGGTGGTGTGTCCGGCTTCGGTCAGGCCTTCGGTGTTGCGGTAGCCGGTCGAGTTCATGCCCAACGCCTTGGCCTGTGCGTTCATGAGTTCCACAAAACGCTCCACCGAGCCGGCCACGCCTTCGGCGAGGGCCACCGTGGCGTCGTTGCCCGACTGCACAATCATGCCCTTGATCAGGTCTTCCACCGGCACCTGCATCTTGGGGTCGATGAACATGCGCGAGCCCGGCATTTTCCAGGCGCGCTCGCTCACACCAAAGGTCTGCGTGAGGCTGATCTTGCCGGCCTTGAGCGCGTCAAACACGATGTAGGCCGTCATCAGTTTGGTGAGCGACGCGGGCTCCACCGACTGGTCGGGGTTCAGGGATGCCAGGACCTGACCGGACGTCACGTCCATCAAAAGATAGGCTTTGGCGGCCACTTCAGGGGCTTGGGGCATCTGGGCAGATGCGGGCAACACCGCGCCCACCAGCAGACAGGCAGACACAAAAAAAGAAGAGAGGCGACGCAACAAAATCCGGTCCTTGCAAGGAGTCAAAAAAGTACCCGCGCAGCCTCAGGCGCGCAGGTGACGAAGCACCAGCTCCCGCAACATCGGGAGCTGGCCGTGAAAGAAATGGCCGCCGCCGGGCACAACGAGCACTGGCAGCACCTGCGGCCGAGCCCAATCCAGCACACTGGCCAGAGGAACAGTATCGTCCTGCTCGCCATGAACGACCAGCGTTCGGGCGTGGAGTTCCGCTGGCACGGGTGCAACGTCAAACCGACTGGCTGCCGTGCCGATGAGCACCAGCCGCTGGATGTCGCGCGATGCTTGCAGGCTCACGGCGGCGTGGCTGGTGACAAAGGCTCCGAACGAGAAGCCCGCCAGGCACAGCGGGCCGTCGGGCGCGTGGGCCGCCACCACGGCCAGCAGGTCGTCGAGCTCGCCACGGCCTTCGTCGTACGCACCCTCGCTGACACCCACGCCTCTGAAGTTGAAGCGAACAGCGGTCCACCCCGCCAGCACACAGGCCCGGGCCAGCGTCTGAACCACCTTGTTGGTCAAGGTGCCGCCGTGCAGCGGATGAGGATGTGCGATGACCGCAGTGCCGCGCGCGATGCCGTCGGGCTGGTCGATGGCGAGTTCGATCAGGCCCGCAGGGCCGGGCATCATTTGGCTGGTGGTCTGGGCGTTCATGTTCGGGGCTGCGGTTCTGGGCTCGCCGCGTGTCGGTTGAACACCAAGGGCTCAGCGCCCGACATCGGAGGGCGTCACCAGCCGCTGCACGACCACACCGTCGCGAAGATGCGATTGCACGATTTCGTCGATGTCGTGCTCGTCCACGTAGCTGTACCACACGGCTTCCGGGTACACCACCGCGATCGGCCCACCCGCACACCGGTCGAGGCAGCCCGCTTTGTTCACTCGAACCTTGCCTGCACCCAGCAACCCCTGCGCCTTGGCCTGCGATTTGCAGCGATCAAATGCCGCCTGCGCCCTGTGGTCGGCGCAGCAGGCTTCACCGCTGTCGCGCTGGTTGAGACAGAAGAAGATGTGGCGTTCGTAATACGACTTGTTTTCAGTCATGGCGCAATTTTAGAGGCGCGTGCGGTGGCAGACGATGAACGGGCCACCGCGAGCAAGCCGAACACGAGTGCAGCAAAGGGCCACAGCCAGCCCAACCACTGGGACAAACCGTGGAAACGGATGAAACGCCCCTGCTCCCAGACTTCCAGTGACTGGGCGAAGTACGGGCTGACAGGGGCGTCGTTGAGCAGACTCAACGACAAGACCAGACACAGCAGCATGATGACGTGGCACATCCGGCCCGGCAGCGCTGCAAAAAGAAGACCCAGGACAAAGGCGGCCACCAGCCCCAGCTCGGCCTGCGGCGTCACCCAGGCCCAGGCGTGATCGGGACCGTAGGTCAAGGCGGACGACAAACCGGCCACGCCCACAGCACCCACGAGTACAAGCACGCAGAACACCAGGCGCCGCGCGCGCGAGCGCATGTCGCCATACCCCATCAGCAAAGGCGCCAGCACGCCCAACCCGATGCACAACGCCTCGGACAGCGGACTCAAAGGGGCGGGCTCCACCAGACGAATCGGCAACCACTCCAGAAAAGGCGTGTCGGTCAGCAGCGAGGTGAGGCCGGACTCCAGCCGATTCCAGACATGACCCAGACCGAACGGCACCGGCTGCGGGTAAAGCAAGGCAAACGGCCACAAGGCCAGCAACACAAGACTCCCGTGCGCTGAAGGCTCGAACCAGTTGGCGCGGATCCGACTCCAGCGGCGCAACGCGCCCAGGCGCTCGATCAACAGCGCCAGCGCCACGCCGATTGCGGCGCCAGCGGTGTTCAGGGCCAGATCCACGTTGGACGGAACCCTCATGGGCAAGTAGCTCTGCAGCATTTCCACGGTCAGTGACAACAGGGCCGGGAGCCCCAGCGCCACCATCCACGACCAGCGCACGCCGGACCGCCGCATGGCGAGCGCCAGCAAGAGGCCCAGCGGGGCGTAGCCCACGAGGTTGGAGCCGATATCGAAGCCCGTCCAGTACTGGGGCAAAGGGGCCTGCAGAAACGCCAGCGGCACCACGCCCTGATCCCGCCATCCAGTGAACGGGTACAGGCTGGCGTACACCACCAGACAAGCGAACAGCAGCGCCAGCGGCCAGGCAGATGATCGCGCGTTCAAAACGTCAGAACGGCTTGACGACCACCAAGATCACCGCGATCACCAGCAGGATGACCGGCGCCTCGTTGAACCAGCGGTACCAGACATGATTTCGGCGGTTGGCGCCCCGTGCGAACTGCTTGAGCATCACGCCGCACACGTGGTGGTAGGCCAGCGCCAGCAACACCACCAGCAGCTTGGCGTGCATCCACCCGCTGCCCGCGCCGATGCCATAACCCAGCCACAGCCACAGCCCAAGGCCCAATGCCGGCACGGCCAATACACTGGTGAACCGCATCAGCTTGCGCGCCATCAAGAGCAAGCGCTCACGTTCGGCCAGACTTTCGGAGGGCACCATGGCCAGATTCACGAAAATCCGGGGGAGATAAAAGAGGCCGGCGAACCAGCTAGCCACGAACACGATGTGAAAAGATTTGACCCAGAGCATGGGGTCAGTGTAGTGCGCGGTACCGACCTCGTCCGGGTGTGGACCGTGGACGCGCCTGGCAACAGGATCGGCATAGGGGGCCTCCATATTCGGAGGCACCCCTGCCACACCACCCGGCATGCGGGTCCGCACCGGGCGGTTCGAGAGCTTGAGGTCATGACA
>NZ_JBLYYB010000181.1:0-5859 GCF_048549895.1 Hydrogenophaga sp.
GCTCTCCATGGGCGCCATGGTGCTCGGTCTGGTGGTGCTGCTCTGGATCCTGAGCGTGTTGCTGACCAACGGTCTGGCCGCGCTCGACTGGAACATGTTCACCCAGTCCACCCCGGCCCCTGGCAGCGAAGGCGGTGGTCTGGCCAACGCCATCGTCGGCAGCTTGATGATGGTCGGCTTCTCGGTGCTGGTGTCCACGCCCATCGGCGTGTTCGCCGGGGTGTACCTGGCCGAGTACGGCGACGAGAGCAAAACCGCCGAGCTCACCCGCTTTGTCACCGACATCATGCTGTCGGCACCCTCCATCGTGCTGGGCCTGTTCGTCTATGCGATCGCTGTGGCCACTGTGGGCAACTTCTCTGGCTGGGCCGGTAGCCTGGCGCTGTCGCTGATCGCCGTGCCGGTGGTCGTGCGCACCACCGAAAACATGTTGCGCCTGGTGCCTGGCAGCCTGCGTGAAGCGGCTTTTGCCCTGGGCGCACCACGCTGGAAAGTGGCCACGCTGGTCACGCTGCGCGCGGCCAAGAGCGGTGTCATGACCGGCCTGCTGCTGGCCGTGGCCCGCATCAGTGGTGAAACAGCGCCGCTGCTGTTCACCGCGCTCAACAACCAGTTCTTCAGCACCGACATGGGCGCGCCCATGGCCAACCTGCCGGTGGTGATTTTCCAGTTTGCGCTCAGCCCTTACGACAACTGGATCCGCCTGGCCTGGGGCGGCGCACTGCTCATCACCATGTCGGTGCTGGTGCTCAACATCGTGGCCCGCGTGTTCCTGCGCGAGAAGAAGCTGGGTTGAACCCGGCGCACTCCCAATTCCCAGTTTCAAAGACACGGACATCAACATGCCGAACACCGCTGCACAACCCGCTGCCGCTGCCAAGAATGCACTTGAGCTGCGCAACCTCAACTTCTTCTACGGTAAATTCCAGGGCCTGAAGAACGTCAACATGAACATCGAGGAACGCAAGGTCACCGCCTTCATCGGCCCCTCGGGCTGTGGCAAGTCGACCCTGCTGCGCACGCTCAACCGCATGTATAGCTTGTACCCCGGTCAGCGCGCCGAAGGCCAGATCAACTTCTACGGCCAGAACATCCTGGACGAGAAGCAGGACATCAACCTGCTGCGCGCGCGCATCGGCATGGTGTTCCAGAAGCCCACGCCGTTTCCCATGTCGATCTACGACAACATCGCCTTCGGCGTGAAGCTCTACGAAAACCTGGGCAAGAGCGAGATGGACGACCGCGTGGAGTGGGCGCTGTCCAAGGCCGCGCTGTGGAACGAGGTGAAAGACAAGCTCAACCAGAGCGGTCTCTCTCTCTCGGGCGGTCAGCAGCAACGCCTGTGCATTGCGCGCAGCGTGGCCGTCAAACCGTCGGTGCTGCTGCTGGACGAGCCGACCTCGGCGCTGGACCCGATCTCCACCGGCAAGGTGGAAGAGCTGGTGCACGAACTCAAGCAGGACTACACCATCGCCATCGTCACCCACAACATGCAGCAGGCAGCCCGCTGCAGCGACTACACCGCCTACATGTACCTCGGCGAGTTGATCGAGTTCGGCTCCACCGAGCAGATCTTCTTCAAGCCCGCCAAGACCGAGACCGAGGACTACATCACCGGGCGCTTCGGCTGATTGCCGCCTGCTTTGAATACCGACCGGTTCCGAGCCACAACGGGAGAACTTCCATGAGCGACAAACACATTTCCAGCCAGTTCGACGCCGAGTTGAACTCCATCTCTTCCCAGGTCCTTGAAATGGGCGGCCTGGTCGAATCCCAGTTGCATCAAGCGGTGTACGCCCTGGTGCACATGAGCATGGAGTCGGCCGAACAGGTGATCGAAAACGAGAACCGCATCAACCAGATGGAGATCCAGATCGATCACGAGATCATCTCCACCATTGGTCGTCGCCAGCCCACGGCGCGCGACTTGCGTTTCCTGATGGCGATCTCGCGCACCACGCAGAATCTTGAGCGTGCCGGTGACGAGGTGGCCCGCATTGCCCGCATGGTCAAGTCCATCATCGAAAACGGCTCACCGCGCAACCTGCCCAGCTCCGAGCTGCGCATGGCCGCCGATCTGGCCTCCGCCTTGCTGCGCAAGACGCTGGACTCGTTTGCGCGGCTGGACACCACCATGGCGGTGGCCATCATCAAGGGCGACAACGCCATCGACAACGAATACAACGGCTTCCTGCGCAAACTCATCACCTACATGATGGAGGACCCCCGCACCATCTCGCCCAGCCTGGACCTGCTGTTCCTGGCCAAGTCGATCGAACGCGTGGGCGACCACGCCAAGAACATCGCCGAGCAGATCATCTTCATCGTCAAAGGTGAGGACGTTCGGCACACCCCGATGTCAAAAGTGGAGTCGGTGGTCGGATGAGGAAGCTGCCCAGAGTCCTCGTGGTTGAGGACGAACCCTCCATCGCCGAGTTGATCGCCGTCAACCTGCGGCACAACGGCTTCGCGCCCACCGTCGTGTTCGACGGCGTGGCCGCGCAGCGCGAGGTGGACGCCGTGTTGCCCGACGTGATCCTGCTCGACTGGATGCTGCCCGGCGAAAGCGGCGCATCGCTGGCCCGCGGCTGGCGCAAGAACGAGCGCACCAAGACCATCCCCATCCTCATGCTCACGGCGCGCAGCGACGAGAGCGACAAGGTGCAGGGGCTGGACGCTGGAGCCGACGACTACATCACCAAACCGTTCTCCACCCAGGAGCTGCTGGCGCGCATCCGCGCCGTGCTGCGCCGGCGCGCACCCGAGATCGTCAACGACTCGGTGCAGGTGGGCGAGCTATCCCTGGATGCGGCCACCTACCGCATCACATTTCGAGGCTCCGAACTCAAGGTGGGACCCACCGAATTCAAGCTGCTGCACTACCTCATGAAGCACGCAGAGCGGGTGCACACCCGTGGTACGCTGCTCGACAAGGTCTGGGGAGACCATGTTTTCATCGAGGAGCGAACCGTGGATGTGCATGTCAAACGATTGAGGGAATCACTGGGTGAAGCCTCCGGCATGATTGAAACGGTGCGTGGTGCCGGCTACCGGCTCACTTCGATGAACAACACCGGGCGACCGGCGCAGAGCACCCCCATTTCCGCAGCATGACCCGTCGAGCGATAGAGCTTCTGCTCCTGGTTGCTCTGGGAGCAGCTCTGGGCTGGACGCAGGACTCACCCGGCTGGACATTCGCTGGCGCACTGGTTGGTGCGCTGATCTGGTCGGTTCTTGATGGCTTGCGCGCCCGCAGCTTTCTGCGCTGGCTCAACAAGGCCGATGTCACCCGCCAGCCCCGCCTCTCGGGCACTTGGGGTGAAATGGTGGACCGGGCCCGCAAGCTGATCAAGAAGCTGGAGAAAAAGGCGCAGAGCAGCGATGCCCGCCTGGAAGACTTTCTTGCCGCCATCCAGGCGTCTCCCAACGGTGTGGTGTTGCTGGATTCGGCCGGCCGCATCGAGTGGTCCAACCTCACAGCGGCCAACCAGCTGGGTTTTGATCCACAGCGCGACCTCGGCCAATACGTGCGCAACATGGTGCGCAATCCGGCCTTCACGGCCTACCTGGCGGGTGGGGATTTCAACCAGGAAATCCAGATCGACGGGATCGGCCCGCGTCCTTCCCAGCCCTCCAAGATTTCGCTGCAGATCCACCCCTACGGCAAGAAGCGCAAACTCATGCTCACGCGCGACGTGACCGCTGTGCAACTGGCCGAAACCATGCGCCGCGATTTCGTGGCCAACGTGTCGCACGAGATTCGGACGCCCTTGACCGTGCTCAGCGGTTTCGTGGAAACCATGCAGAGCATCCCGCTGGATGAAGCCGATCGCACGCGCTACCTGGGCCTCATGAGCCAGCAGGCCCACCGCATGCAGACGTTGGTGAGCGACCTGCTCACGCTCTCGCGCCTTGAGGGCAGCCCGGCGCCTGGTCCGGGTGAGTGGATCGACAGCGAAGAACTGCTCGGCCATGTCGTGCAGGAAGCCCGTGGCCTGACCCAGGCGATTTCTGCCACGGTGCACCAGATCGATCCCCTGCCGGGTCCGTCCATCTGGGTGTCAGGAGCCAAGACCGAACTGCTCAGCGCGATGTCCAACCTGCTCAGCAACGCGGTGCGCTACACGCCGGGCGGGGGGCTCATCCAGACCGGCTGGCGCCTGCGCTCGGACGGTTGGGGCGAGTTTTTCGTGAAAGACACAGGCCCCGGCATTGCGGTCGAGCACTTGCCGCGCCTGACCGAGCGCTTCTACCGTGTGGACCGCAGCCGCTCCCGGGAAACCGGTGGCACCGGTCTCGGGCTGGCGATCGTGAAGCACGTGGCGCAGCGCCACGGAGGCCACATTGACGCCCAAAGCACCGAAGGGGAGGGCTCCCGGTTTGCCATTGCCCTGCCGCCCAATCGGGTGCGCGAGCGCGTCACCGGCTGAAATTCAGTTGCCCACGCGCTGGTAGATCAGCAGGCTTTCCTTCGAGTCGGTGAGGCGACTCACCGTCGATTTGAACGCCCAGTGCGTCAGTTCAACGCGCTGGTGCAGCGTGGACTGGCTGGCAGGCGCCACCACCAGGCTCTGGCAGTCGATGCCAGCGCCCGGCTCGGTGGTGCGCACCAGCTTCAGCGATCCGTGGTACTGCAAAGCGGCAATCTGAGCCTGGCTCAGGCCATCGGCCAGAACGCATCCTTCGGCCGGCACCAGGGTGGCAATGCGCCGGGAAATCGGGCCGTAGCTGCGTCCAAAGTCCAGCAAAGGCAGCCACAAGGTCATGAGCAACAACCAGCACAGGGTGCTGCCCGCCGCCGGCAGCACAAGGCTCTTCCACAGTGCCTGGCGGTGTTTTCCGACGCGCCAGGACACCAGCCAGAGCCACGCACCGGTGGCCACAGCCGCAGCCAGAAACAGCAGCCAGGAAAATTCAGGAACGAACCCGGGCGCAAGTTTCGCAACGTTGGCTGCGGGCTTGGCGGGTACACCGGTCTGCATGGCCACCCAGATCACCCAGATGACCAACGCGCACCCCGAAAAGAAGATCAGGGTGAACCAGTCGATCAGGGACGAGACACTGCGGCGCAGTGTGGGCAGTGCAAAAGCCGCCAGCGCGGCGAGTGCGGGCAAGGCCAGCAGCAGCGCCCGGTCGCGTTCGGGTGACAGCGCGCTGTCAACCACGCTCACGGCAGCCGCCCACAAAGGCATGGCCACGTGGGGGCGCAGCAGCTGCTGGCGCCAGCGCCACAAGGTCCAGAGCACCAGCGGCCACGCGGGCCAGGTGAACCAGATCAGCAGCTTGCCCCAGCTTTGCCATTCCACCTGACCCAACGCGGTCTGCATGGATGGCATGGGAACGCGTCCGGACCACGCGGATGCCGCGATGACCAGCGCCAGCAGGCCCGCTGACCACAGCAGTGGATCGCTGGGCGAAGGTGTCTCGCTGGTCAGCCACAAGGTGTCGGGCTCCTGCTGTTGGCGGCGCGACAGCCACAAGATCAGGAGCAGGCCACTCCCCAGCATGGCGGCGATCCACGGCGCTCCGCTGAACACCAGCGAGACCACCGCCACGCCCCAGATGGCAGCACTTCTCAGCGGCTGCCTGTGACCCGTGTGCGCCATGCGCGAGGCCATCAGCAGCATCAGCGAAACCAGTGCAAGCCGCGCCAGATCGGGTGTGGTTTCATGGGACAACTGGGCCAGTCCAAGGCAGGCCACGAGCGCCAGCAAACCGGCGTCGGCCAGCGCTCGTGCGTAGTCGGTCGGCTTGGCTTCACCACCGAAAGCAAACGCCACAGGTTGTGCGGCGGGTTGACGCGCGAGGTGATAAACGGTGTACCAGGTGCAGATGAGCGTGAGGGCCAGCAGCAGTGCA
>NZ_JBLYYB010000182.1:0-12784 GCF_048549895.1 Hydrogenophaga sp.
CCCTCCCCCAGAGGGGGAGGGCTCCAGGAGACACCCATGAACGCCCCAGCCGAACTCGCTGTCATCAAACAGCACCTGATCGATCCCGAGATCTGCATCCGCTGCAACACCTGTGAAGCGATCTGCCCGGTGCAGGCGATCACGCACGACAACGTCAACTACGTGGTCGACGCTTCCAAGTGCAACCTCTGCATGGACTGCATCTCGCCGTGCCCCACCGGCTCCATCGACAACTGGCGCACCATGCCGCGCCTGCGCGCCTACACGCCCGAAGAGCAGCTCACCTGGAACGAACTGCCCGCCGAGTTGCCGCCGGAGGAGCTGGAAGGCCTGGCCGATGCGGGCGCAGATGGGGCCGTGGCGCGGGCACCCGCCGCTGCGCCGGCCGTGGCCAAGGACCCGAGCGGCGCGGAGGCATTCAACTCGGCAGCCTTCGGCGCAACCCTGCCGCCGTGGTCGGCCGCGCACGCTTACACCAACCTCTACGGCCCCAAGGCCGCGCAGAAGACCGTGACCGCCACGGTGGTCGGCAATGTGCGCGTGACCGAGGTCGGCAAGACCGCCGGCAGCGACTACGACACGCACCACATCGTGCTGGACTTCGGCGCCATGCCGTTCCCGGTGCTGGAAGGCCAGAGCATCGGTGTGGTGCCGCCCGGCGTCGACGACATTGGCCGCACGCACCACGCGCGCCAGTACTCGATCGCCAGCCCGCGCAACGGCGAGCGCCCGGGCTACAACAACCTGTCGCTGACCATCAAGCGCGTGCTGCAAGACCACGACGGTGAACCGGTGCGCGGCGTGGCCAGCAACTTCATGTGCGATCTGCAGGTGGGCGACAAGGTGGAGGTGATCGGGCCGTTCGGCACCAGCTTCCTCATGCCCAACCACCCCAGGTCCAGCATCGTGATGATCTGCACCGGCACCGGCAGCGCCCCCATGCGCGCCATGACCGAGTGGCGCCGCCGCCTGCGGGCTTCGGGCAAGTTCGAAGGTGGCAAATTGATGCTGTTTTTCGGCGCGCGTTCGCAGGAAGAGCTGCCGTACTTCGGCCCACTGCAAAACCTGCCCAAGGACTTCATCGACACCAACTTCGCCTTCAGCCGCACGCCCGGCGCACCCAAGCGCTATGTGCAGGACGCCATGCGCGAACGCGCCGCCGATCTGGCGGTGCTGCTGCAGGACCCGAACACGTATTTCTATGTGTGTGGCTTGAAGAGCATGGAAGAGGGCGTGGTGCTGGCATTGCGCGATGTGGCGCAAGGTGCCGGGCTCAACTGGGACAACATCGGCCCAGCGCTGAAACGCGAAGGCAGGTTGCACCTCGAAACCTACTGAGGTCCAAGGGCCTCAGGGTTTCCCCGCGCATTCTTGCGCCGCAGGCGGGGTAAAGCGCCGCGCGTCCTTCATCCCGGGGGAGGATGCCGTACATTCCTGCCTTCGTATGAACAACCCCCATACCCCTGCCCCCACCCGCACCCGGCCCGCCATCGAGGTCGATGTGGTGATGCGGCGCGAGCCGGTGAGCGGCCCCATGAGCCGCTGGCAGCCGTTTCGCTGGGTGTTGGCTGACGTGTTGCTGCGCGGCAGTCCCGAGGAAACGGAAGCCGAAGGTGTGGAGCACGATCACGAGCCGCAGGCGGTGGAGCCTGTGGACACGGCCGCCGCCGACGAGTCCACCACCCACTGGCTGTTCCCGCGTTTTCGCGTGAGCCTGTTCCGCGACGATGCCGAGGGCTATTTTCTCAACCTCAACAGCCCGAACCCCTGTTTCTGGGTGTTCTGGCGCGCCGACGAAGCCCGCCTGCTCGACGGTGAGCCCATGGCCGTGCCGCAGATCGTCACGCTGAGCTACCACGACGCCGGCCGCTGGCTCGACGCGCAGGAGCGCGTGGACCAGGTGCCGGCCGCGCCTGAGGTGGTGGACTGGTTGCGCGGTTTCGTGGACGCCACCTACCAGCCCGAGCCCAAGCGCCGCCAGCGCCCGCAGAGTTTCCAGCCGCTGACCGACCGCTTCGGCCAGCCCGTGCGCATCAGCACCGACAAGCAGCGCGGCGGTGGCCAGCCGCCAGGACAGTGAGCATGGCCGCGAACGACGACGACAACTTCTTTTCGCGCTGGTCGCGCCGCAAGGTGCAGGTGCGCACCGGCGAGCCGCTGCCACCCGAGCCTGTGCCGCCTGTTGCAGTGGCGGCGCCCGCTGCCGTGGTCGCGCCGGTTGCACCCGTTGCTCCGGTGGTGGCCGAGCCGCCCGAGCCGCCGCCCGCCCTCACGCTCGATGACGTGGCCCGCCTCACGCCCGAGTCCGACTACTCGGCCTTCGTGGCGCGCAGCGTCTCGCCCGATGTGCGCAACGCCGCGGTGAAGAAGCTCTTCACCGACCCGCACTACAACATCATGGACGGGCTGGACATCTACATCGACGACTACTCCCAGCCGAGCCCGCTGTCCAAGGCCGACATGGCCAAGATGGTGGGCGCGCAGTTCCTCAAACTGGTGGACGACCCGAACGAGCCCAAGCCGGCCGCCACCGTGAACGCAGAGCCGATCCCGGAGCCGCCCGCCGAGGTGGCCCAGGCCGAGCCAGAGGCCATTGAGGCCTCACCAGACGACAACAACGACCCCCCCGTCCCCGAGACACCGGACCCCCACGATGACCACGCTGATCTGCAATTGCAACCAGACCATGCCCCTGAACCCCAAGGTTCTGGGCGAGGCCCTGGATGAAGACCTGACCCTGCACACCACGCTGTGCCGCCGCGACGCCCCCGCGTTCCAGCGCGCAGCGCGCAGCAACGAAGACCTGGTGGTGGCCTGCACCCAGGAAAGCCGCCTCTTCACCGAACTCTCCGAGCAGACCGAGGGCGCGGTGTCGCTCGACGTGCGGCCCATCAAGTTTGTCAACATCCGCGAGACCGGCGGCTGGGGCCGTGAGGCCAAAGACGCCACGCCCAAGATGGCCGCGCTGCTGGCCGCCGCGCGCCTGCCCGACGCCGAACCGGTGCCCACCGTCACCTACAAAAGCGCGGGCCGCCTGCTGATCATCGGCGCGCTGCAAGACGCCGAGCGCGTGGCCGATCTCGTGTCCGACACGCTGGAGGTCAGCCTGATGTCCACTGGCGGCAGCGGCATGCAGACGCGCCGCTACCCCGTGATGGCGGGCGCCATCGGCGAGGTGCGCGGCTGGCTCGGCGCGTTCACGGTGGACTGGACCACGAACAACCCGATCGACCTGGATCTGTGCACGCGTTGCAACGCCTGCGTGGCCGCCTGCCCCGAAGGCGCCATCGGCCTGGATTACCAGATCGACATGGACAAGTGCAAGAGCCACCGCGCCTGCGTGAAAGCCTGCGACGCCGTGGGCGCGATCAACTTCCAGCGCGATGCCCAAGAGCACAGCGAACAATTCGACATGGTGCTGGACCTGCGGGCCTCGCCGGCCTTCACGCAGCATGCCCATCCTCAGGGTTATTTCCACCTCGCTTCCGGCATCGACAACGCCGCCGGCATGGCCACCGTGCTCAAGCTGCGCGAGCTGGTGGGCGAATTCGAAAAGCCCAAGTTCTTCACCTACAAACAAAAGCTCTGCGCGCACGGCCGCAACGAAACCGTGGGCTGCAACGCCTGCGTGGAAGTCTGCTCGGCGCTGGCCATCAGCAGCGAGATCAAGCGCAATCAGATCGTCGTCAACCCCAACCTCTGCGTGGGCTGCGGCGCCTGCACCACCGTGTGCCCCACCGGTGCCCTGTCGTACGCCTACCCCCGCGCTAGCGAACAAGGCGTGAAACTGCGCACCCTGCTGGCCACCTACGCCAAGGCCGGTGGCCAGAACGCCGCGCTGCTGCTGCACAGCCAGGAAGCCGGCACCGCACTCGTCAACGAGCTCGGCCGCGTGGCCTCGCTCGACAAAGCCTTCCGCGGCGTGCCCGCGCGCGTGATCCCTCTGCCGCTGTGGCACACGGCGTCGATCGGGCTGGACGTGTGGCTCTCGGCGTTTGCCTACGGCGCCTCGCAAGTCTGGGTGCTCATGACCGGCGAAGAAGCGCCGCAGTACCGGGAAGCCGTGCGCGAGCAGATGGCGGTGGCGCAAGCCCTGGTGAACGGACTGGGTTACAGCGGCCACCACTTCCGCCTGATCGAGGCCACCGATGTGCAGGCGCTCGACGCCGCGCTCGTGGGCGCCCCGGCACAGACCGTCAAGCGCCGAGCCACCTTCGCCATCCAGGCGGAGAAACGCGCCACGGTGGAGCTGGCCATTGACCACCTGCTGCAAGACAGCGCCGCCCAGCGCCCAGCCATGGAAGCCATTGCGCTGCCCGGCGCTTCGTTGCTGGGCACCATCAACGTCAACAAGGACACCTGCACGTTGTGCCTGAGCTGCGTGAGCGCCTGCCCGGCCAGCGCGCTGCAAGACAACACCGAGCGCCCACAACTGCGCTTCATCGAAAAGAACTGCGTGCAGTGTGGCCTGTGTGCCAGCACCTGCCCGGAAGACTCCATCACGCTGCAGCCGCGCCTGTTGATCGGCGAGCAGCGCAAGCAGTTGCGTGTGCTCAACGAAGCGCAGCCCTACCACTGCATCCGCTGCGCCAAGCCTTTCGGCACGCTCAAGGGCATCGAGGTCATGCTGGGCAAGCTCTCGGGCCACGCCATGTTCCAGGGCGAAGCGCTGGAGCGCCTGAAGATGTGCGGTGATTGCCGCGTGGTGGACCTGTACTCCAATCCGGGCGAGACCCGCATCACCGATCTGTGAATCCCATGAACAACAGCATTCCGATCACGTCCGCCCTGGACGAAGAAACCGCCCGCGCCGAGGTCTATGGCCTGTTGGCTGCGCTGTACTACGCGCCGCCCTCCAGCGAACTCATGGCCCAGCTGCGCGTGGCCGTGACCGAAGCGCCCGCCGCCGGTGGTTTTCTGGAAGAGCCGTGGCGCGATGTGGTGGCCGCTGCGCGCGAGCTGGACGACGCGGCCATCACCGCCGAGTACAACGCGCTCTTTGGCGGCGTGGGCAAGCCCGAGGTGTACCTGTTCGGTTCGCACTACCTCAGCGGCTTCCTGAACGAAAAACCGCTGGCCGCGCTGCGCAGCGATCTGGCTGTGCTCGGCCTGGGGCGGGACGACACCATGCCCGAGACCGAAGACCACGTGGCCTACCTCTGCGAGGTGATGCGCTACCTGATCGCAGGCGACGACGTGGAGGTGGCCAACCTCACGCAGCAGCAGAAGTTTTTCACCACCCACCTGCAGCCCTGGGTGACGCGCATGTGCGACGACATTGCCGCGCACCCCAAGGCCCGCTTCTACGCCACCTTGTCGGCGTTCACCCGCGCGTTCGTGGGTGTGGAGGCGCAGGGGTTCGACATGCTGGCCTGAGTCCGAGGGGATTTCACGCCTCTGCGTGGGCGAAGGCGGCTGGGCTGGGTGCGCGTTCTCCGGCCTTGCTCGCGGGCGACGGTGTGGGTCCGCAGCCGCTGTTTCATGAGCCCTGCTTCGGGCACTCGACCTCTGTGGCAACCGCGAATGAGGGCCTGCGCCCGCACACCCAGCCCATCCGCCTTAGGGAGCTGTTGGTGTGCACATGTTGGAGCGCCGCCACCGGCCTGACGCGAGGTGTATGAGCGAAACAACTCAGAGACCCCCAGGCCGCCCGTCGTTCGTCGGTGTGGCTGAAGGCGCAAGTGGCTCGGTCAACAACCGGACGGTGAAGACGGCGCCGCTGCCGTCGACGCGGTTGGCTGCTGAAATACTGCCGCCGTAGCGTTCCACCAGGCCCTGGCTGATCCACAGGCCCAGGCCGTTGCCGTCGTTCTTCGTCGTGAAGAAGGGGCGGAACAAACGCTCCTGTGCTTGCTCACTCAGGCCATGACCGGAATCTTCCACACGCAGCAGTGCGCCGCCCGCGTGCACGCCGTGTGGCCCGTCGGGCACCCAGTCTTGAGTGACCAGTCGCAGCACACCGCCCTGCGGCATGGCCTGGATCGCGTTGATCAGCAGGTTGATGATCACCTGCTGCAGTTCCTGCCGGTTGCAGCCCACACGGCGCGTGCCCCGCAGCTCGCGCTGCACCTCGATGTGCGTCTGCGACATCAGGTGCCCCACCAGCACCAGACAGTCGTTGACCGTGCGGTTGAGATCGAGCGATTCCACATAACCCGCGTACTCGGTGGGCCGCGCGTACTGCAGCAGCTGCGTGACGATCAGGCGCATGCGCTCCACCTGTTCGTCCAGCAACTGCAGTTCGCCGCGCACCGGCTGCGCGTGTGCGCCCAGGGTCTCGCGCATCAGATCCAGGTTGCCCTGCATCACCGCAATCGGGTTGTTGATCTCGTGCGCGATGCTGGCGGTGAGCTGGCCGATGGCCGCGAGTTTTTCGCTCTTCACCAGCTGTTGCTGCGCCAACTGCAGCGAGGCGTTGCTCATCTCCAGCTCTTGCGTGCGCTCGGCCACCTTGTGGTCGAGCTCCTCGCCCCAGCGTTGCAATGCGGCGGTCTTGTCGTCGATCACGTCCAGCAGTTCGTCGAGGTGGCCAGCCAGCGCGCCGAGTTCGTCGCGCGCGGAGAGCTCGCCCACGCGCGCACTGGCCTGGCCTTCTTCGACCAGTTGCATGGTGCGGTTCATGTGCTGCACCGGCTGGAAGATGCTGCGCGCCCAACGCAACGAGAACCAGGCCGAGAGCGCCATCACGCCGAGGAAGATCAAGCCCATCACCGCCAGCATGGCGTAGCGGACCAGCCGGAACGGCGCTTCGGTGAAGCCCACGTAGAGCATGCCGATGCGTGCTCCGGTGGCGTCCTGCAGCGGCTCGTAGGCCGACACGTACCAGTCGTTCACCACGAAGGCACGGTCCAGCCAGGTGTTGCCGCGGCCCAGCACCGCGTCGCGCACGGTTTGCGACACGCGGGTGCCGATGGCGCGCTGGTCCTGGAACAGGCGCACGTTGGTGGTGATGCGCACGTCGTCCATGAACAGCGTGGCCGTTCCCTGGCTGCCGAAGGGCAGGGCACCGTCGGGGTAGACGATGCGGTTGATGTGGTCGATGAAGTCCAGGTTCTGGTTGAGCAGCAGCCCGCCGGCCAGCACCGCGATGGTCTGGCCTTTGGCGTCCAGCACCCGGTGGGCGGACAGCATCACCATGGCGCGGTGCTCGGCCTCGCGCGTGGCGGGCGCGGCATTGCGCGTGGCCACCAGCGGAATGCGCAGACGCGGCGAGAGGTGCGGGGCGAACGCGTCGAGCGCCTCGGGCTCCAGCAGCAGCAGCCGGGCTGCGGCGCTGGTTCGGGCGGTTTGCAACGAGGCGCCGATGGCCGCAGGCATCAAGGGCATGGGCTGGCTGGCGTCTGCGCTGCTCAGGCCCGTGGGCACCGCGCGCGCAAGCGGTCGGCCTTGTGCGTCGTAGAGCAGCAGGAAGTCCAGACCCAGCCGCTCGCGGGCCAGCGCGAGCTGCTCGTTCAGGCTGTTCCTGTCGGCCGGTGGCAACGGGCGCAACGCAGCGTAGAGCGCCTGCGAGCCGGCCACACCGAGGGTGCCCGACCCCACCTCGCTGAGCACCTGTCCGAAGTAGCCGTTGGCCACGGCCAGATCGCTGCGCACCTTGGTGATCAGCAGCCTGTCGTAGGCCACGTTGCCCCACAGGGCCAGCGCAATCACCAGCATCGGAAACGCCACCAGCAGCGGCAGCAAGGCCATGGCCAGCAGTTTGTTGCGGACCGAGCCCGCGAGCCATCGCGGCGTGCGCCAAAGCGTCACGGGCTCGCCCATTCGGCGACTCGGCGCTCCAGCGTGCGGCGCGACACACCAAGCAACTGCGCCGCGCGGGTCTTGTCGCCCTGCACCGAATCGAGCACGGTGAGGATGTGCAGCTTCTCCATCGCGTGCAGGTCGGTCGGCATGGCGGGCGCCGTGGCACTGTCTTTGGTCTGGTTCACGCCGGGGTACAGGGCTGACACGTTGAGCGTGCCCAGGATCAGCGAGCGTTCGATCAGGTTGCGCAGTTCGCGCACATTGCCCGGCCAGTCGTACTGCCCGAGAAAATCCATCTCCTGCGCGCTGATGGTCAGCGGCTCCACGCCCAGCGAGGGCGCGAGCTGTGCCATGAAGTGCGCCACCAGTTCGGGAATGTCCTGCTTGTGCGCGCGCAGCGGTGCGAGGTTCAGGTCAACCACCTGCAGGCGGAAGAACAGGTCCTTGCGGAAGCGGCCGGCCTCCACCTCGGCGCTGAGCTGGCGGTTGGTCGCCGCGATGATGCGCAGGTTCAGCGGCACCAGCTGTTCGCTGCCCACGGGGCGGATCTTCAGGTCTTCAATCGCGCGCAGCAGCGTGGCCTGAATGGGCAGCGGCAGCTCGGCGATTTCGTCCAGAAACAGCGTGCCGCCCTGGGCGTAGTGGAACAGGCCGTCGCGCGCGCGGGAGGCGCCGGTGAACGCGCCCTTGGCGTGGCCGAAGAGCTCGCTCTCGATCAGCTCGGGCGACACCGCCGCGCAGTTGACCGGCACAAACGGCCCGCTGGCTCGGCTGCTCTGCGCGTGCAGTTCGCGCGCCACCAGTTCCTTGCCGGTGCCCGACTCGCCCTGCAGCAGCACGGTGCTGTTGACCGGCGCCACCCGCGCGATGGACGCACGCAGGTTTTGCAGGTCGGGCGACCGGCCCACCAGCGCCGTGCCGCGCCCGGGTGGCGGGGCCACGGCGCGGCGCAACACGAAGTTCTCGCGGCGCAGGCGCGAGCGTTCGTAGCAGTGCTTCACCGCGTTCAGGATTTGCGGCACGCGAAACGGTTTGAGGATGAAGTCGGACGCGCCCGCGCGCAGTGCTTCGATGGCGGTGTCCAGGTCGGCAAAGGCGGTGATCAGGATCACCTCGCCGGTGAAGCCTTGTTCGCGCAACTCCTTGAGCCAGACCACGCCGCTCTTGCCGGGCAGCGAGATGTCCAGGATGACGAGGTCCACATGGTGGCCGCGCAGCCACTGCGCACCGTCTTCGGCACTGGCAGCGCTCATCACGAAATGGCAGCGCGGTGCCAATGTCTTCACCAGAAAGTTGAGCATGCCCTGTTCGTCGTCGACGATCAGGATGGACCAGTCGGGCCAGCCTTCCAGGGTTCGTTCGGGCCCGGAGGGCAAAAGTGAGGTTTCCACCGGGTCGAATTCTACGGACGAGCCCTACGAAAACAGTGGGGTATTGGCGCAAACCCCACGCTGGTGCGGGGCGTTGAAACGGCGGCATGTACCGGGTGCGTGCGACAACTTGTCGCACGCACCCGCGACAGGTTGACCTTGTGCGTTGTTGGTGAGGCGTATCCGCATGCGGGTATTCCCGAGGGCGTTGGCCGATGCCGTGGCTCAATCGTGAGTGTGCTCAAGGTGTCTTGCGCCCCGGCTGTCCGGGGCGACTCCAGCGGCACCGACACCTTTGGCTTATGGCACGTTTCTGGCTATCAAAAAGGCAGCAAGCTGCGATGCTGCGATGCCGCATGAAGACGACCCGGACCGAGGGAGCAGAAACACGTCTGGCTACGTATGAACCACCTTGCAACCCACACATGGTGGGGGTAGATTCCACGTATGCAAAAGGTCCGCACGTTGTGTTGGCGGGCCCCTTTCAACCTGGAGATCTGCATGACCAAGCCCTCCCGCCCGACCGCAGGTGAAGAACGTTCCGGCCTGAACCGTCGCACCCTGTTTGCTGGCGCGTCCACGGTCGGCGCGCTCGCCGCTGCGGCAGCCCTCATGTCGCGCGCACCTGCCGAAGAAACCGCCGCGATCGAGCCCAAGCCCGCGCCCACCAAGGGCGGCGGGTACAGCCTGACCGATCACGTCAAGCAGTACTACCAGACCACCCGCATCTGAGCGGAGTCTTGTTCCTTGAATCCCCACGTTCTCGTTCGTTCGTTGTCCCGCACAGGGGCGCAAGCCGCTGACCAGGCGAATCTCCAAGCGACTCCTCAGGAGGCAAAACCATGCTGCTGACCAAAAAATCATCCTCCACGGGTGGACACGCCTCGCGCGTGCATTCCACCTTCGTCCACAACCTGCAGCGCGGCCTGTCTTCGGCCCTGCCCACCATGGACCGCCGCGCGTTTCTGCGCCGCTCCGGCATGGGCGTGGGCGTGGGCCTGGCGGCTTCCCAGCTCGTGCTGGTGAAGAAGGCCAAGGCCGCTGAAGGCAAGTCGATCGACGGCACCGGCAAGATCGAAGTCAAGCGCACCATCTGCACGCACTGCTCGGTGGGCTGCGCCACCGACGCGATTGTGGAAAACGGTGTCTGGGTTCGCCAGGAAGCGGTGTTCGACTCCCCCATCAACCTCGGTGCCCACTGCGCCAAAGGTGCGGCCCTGCGCGAGCACGGCCATGGCGAGTACCGCCTGCGCTACCCGATGAAGCTGGTGAACGGCAAGTACGAGCGCATCAGCTGGGACGTGGCGCTGAACGAAATCACCGCGAAGATGAAAGAACTGCGCGAGGCCAGCGGCCCCGACTCGGTCTACTTCGTGGGCTCCTCCAAGCACAACAACGAGCAGGCCTACCTGCTGCGCAAGTTCGTGAGCTTCTGGGGCACCAACAACTGCGACCACCAGGCCCGCATCTGCCACTCCACCACGGTGGCCGGTGTTGCGAACACCTGGGGCTATGGCGCCATGACCAATTCGTACAACGACATGCAGAACAGCAAGTGCGCGTTGTACATCGGCTCGAACGCAGCTGAAGCGCACCCGGTGTCCATGCTGCACATGCTGCACGCCAAGGAAAACGGCTGCAAGATGATCGTGGTCGACCCACGCTTCACCCGCACCGCAGCCAAGGCCGACGAGTACGTGCGCATCCGCTCCGGCACCGACATTCCGTTCCTCTTCGGCATCCTGTACCACGTGTTCAAGAACGGCTGGGAAGACAAGCAGTACGTGAATGACCGCGTCTACGGCATGGAGGCTGTGAAAGCCGACGTGATGGCCAAGTGGACGCCGGAGAAAGTGGAAGAAGCCTGCGGCGTGAGCGAAGCGCAGATGTTCAAGGTGGCGAAGATGCTGGCCGAAGCCAAGCCCGCCACCATCGTGTGGTGCATGGGCCAGACCCAGCACACCATCGGCAACGCCATGGTCCGTGCCACCTGCATCTTGCAGCTGGCGCTGGGCAACGTGGGCAAGAGCGGTGGCGGCACCAACATCTTCCGCGGCCACGACAACGTGCAAGGTGCCACCGACGTGGGCCCGAACCCCGACTCGCTGCCTGGTTACTACGGCCTGGCCGCTGGCTCGTGGAAACACTTCGCCGCCACCTGGGGCGTGGACTACGAGTGGATCAAGAAGCAGTACGCCGAAGGCATGATGGAGAAGCCCGGCATCACCGTCTCCCGCTGGATCGACGGCGTGCTGGAGAACAACGAACTGATCGACCAAGGCCCGAACCTGCGTGGCGTGTTCTTCTGGGGCCATGCGCCCAACTCGCAGACCCGTGGTCTGGAGATGAAGCGTGCCATGGACAAGCTCGACCTGCTCGTGGTGGTGGACCCGTACCCGTCGGCCACCGCGTCGATGGCGGCCATGCCTGGCAAGCCGGAAGACCAGAACCCCAACCGCGCGGTGTATCTGCTGCCGGCAGCCACGCAGTTCGAGACCAGTGGTTCGTGCACCGCGTCCAACCGCTCGTTGCAGTGGCGCGAGAAGGTCATCGATCCGCTGTGGGAGAGCCGCAGTGACCACATGATCATGCACCAGTTCGCTGAAAAACTCGGCTTCGCCACCGAGCTCAGCAAGAACTACAAGATGCAGAAGGTCAAGGGCATGGACGAGCCCGTGCCGGAAGACATCCTGCGCGAAATCAACAAGTCGGTCTGGACCATTGGTTACACCGGCCAGAGCCCGGAGCGTCTGAAGGCCCACATGCGCAACATGAACGCCTTCGACGTGAAGACGCTCAAGGCCAAGGGCAAGGTCGTCGACAAGGAAACCGGTTACGACATGAGCGGTGACTACTTCGGTCTGCCATGGCCTTGCTACGGCACGCCCGAGATCAAGCACCCCGGTTCGCCCAACCTGTACGACACCTCCAAACACGTCATGGACGGCGGCGGCAACTTCCGCGCCAACTTCGGCGTGGAGCGCGAAGGCAAGAGCCTGCTGGCCGAAGACGGTTCGCACTCGGTCGGCTCAGAAATCACCACGGGCTACCCCGAGTTCGACCACGTGCTGCTGAAGAAGCTGGGCTGGTGGGCCGACCTGTCCGAGGCGGAGCAGAAAGCGGCCGAGGGCAAGAACTGGAAGACCGACCCGACCGGCGCCATCATCCGCGTGACCATGGCCCACGGCTGCCATCCGTTTGGCAACGCCAAGGCCCGCGCTGTGGTGTGGAACTTCCCAGACGCGATCCCGCAGCACCGCGAGCCGATTTACGGCACGCGCCCCGACCTCGTGGCCAAGTACCCCAGCCACGACGACCAGAAGAGCCGCTGGCGCATGCCGGTGCTCTACAAGTCGCTGCAGGCCAAGAACGTCGACGAGAAGATGCACGAGAAATTCCCGCTCATCATGACCTCGGGTCGTCTGGTCGAGTACGAGGGTGGCGGCGAGGAAACCCGCTCCAACCCCTGGCTGGCCGAGCTGCAGCAGGAGATGTTTGTCGAGATCAACCCGGCCACCGCCACCGAGCGCGGCATTCGCAACGGCGAGCGCGTGTGGGTGAGCAGCCCGACGGGTGCACGAATCAACGTGCAGGCGCTGGTGACCCCGCGCGTGGGACCGGACACCGTGTTCCTGCCGTTCCACTTCTCCGGCCGCTGGCAGGGTGAAGAC
>NZ_JBLYYB010000183.1:0-11722 GCF_048549895.1 Hydrogenophaga sp.
GGCGATGAGCCAGAACACACCGGTGATCAGCGCGGCCAGCGCGAGCACGGCGGGCATGTTCTGCCCGGCCACCGCCGCGCTGGCCAATGCGGCGGCACCCACGGCTTTCATGGGCTGCACCGGGAAGGGAATGCCCAGGCGCCAGCCGACCGCGATGAGGCAGAGGCCAAAGGCCAGCAAGATGGATGTGGGGTGCACACCGGCCAGCACGATGAAGCCGACCAGAAAGGGCAGCAGGGTGCCCAGGTCGCCCAGCGCGCCGCCGAGGTCGCCGCGCCAGGTGGCGGGGGACAGGGCGGGTTGTTGGGAGCGGGTGTCTTGCAGATCGTGGGTGGAGGTCACCCAGCGATTTTGCGGTACGGCCGGTGGAATCTTCTCAGCGCCCGCCCAGGCCTTCCTGCTCCATCAGCAGGTAGGTGTTGTAAGCGTTCATGCGGTCGGTGTGGCCCCGATGGGCAGCGAATGTGAAAGCCCCAGCCTCACCGATTTTTCGCTGAACGCTTGATCCTTGCCACGGCGGCAAGGATCAAGCGTGGTGCTGATGCCGAGAAGCTGTTCCTGGACGCGCAAGCCCATCACCAGCCACGTCAAGACACCACCTTGTTTCTGCCTCCGTCAGGCTTCAGGCTTCAGTTGCCGTGGCCTTTTTTCAACAGGGAGCTCAATTGCGCGACTTCGTTGCCCATCGTCGTGATGCTTTTTCCATTAGCAGTCTGGACAACTTCACCCTTGCTGAGGTGAACCACACTTCCGAGCTTGCTTTCTTTCGCCATCAACCCGTCCTTGAAGACATAGAGCGTTTCACCGCTTTGCAGTGCGATGACCTGCTTGGCCTCGGACCTGGCTGCGTCCATCGAAAATGCTGGGGCCAGTGCGGCCATTGAGAGGACGAGGATGCTGAGCTTGCGAATCATGGAAATCTCCTTTGAGAACAAATCACATTGTTCGACTGAATCAATGCGGTACGAGGTACAAGTTCAATGTAGTGAGATGCCCATGACTGGCAGCTTGCGAGTGCATTACATCTTGATCAGCGCAAAGTCAGCAGGCCCCGCTGCAACCCGATTGGCCTCCCTCTTGAAACGGCGGGCACGGCACCGTTCCGTAAGAGCAGAACACGCAGCAGTCACCCGTCTTTGGCCGAAGGACCGCGTGGCATTCTTCGCACTCATAAAACCATTGGCAAGCATCGGTGGGCATGAGTTCAGCTCTGGCATGCCCACACTGAGGACAGGTCAACACCGACGTTAGCAGCACCTCGGTCAAGGCCTGACTCCCGTGACGGTTGACGGGAAGCCGGCGTCCTTGGTCGCCCGGATCAGAGCGTCCAATGAAACCTGGGTATCGTCGTAAACCACCGTGGTCTCCCGCCTGCCCAGGTTGGACTTCACGTCGACCACGCCACCCAGTTTCGTCAACGCCTTCTTGACCGTGATCGGGCAGGTGGCGCAGGACATGCCGGGGACGGAGAGCGTGGCGGTTTGCTGCGCTGCCCATGCAAGCGGACTCAGCACAAATCCGACAGCGATCAAGATGTGTTTCACAGCCAGGCCTTTCATCAATAGAACCAGTGGGCGATCAGCGGGAATGCCATCGCGGTGGCGAGCAGCAGCACCACGACACCGAACAGCAGTTTGTAGGTGCGGTTGACGCGGGGAATCGCACACACCTGACCTGGTTCGCAGGCAGGCGCTGGCCTCCAGATGCTTATTGCAGCAAAGAACAGCGCCGCCAGCGATGCACCCATGAACAGCGGTTGATAGGGCTCCAAGGCCGTGAGATGGCTGATCCAGGCACCCGAGATGCCCACCATGATCAGCACCAATGGGCCCAGGCAGCAGGCCGATGCAAAGAGGGCCGCCAGACCACCGGCCAGCAGGGCTTTGCCGCCGTGCTCGGTAGCGGGACCGGAGGAGGGTGTGTTCGGGGTGGTGGTGTGAGTTGGCATGCGATAACCTTAACGCCGTACCCAAGTACGGAGTCAAGCGACATGAGCGATACCCACACACCTTCCGAGCCCACCATGACGATTGGCGGATTGGCCAAGGCAGCCGACGTCAATGTGGAGACCATCCGCTTCTACCAGCGAAAGGGATTGATGCCTGAGCCGCTGCGCCCATCCGGCGGGATTCGGCGCTACGCGGAAGCGGACCGATCTCGACTGCATTTCATCAAGTCGGCGCAGCGCCTGGGATTCAGCTTGGACGAGATAGCCGAGCTGCTGCAACTCGACGATGGCGCCAGTTGTGTCCAGGCCCGAACCAAAGCACAGGCAAAGCTTGCGGATGTGAAGAGCAGGCTGGAGGACCTGCGCCGGATGGAAGGAGTGCTTGAGGGATTGATTAGCCTGTGTGGCGCATCCAGGGGCAAGGTGCGATGCCCGCTGATTGCAGCCTTGAAGCACGACGCTTCGTTGAGTGCCTGAACCGGCGCCTGTGCGTGAGCCAGCAGCACCGTCGCTGTGCCCTCGCCATACAGATCACTTCTGCTTGGCAAGCCACTTGTCGAACTGAGCGATCTCTTTCTTCTGCGCCACGATGATCTGCTTCGCCATGGCCTTCATCTCGGGTGACTTGCCGTTTTTGAGTTGCATCTCGGCCATGTTCAAAGCCTGCTGGTGATGAATCTTCATCATCATTGCGAAGTCTTTATCGGTGTCTCCTGACATCGGCATTTTCTGCATTTCCCCCATGCCCATCATCATGGAACCTTTCATGTCGTGCGCACCCGTGGCACCTTTGTGCATGTCAGCCATGGGCATCGTCGCCGGGCCAGTGGCCGCTGTTGACTGTGCCTGCGCCGATACGCCCATGAGTGCGATCAACGAAGCAGTGCACAGCACTTTGAAGGGTACGGTGGAGAAGCGTTTTGCCAAGGATTGTGTGTTCATTTCGAGGTCCTAAAAGTACCCGACATTGGGTCATTAATCATCGACAAAACTGGTCAGGTTGGCTGTGCGTCAGCGTACGTGGACGGCTTCTTTATTGCGACGTCATGCAATAGCGCGTTGAAGCAAACAGGGTGGGCGACGTACAGGCGAAAAAAAAGGATCGGTCAAAGCAACCGATCCCTTCACCACAACCGACCCAGAAGATCAGCAGGGACAAATTACTTCGCAGCTTTGATGTCGGTGACAACCATCTTGCCCGCGTCCTGAATGACGATGAACTGGATCTTCTCGCCCACCTGGACCTTGTCCAGCATGGCTTTGTCCTTGACGTTGAACACCATGGACATGGGAGGCATGTCCATGTGCTTGATCTCGCCATGCTTGATCGTGACCTTGCCGTTCTCCTTGTCGATCTTGCGAATTTCGCCGTCGGTCATGCCGGGTGTGGCCGCCATGCCCATCTTGCCTTGATCCATTCCCATCTTTCCATGGTCCATGGTCACTTGAGCCAGCGCGGGGCCAGCGAATGCAAAGGAAAGTGCGACCGCTGATGCGGCCAGACTCAGGCTGAGTTTTTTCATGTGGTGTTCCTTCAATCAGGTGTTGCGGTGGGTTGTTGAGGTAGGTGGCTGCTGGCGGGCTTATTTGGTGGTCACTTTGATCTGACCTTTCATGCCGGCGTCGTAGTGCCCGGGGTGAAGGCAAGCGAAATCAACGACGCCTCCTTTGGTGAAACGCCAGATGACCTCACCCTTTTGCCCTGGCTTCAAGGAAATCTTGTTGGCCTCATCGTGTTCCATGCCTGGAAACTTTTTCATCACTTCGTAATGCTCCTTCAATTCCTTCTCCGTGCCCAAGCTGAACTCGTGCGGCACCTTGCCGGAATTCGTGACGACGAAGCGGACGGTTTCGCCCTTCTTGACGTCCACCAGTGCTGGCGTGAACCGCATGCTGTCGGCAGCGTCGACCTGAATGGTGCGGGAAGCTTTACTGGCGACGCCGGGCTCACCGATGGGCGATTCGTTGTGGCCGCCGCCGTGCGTGCCCGCCGCTGTGGCGGCGGACGCCGCCAGAAGGGCGGCAACAAACAAAAGGCTGGAGCGCTTGGAAAGTGGGACTTGGGTGAAGATCATTTGAACTCTCTGGGTTGGTGGGTTACGAAAGCAAGTGGGAGAAATGTGTGAAGATGGATCTGCTCAGTGCTGCATGCCTTTGCCCATGGGCTTGACCGCGGTGCCCATTGCCGGCGTTGTGTCCGTACTGACTTTAGGTCTGACAGCGGGCAACGGTGCGCCTGTCCATTCGTGCGCGACGGTGCCTTCGGGGAACTTGTACGGTCCCGGGTCCTTGTAGTCGCCCGGTTTCTGGTCCTTGCGCACCTTGAACACCGTGAACATGCCACCCATCTCCAGCGGGCCGAATTGACCCGTGCCGGTCATCATGGGTGCGGTGTTGTCGGGGATCGGCATCTGCATCTCGCCCATGTCGGCCATGCCGCGCTCACCCATCAGCATGTAGTCGGGCACCACTTTTTGGATCTTGTTGACCAGGCCGCGGTGGTCCACGCCGATCATGGTGGGCACGTCGTGGCCCATGGCGTTCATGGTGTGGTGGCTCTTGTGGCAGTGCATGGCCCAGTCGCCTTCCTCGTCAGCGATCAGTTCGATCTGGCGCATCTGTCCCACGGCCACGTCGGTGGTCACCTCATACCAGCGCGTGCTCGGTGGCGTTGGACCGCCGTCAGTGCCGGTCACCAGAAACTCGTGCCCATGCAGGTGAATCGGGTGGTTGGTCATGGTGAGGTTGCCCACGCGAATCCGGACGCGGTCATTCAACCGCACGTTGAGCGTGTCGATCGCGGGGAACACCCGGCTGTTCCAGCACCAGATGTTGAAGTCGGTCATGGTGGATGTCTTGGGCGTCTTGCTGCCGGGCTCCACATCAAAGGCATTGAGCAGGAAGCAGAAGTCTCGGTCCACCTCGCTGATGTGGGGATGCTTGCCCTTGGGGTGGGTGACCCACATGCCCATCATGCCCATGGCCATCTGGACCATTTCGTCCGCGTGGGGGTGGTACATGAAGGTGCCGGGGCGGCGCGCTTCGAATTCATAAACAAAGGTCTTGCCCACGGGGATGGCGGGCTGGTTGAGACCTCCCACACCATCCATGCCGCTGGGCAGGCGCTGGCCATGCCAGTGGATGGTGGTGTGCTCGGGCAGCTTGTTGGTTACAAAGATCCGAACGCGATCACCCTCGACCACTTCGATCGTCGGGCCAGGGCTCTGACCGTTGTAACCCCACATGTTGACCTTGAAGCCTGGCGAGACTTCGCGCACCACAGGCTCCGCCACCAGGTGGAACTCCTTGACGCCGTTGTTCATCTTCCAGGGCAGGGTCCAGCCGTTGAGTGTGACCACCGGGTTGTAGGGCCGGCCGGTGGTGGGCACCAAGGGGGGCGCTGTGTCCACAGACGTTTGGTAGACAGGCTCAGGCAGGGCGGCCATGGCAGAGCGTGCAACGGCCAGGCCAGCCACCGAAGCGGCGGCACCTGCGAAAAACTGGCGACGTGAATTGAGGAGACTCATGTTGGTTTTCTTTCTGTGTGTTCGATGCGATCAGTGGCCCGCGGCGGCAGCGGGCTCACCGCCGCCTCCACCCAGGGAGACAAAACTGTCCGGAGCCCCGCCTTGCATGACCCACTGCAGATCGGTCTCGGCGATCCAGAAGTCGCGCTGCGCTTCGATGGCACTGGCCACGGCTTGTGACTGGCTGGAAACCTCACCCAACAAGTCCCAGACGCTCTTGAGCATGCCGTTGTAGTGAAGAACGGTTTCTTCAGTGATGAACTCGCGAACCTTCAGAACTTCCTCGCGCGCACTCACGGCCAGGGCGTGGCTGGAGAGGTAGGCCTGGCGAGCCAAGCGGGCGTTGGCGCCGTTGCGCATACCCTCGGCGCGCGGCAGTTGAGATGCGATGGCTGCGGCTCGTGTATCCAGAACCTGTGGTGATAAGGCTTGGACCGGTACATCGGGCAGACGGTCAGGCAGCGCAACAGCGCTGTGCATGCCGGTGAGGCCCAAGGTTCTGATGAGTGAGGCCTCCGCCTGCGTGGCGGCGTTCTGTGCGCGTCGCACGTTCATCTTGGCGGACGACTGGGCCAGCTGAACCTGGGCCTGCTGGAGCTTGCTCCAGTTGCCCACGCTCACCATGCGGCGACCCAGCTCGTTGCCGGCTTCAGCCGCATCCAGCGCATCGCGGTGCTGCTTGAGCACCTGGCGGGCGGCGACCGCTTGAAGCCACGCCTTGCGACCTTGAGCAGCGACTTCAAGTAGCTCATCCATGTCGTCCACCTTGCGCTGATGGATGGGATCAAGCTCGGCCCACTGGCCTTTGGCGATCAAATCCACGTTGGCCGCACCGATCCGGTTCATGGGTTTGACCAGATCCAGATGTGCACGCCAAGCCTGGCGCACCGCGTCTTCCGCCGTCATGAGGCTCAAACTGGCAGCCGTCTCCTGTCTTGGCGTAGCGGCGACGTTCTCTTTTTCCCATTTGAGAATGTCGGCGTGGCCACGTTTGTACTGGCCCACGGCATCGTTGGCTTCGCGCCAGTTTTTCTCGGGGGGCGCCGGTGCGATCTGGGCAGACACCACCAAAGGAAGCGCCAGCACACCTAATACGAGGGTCCGCAGTGTTGGAGAGGGGGGAAGTCGATGTATCACTGATTTGCTCCTGTTCAACTGTTTCAAGCTGAGGGCAGTGTGCAAAAGGCCACCCGTCACGAACCTGTCGGTTTCATTACAAAGTTGTCAGGTTCGGTTGCAAAGGGCCGCTGGCAGTGAAAATCGCACCGAGGAGTGAATGTGAAAATTTTGATTGTTGAAGACGAGCGCAAGACGGGCGAGTACCTGTGCATGGGCCTGCGTGAGGCGGGCTACGCGGTTGAGTTGCTAAACAACGGCGTGGACGGGCTGCACCAGGCGCTGGAGGGCGACCACGACCTCGTCATCCTGGACGTCATGCTGCCCGGCATGGACGGCTGGCAGGTACTCAGAGGTCTGCGCGCCCAGGGCCGGGAGATGCCGGTGTTGTTCCTGACCGCCAAGGACCATGTGGACGACCGCGTCAAAGGTTTGGAACTCGGTGCGGACGACTATTTGGTCAAACCGTTTTCGTTCTCCGAGCTGTTGGCCAGAGTGCGCACCATCCTGCGCCGGGGGCGCTCGGGGATGGAGCCCACCACCTTGCAGGTCGCGGATCTGGAGCTGGACTTGCTGCGCCGCCGGGTCACCCGCGCGGGCAAACGCATCGACCTGACCGCCAAGGAGTTCGGATTGCTGGAATTGCTGATGCGCCGCAAGGGAGAGGTGTTGCCCCGCTCGCTGATCGCCTCTCAGGTGTGGGACGTCAATTTCGACAGCGACACCAACGTCATCGAGGTGGCCATGCGACGGCTGCGCGTCAAGGTGGATGACGGGTTTGAATGCCGCCTGTTGCAAACCGTGCGAGGCATGGGTTATGTGCTGGAAGTGCCGGAGCAATCCTGATGATCCCGCGCTTGACCCTCACCGCACGACTTACCTTTCTGTACACCCTGGTATCGGCTGCGGTGCTGCTGGGCCTTGGTGTCTTGGTGGCGTGGTCCACCCATCTGCACTTCATCGACCTTGACCGCGACTACCTTCTGGACAAGGTGCAGCTCATTCAGAAGATTGTCGATGAAACGCCAGAACCGGCCGAGCTGTCTGCCAAGCTGGACGAATCGCTCAACAGCCATCAAGGCCTGTTCATCTCACTCACGCGCGGTGACGAGCTGCTGTTTGGCACCGGCGGCATCACGTTTCCAGCGGAACTCGCTGGGCGAAGCGCCGCAGACCAGCCCGTGGACTGGGCCGCTGGTGAAGGGCAACTGCGAGGCATAAGCACAGAGATTTCTGCTGCGAAGATGCCCGGCGGCGCGACCAGTCCAGGGCCGAGCTTGCGCCTTACACTCGCGCTGGACACGCAGCACCACACCCATTTCATGCAGATGTTGCGTCAGCAGTTGGCGATCTACGTGGTGCTGGCCACCCTGCTCAGCGGTTTGCTGGGGTGGTGGGCAGCCCGCAGCGGTCTGGCCCCGCTGAGGACCATGAAGGAGCGCGCACTCAGGGTCACGGCCCACAGGCTCGACCAGCGCATGCCGATCGACGCCGTGCCCGTGGAGATGGCCGAGCTGGCCAACAGCCTCAACACCATGCTGGAGCGGCTGCAGCAGGATTTTGCGAAGCTCATGGAATTCTCAAGCGACATCGCGCATGAGCTGCGCACCCCCATCAGCAACCTGCTGACACAGACCCAGGTGTCGCTGTCGCAGCACCGTGATCCAGACACGTATCGCGACATCCTGGCCTCCAACGCCGAGGAGTTCCAGCGCCTGGCGCGCATGGTGTCCGACATGCTCTTTCTGGCGAAGACCGACCACGGCATCCAACTTCCGAATCGCGAAGATGTCGCGCTGCAAGACGAGGTGAGAAGTCTTCTGGATTTCTACGATGCGGTGGCTGAAGACAAAGAGCTTCGTCTTCGGGTGGTGGGGGCGGGCACCGTGGTGGGTGATCGCCTGATGATTCGGCGGGCCATCAGCAACTTGGTTTCCAACGCACTGCGGCACGCGCACCCTCGCACCGACGTTGAGCTGACCGTCGAGCGTCAGGGGGATGGCACCGACCTGTGTGTCACGAACACCGGCGATCCGGTTGATGCTGTCGACCTGCCGCGCCTGTTTGACCGGTTCTATCGTGTGGACAAGGCCCGCGCGCACCCGTCGTCCGATGGTGCGGGGTTGGGCTTGGCCATCACCAAAGCCATCATGCTCGCTCATGGCGGCAGCGTTGCTGTCACATCGGTGGCAGGGAGAACGCAGTTTTGTTTGCACTTCGTGTCTCAGCCGTGAGCCTCATGGCTGCATCGCTGTAGCACTTCGGGGTAGGTTTTCCCGGGCCAGTTCTCAACTCAAGTGTTCAGCGCGATTCGATACACCGAGGCGGGTGGCAAGTTGAGAAGCGAGCTTCCGATGCGTTCTGCCCTCAGGTTCATTCGACTCAGTATCTCGGGTGCAATCGGGCATCGGGTCATGTAGGTGAACTGGTACAGCGCTGCCCCAGCTCGCAAGCTTTGCATGCAGGCGCCTACCACGTTCCACTGTGCCCGCACACCCATGGTCAGCAGTGGCAAGCCGGAAATCACGGCCTGCGCCTGCATCGACCGCCATGGGTCGTGCCACCGCCGCATGCGTGTCACATCCAAGTCGAGCAGGCGAGCCTCGGGAAAGCGCTGGCGCAGCAGCGCCGTGAAGTCCGGGCTGTTCTCCACCAGCGTGAGATCACACTGGGGTACTCCCTTGGCAAGGATGTACCGTGTAAAGGCTCCGGTTCCTGGGCCCAGTTCGATCACGGGCCCTGCGCCAGGCAAGATATCGCGCGTGATGAGTCGCGCCAATGCGTTGCTGGAGGGCGCGACTGCGCCGGTCCTCATGGGACGTTTCAGCCAGCTCTTGAGGAAGACACTTTGGTCGGTGGACAAAGACACGAATGAATCCTTCCTGGGGACATCAATCACCCTCACTCCCCCTGCATTGCTTGGTGCAGCGGGTGAGTGCCGGCATTCTGCTGAGCCACTTGCAGGGAGTCTTGAACAAGGGCGCCATTTCGCGAAGGTTCGCGAGGTTCTGCCAGTGGCCCGCTTGCAAGGGAACTGGCCTGGCGGCGCAGCCCCTCGCATCAGGTCACTGAACCTGTTTGATGTCGGTGTATTGGCCGCGTGTTCGGAGCACGACCTTCACATCCGATGAACCCCGGTTGCGCCAGTACCAGCCATGGTTGCCGGTGAACGCTGCCACCAGAGCACCATCGTCGGCTGGCACGCTGCGGCCTTTTTCGTAGCTGATGGAGCGCCCGCCACCGTCTCCGTGGGTGTCGTAGTTGACCGAACCACCATTGACGATCCACTGGAATTCGGCCTTTTCCCCCTCTGCCATGCGCAATTTGATTTCTTTGCCTTCGCCCGGGGTCAGGGTGAACGTCAATTCGTCGCGCCAGTTCGACTGGGCTGCAGGCGTTACCGCAGTCTTCGGAATCACATCGGGTGCACTGGGCGTTGCGGAGACTGCAGCACCGGCGTTCGCCGGGACGGCTGCAACCGTTGAGGCAGGACTGCCAGCGGGCGCGGCACTTGCATCCGCAGCGGCGTCTGCTGCCAGCTGTTGCTTGATTTCACCCATCTCGGTCATGCGCAGCACGCGGCCCACACCGGTGGGGTCCACGCCGTACTCAGCCGGCAGCACGATCGCCACCAGAATCGCGATGGCAGAGATGGCGGCCAGAAGCGTGGAGCGCAGCAGCTTTGAGGACGAAGGCAGTTCGGCGCGCGAAGGCGTTTCAGCGTTGTACATGGTTGGTATTCCTTGGGTGTTCACGATACGAAGTAACCGGTGAGCTGCATGCCCACCAGAATGAAGCCCGCGCTCATCATGGCGACGTTGGCTGTGTAGGCGTTGCGGGCAAAACTGGGCGTACGGCGCCAGTAGCTCATGCCGATCAGGATGACGGTGAGCGCCAGCAGTTGACCGATTTCCACGCCCACGTTGAAGGCGAGCAGGTTGGGCACCAGGCCGTCGGGCGAGATCTCGTACTCAATGATCTTGGTGGCCAGCCCGAAACCGTGAAACAGGCCAAACACCAGCGTTGCGACCTTGGTGTTGGGCTGGAACCCGAGCCAACGCTGGAAGGCGCCGATGTTGTCCAGCGCCTTGTAGACCACCGACAAACCGATGATTGCGTCGATCAGGTAGCTGTTGATCCCGACGTTGAAATACACGCCCAGGATCATGGTGGTGGAGTGACCCAGCGCGAAGAGGCTCACATAGAGGCCGATGTGCGAGAGCCGGTACAGGAAAAAGATCACCCCGAACAGGAACAGCAGGTGGTCGTAGCCGGTCATCATGTGCTTGGCCCCCAGGTACATGAAGGGCAGCAGGTTGACGCCAGAAATTTCCTGGATGTAGCCCTTGTCGCCAGCGGTCACCGCATGGGCCCAGACATCGGAGGTCCCGAGGAGCAAACAGAGGAGGAAGATTGAAGGAAGCAAGAGACGTGACTGCCACATCGCCCATGGCGGACGTGGCAACCTGTCTTGAAGAAGGCTGTGCATGAAGACTCCAATGGTCTGAAAGGAATAGGAGCACTGCGAAGGGCAGCGCGAGAGCAAGAGTGGCCTCAGGCCATCGGAGGACGGTCCAGCCGGGACGCTTGCACCATTTCAACCCACAGTCGAACGTGCCCGCACAAGGCTGGCGCCTGGGTGGCCGCAGCCTGCCAACCCGCGGGCAAAGCATGGGCCTTGTCGTGCGAGTGGTCTACCGCGTGGTGCGCATGGTCGCCGCCCAAAAGGCCATCCACTGCTGCAACTTCTTCGTCCTGGTCGCCATGCGAATGCCCGTGTGACTCGTCAGCAGGCTGTGATGCTGAAGGGTGTCCCGCTGAAATGGCTGCCAGTCCATGGGAGCTTGTCAGACCGATTGAGGAGATGATCGTGCCGACCACGATGACGATCAGCACTATCCACCCCATGCCTCGCATCGCCCGAGAGGGCAACAGAGATGACGGAGTGCGACAGGTCATGGAATCGAGTGGGGGTGTATTCAAGATCGGTGAATTATAGTAACCCCCCGAGGGGATACGACCAACCTGAAACAACCGCACACACATACCTCCCACCCGGCCATCATCAAGCGCCTGCGCAGGGCCAATGGACACCTGAGCAGCACGATAGACATGCTGGAGCAGGGGCGCA
>NZ_JBLYYB010000184.1:0-6281 GCF_048549895.1 Hydrogenophaga sp.
AGGCCATCGTCACCGCGCTGGCCGACCACTATGGTTGGGAAGAGCTGGGCCAGCGCATCCCGGTGCGCTGTTTCAACGTGGACCCCAGCGTGGGTTCGAGCCTGCGGTTTCTGCGCAAGACGCCGTGGGCGCGCGAGAAGGTCGAAGGGCTCTACCTCTTCATGCTGCGCGAGGAGCGTCGCGCGGGCCGGGGCTGAAACGCGCCCTGGTGCTCAGTGCGCCGTGGCTTTGGAAAACACGTTGAGCACCACCACGCCGGCAATGATCAGGCCCATGCCGATCAGACCGGCCAGGTCGATGCGCTGCCCGTAGAGCAGCCAGGCCACCGCGGTGATCAGCACGATGCCCAGGCCCGACCAGATGGCGTACGCAATGCCCACCGGCACGCTCTTGAGCACCAGCGAGAGGCAGTAGAACGCGACGCCGTAGCCCACCACCACGACCAGCGACGGCCAGAGCCTGGTGAAGCTGTCGCTGGCCTTCAGCGCGGTGGTGCCGATCACCTCGGCCACGATGGCCAGTCCGAGCACCATCCAGGCGTTCATGAGCACCGCTCCATGGGCAAGCCGTCCACGAACACCTTGAGCTCGTTGGGCTCGAACGCCGCCCATCGCTCGTCGCTGGTCAGCGGTGTGGTCACCACCACCGCTGCGCGGTCGCCGGGCTGGTTGAGGTCGGCGAAGTTCACGGTCCAGTCCTGGTCCATCAGCGTGGCCGGGGCAAAGGGGTGCTGGCGCACCAGCCAGTGGAGCTTGGTGCTGCAGTGCGCCCACAGCGCCTCGCCGTTGGAGAGCAGGAAATTGAAGGTGCCGAAGCGGCGCACCTGGGGCACGAGCTCCTGCAGCGTGAGGGTGAGTTCCTCCACGCTGGGCAGCCCCGCATGCGACTTGGCCAGCTCCTGCATCAACCAGCAGAAGGCGCGTTCGCTGTCGGTGGTGCCGACCGGTCGAAAGTGGCTGTGCAGGTGCGGAAAGTAGTCTTTCAGATCGCCGTTGTGCGCGAACACCCACTGCCGGCCCCAGAGCTCGCGCACAAAGGGGTGGGCGTTCTCCAGCGACACTTCGCCGATGGTGGCCTTGCGCACGTGGGCAATGATGTTGCGGCTCTTGAGCGGGTAGCTTTGCAGAAAGGTCGCCATGGGCGACTGCGAGGCGCTGGCGTGGTCGACGAACAGGCGCAAGCCCTTGCCTTCAAAAAACGCGATGCCCCAGCCATCGGCGTGGTGGTCGGTGTTGCCGCCGCGCTGGCAGAAGCCGGTGAAGCTGAAGGAAGCGTCGGTGGGGGTGGCGCAGTTGAGGCCGAGCAATTGACACATAAAAGTATTGTGCCCCCACGCTCCCCCGCTGCGCGAGGTCCGCTGCCCCCCAAGGGGACTGATTCGCCTTGGGGCGGCCCGGCGGCGAATCGCCCTTCGTCGATGAGGTGTCTCAGCGCTCGCGGAGTTTCAACGCCGCCACCACAGCCACGGCACAAATCGCAGCCAGCATCAGGAACGTCTCGCCAAACGCGGCCATGCGCGCCGGGCTGGTGGTGCCGGTGTCGAGCAGCGCGCCGTGCGCCGCCACCCGCCACTCAAGGACGATGCCGCACAGGCTCACACCGGCCGCGCCGCCGAGCATGCGCAGGAAGTTGATCACGCTGGAGCCTTGCGGGATGTGGCTGCGGTCCAGCGAGCGCATGGCGCCGATGTTGAGCGAGGGCAGGATGAAGCCCAGGCCGATGCGCCCGAGGATGGCCCAGGTGATGAGCAGCGGAACGATCTGCGCCGGGCGGCCGAGATCGATGGTGACCATGAGTGCGAACGACGCGGCCAGCAGCACCAGGCCGATGCTCACCAGGCGGTGCGTGGGTTGTTTGTCGGCCAGGCGCCCGACCACCGCGATGGTGATGGCCAGCACCAGGCCCGCTGGCAGCAGGATGGTGCCCACGTACGAGGCGGAGAGACCCAGTCCCATCTGCATGTAGACCGGCAGCAGGTAGGTGGAGCCGAACAACGCGATGCCGTAGATGAAGGCCACGATGCTGCCCATGGCAAAGCGCCGGTCGTTGAAGAGCGAAAGGTTCATGAGCGGGTCCACGCCCTGGTCGGGGTGGCGACGGCGGCTTGTCAGCGTGCACCGCTGCAGCACCACGAACGCCACCAGCAGCAGCGCGGCGCCGCCCAGCAAGGTGGCGGCGCTCAACGCTGTGCCGCCTTGCAGTTCGACCAGGCCGTTGAGCAGGCACAGCGTGCCCACGGCGGCGAGCAGCAGGCCGCGCCAGTCCAGCCCGGCGCCTTGCGGGTTGGCCGGGCCGCCGCCGGGCGAGGTGGTGGGCACGAAGCGGCGCGCCAGCCACAGCGAGGCGATGCAGAACGGCACCACCATGAAGAAGATCGAGCGCCAGCCAAAGCCATCCACCAGCAGACCGCCGATGCTGGGGCCCAGCGCGGGAGCCAGCACCACACCCATGCCGAAGATGCCGCTGGCGCGGCCTTGTTCGTGAGGCTCGAAGGCGCGCAGGATGATGATGGCCGGGATCGGCTGCACCACGCCGGCGGCCAGGCCCTCGGCCACGCGCGCGGCCAGCACCAGCGCAAACGAGTCGGCGAAACCACCGCCCACGCCGCCGGCCAGCAGCAGCCACATGCACCCGGCGTAGGTGCGGCGGTAGCCGTAGCGCGCGAGCAGCCAGGGAGTGGTCAGCATGGAGACCGTCATGGCGGCCATGAAGCCCGATGACGCCCACTGGGCGCGCTCCTGCCCGAGTGCGAAATGCTGGCTCATGTCGGGGATGGCCACGTTGATGATGGTCGACGACATGATGGAGGCCATGGTGCCCACCATCACCGAGAGCAGCAGCAGCCAGCGGTAGCGTTCGCCGTAGCGCGCGCGCATGGCCGTGAGGGTGTCGGGGTCGCTGGCGGGAGCGCTCATGGTCGGCTGGCGCGCAGCGCCTGGGCCACACAGGCCGCGCAGATGCAGGCCTGTCCGCGCGCTTCAGCCGGAATGCGCTCCAGCAGCTCGCGGCTGAAGGTGGCATCCACGCACCAGCAAGGGGGCTGCGCTTCGCCGGTGTCGCGCGCGATCTCCATCGCGCAGCGGTTGTCGCCGCCGCACAGTGGGCAACGGCCAGCATCGGGCAAGGCGGGTTCAGGCGTGGCGGGCATCGATGCAGTGTATGACGCCCATCGGATCGCCCATGCGTCAAGCCTGCGGCGGCCGCGGGCTTTGGGCCCGGGCCGCACGGGGCAGGGCACCGCGCCATAAACTGATTCCCATGCGTTTCTCGTCCAGACCCGTCTTGCCCTTGCTCGCGCTGGCCGCTGCTGCGGTGGTGCTGGTCACCTCGGGGTGCGCGGCCTGGCGCATCGGCCAAGCGGCTGATCTGGCGCGCCAGAGCACGCCGTTCCAGCAGAACCCGGTCAATCCCAAGCTGAGCTTGCTGATCGTGGGCGACAGCACGGGCGTGGGCACCGGCGCCAGCGCGCCCGGCAACAGCCTCGCAGGCTTGCTGGGCAGCGCGTACCCCGGCCTGCGCATCGACAACCGCGCGCGCGATGGCGCCACCTTTGCCGATGTGTTGCGTCAGCTCGAAGGGGCCCAGCGCTTCGACCTCGTGCTCGTCCAGGCCGGCGGCAACGATGTGATCCGCCTGCGCTCCGAAGACGACATGCGCGCCGACATCGACCGCGTCACCGCGCTGGCGCGCGAGCGATCGGATCGGGTGGTCCTCATGCCCGCCGGCAATGTGGGCAACGCGCCGTTTTTCTTTGCGCCGGCCTCGCAGCTCATGACGAAGCGCGCGCGGCGCCTGCACGGCTTTGTGCGCGAGGCCGCCGAGCGGCACGGCGCCGTGGTGGTGAACCTGTTCAAGGAGAAAGCCGACGACCCGTTTGTACAGACGCCCGGTCTTCATGCGGTGGATGGTCTGCACCCCAGCGACGCCGGTTACCGGCTCTGGCGCGACGAATTGCTGGCCCAAAGTGGGTGGGCTGCGGTGTTGGCCGGAGCGCAAACCCGCTGAGCGCTGAAAGTGTCGGGAAAAATGACACGTCGTTGCAACACCGGGGGGTATGCCTTGGAAGATCAACCACTTGCTTCGCCGCTCCCCTGACCGTCGCTGCCTTGATGGCCGCAGCACCCGCCGCTCAGGCGGGTGTGATCTTCACCGACAACTTCAACGCAGAGAGCGGCTCCAACGCGCTCAACTTCAATGGCTTTGACAACTGGACCGTTTCGGCCGGCACGGTGGACTACATCCGCAGTGGCGTGCAGTACGGCATCAACTGCGTCGGCGGCATCGGTGGCTGTATCGACCTGGACGGCAGCACCAACAACGCAGGCGTCCTGTCGAGCACCACGATTTACAACCTGACGGCCGGATTGACCTACATGTTCTCGCTCGACCTGTCGGGTAACCAAGTGCGCCGCGAAGGCAACACGGTGACGTTCGGCTTTGCTGACAGCAGCAACAGCAACCTGTTCTACGCGTCTGACGCCATCACACTGTCCCAGAACGACCCGTTCAAGACTTACACCGTGTCCTTCACCCCCAACGGCAACGTGACGGCCCGTCTGGTGATCGGCAACGGCGGGGGCGACAACGTCGGCCTGATCCTGGACAACGCACAACTCGAAGTGCCTGAGCCCGGCACCCTGGCCCTGCTGGGTCTGGGTCTGGGCCTGGCCGCACTGGGCCTGCGCCGCCGCCGCGCTGCCTGATCAATCAGCCCTTTCCAAAGAAAACCCCGCTGGTTCTTTCCAGCGGGGTTTTTTGTTGGGCGCACGCAAGGTCGGTGCCGTCAGACCCCCGCCACCACACCATCACTTCTTGGATCGGCCGCGCCTTCGATCACGCCGTTGGGGTGGCGCACCAGCGCGCCCGCGTGGCCCATGGCGTCGCTGAAAGGCTCGGAGAACAGCTCCACCACGTGGCCGGCGTCTCGCAGCGCCTGCACCAGCGCCGGGTCGAACCGGCTCTCCAGCTTGAGGGTGGTGCTCACGTCGCCCCAGGTGCGCCCCAGCAGCCAGCGTGGTGCGGTCACGGCCTGCTGCAGGCCCTGGCCGAAGCGCGCATAGCGCGTGAACACCGCAGCTTGTGTTTGCGGCTGGCCTTCGCCGCCCATGGTGCCGTAGGGCATCACGCGGCCGTCGTCAAACAGGGCCAGCGACGGGTTGAGTGTGTGGAAGGGGCGCATGCCGGGCTTGAGCACGTTGAGCGCTTTGGGGTCGAGCGAAAAACTCGTGCCCCGGTTTTGCCAGACGATGCCGGTGTCCTGCAGCACCACGCCCGAGCCGAACTCCCAGTACACGCTCTGGATGAAGCTGACCGCGCGGCCCTGCGCGTCGATGCAGCCCATCCAGATGGTGTCGCCGGGTTTGGCCACATCGGGCCAGGGCAGGGCTTTGTGGCGGTCGATCTCGGCGGCCAGTTCGGTGAGCGCGGCGGGTGTCAGAAAACCTTTGGGGTCGGCCGGCAGGCGCTGCGGATCGGTGACCACACGCTCGCGCACACGAAACGCCCGCTTGGTCGCCTCCACCAGGCCGTGCACATGCGCGAAGCCTTCGCCCTCGGTCACGCCCAGGCGCTCGAACAGGCCCAGGATCATGAGCGCCGAGAGGCCCTGCGTGGGTGGCGGCAGGTTGTAGACCGTGCTGTCGTTCAGCCGCACCGAGAGTGGCTCGACGATCTGCGCCTGGTAGGCGGCGAGGTCGCTGGTTCGCAGGGGGCTGCCCACGCGTTCGAGCTCGGCGCCGATGCGTTGGGCCAATTCACCGCGGTAGAAGTCGTCCAGCCCGCGCTCGGCCAGTTGCGCCAGCGTGCGGCCCAGCGTGGGTTGTTTGAGCACGTGGCCCACGGCGGGTGGCTGGCCGTTGACCAGGTGGGTCTGCGCGAAGCCGGGCGCGTCTTTCAGGCCATCGAATTTTTCGCGTGTGAGGGCTGCCTGGCTTTCGGTGACGGCGATGCCCTTGTGCGCGTGGCGGATGGCGTCGGCCAACAAGCGCGACAAGGGCAGGGCGGGGCCCCAGGGTGCGGCGACTTCAAGCGCCTTGGCCCAGCCGCCGATGGTGCCGGCCACGGTGAGCGCGGCCTTCGGGCCACGCGACGGAATCGTGTCGTGTCCTGCGTAAAAGTCCAGATCGGCGAGCGCGGCGGCAGGCCCACACGCGCTGATGGCCACCGGCTCTTTGCCGGGTTCGTGGATGAGCCAGAAACCGTCACCGCCGATGGCGTTCATGTGCGGGTAGACCACGGCGATGGCCGCGGCTGCAGCCACCATGGCTTCCACCGCGTTGCCG
>NZ_JBLYYB010000185.1:0-7367 GCF_048549895.1 Hydrogenophaga sp.
CGCGGCATTTCTCGCGCGCATCCCGTCCCGGTTTTCCCTGGTGCACTACCACGGGAGCCACCTTCTGCGTGGCAGTCTGCACCACCTGCTGGAAGGTCGCTATCTGGCCGCTTGCCGCGTGCCGATGCTGATCAGTTTCGGGGGTGGTGATGCTCGCATCGTGGAGATGGCCAGGGCCCGCAATCCCTACTTTTACCGGGAGGCTGACCCTTCCAGAGACGACGGAATCCGTGCCTATCTGAAGTCTGTTTCCCGCTACGTGCGCTTCGCCGCCACTGACTGTGAAATGGCTGAATACGTAGCGCCTTATTTTGAAAGGGTGTTTGTGTTCCGGCAGCCTGTCGATCTCAAACGCTTCGATTTCAAACCGCCGAACACCAGCCGGCCACCTGTTTTCCTTCACGTTCCCACAGAGCCCAAAGTCAAGGGCACGGAGGAGATCGAGGCTGCCTTCGAACAACTCCGGGTAGAAGGCCATCAATTCGAATTTAGAAAACTCCGGCAGCTCAAGCAGTCCGAGTTCTATCGGGAGCTGTCTGCTTGCGATGTGTACGTGGATGAACTGCGTTGTGGATCGCATGGCGTCACCGCGGTAGAGGCTATGGCGGCGGGCAAGCCCACCATCACCTACATTCGCCCAGACTTGATCGAGAAGTACCCGGCAGAAATGCCACTGGTGAATGCCAATCCAGACACGATCACTTCCGTCTTGAGGGGGCTCATCGAAGACCCCCAGCGGCGCGCCAGCCTTGCCCACAAAAGCCGACAGTACGTCGAGAAATACCACGACTCGATCGTGGTCGCGCGCGAGATGATGGACATCTATCGGCAAGTCGGTCTCCGAGATACCTGACCATCTCCAATGACGACAAAGGAATGCATCTTCCAGAGTGCCGAAAAATACGCGGAGGTGCTTGCGCACATCCCCGCCGCCTTGCGCGTGGGCTCGGGCTACTTGCGGGAATCGCTTGCGGTTCGGCAGGCCGAGCGATGGGACACTCGGACCGCCGAAGCCCGTTTGCTGCCCAAGCTGCAACAACTGCTGTCGCATGCGGCCGCTCAGGTACCGTTTTACCGCGAGTTCTATCGCGACAAGGGCTACGCGGTCCAGGACTTTCGGACGTTGGGCGACTGGAAGCGCGTCCCCGTTGTGACCAAGCAGGACCTTCAGAAATACCCGCTCGAAGCCCGCTGCACCCCGAACGCCAAAGGACCGACGGCCAATACCGGCGGGACCTCCGGTAGTCCATTGGCGTTCAGACTCGAACGCAATGCCACGCCAGTCGAGTGGGCGCACATGCACCACATCTGGTCCGCTCACGGCTATCACGTGTCGCACTTGAAGCTGCGGCTGGGCGGCACGTACTTCTCGCATGGCGAGCCACTCAGCTTCCACCCTCGGCACAACGAATACGTTGTGAACGCCAATTGCCCCATGCCCGATGTGGTGGATGCGGTGCTGGCGCTGTCGGATCAGAAACTGTTTCGGTGGCTCCACGGCTACCCGAGCTTGGTAGCCGAATTCGCGCATGCGCTTGCCACAAGGCGAAACGCTGCGGCCAATCGCTTCATCGCCCACCTGAGGGGCGCCTTGCTCGGTTCGGAGTTCCCTGCTCCGGTGTACAGGGAGCCGATTGCTCGAGTCTTGACCGCCAACATCGTCAGCTGGTACGGGCACAGCGAGATGGCTCTTCTGGCCCGGGAGACTGCCGAGGGCGTGTACCAATCCTTGCCGACCTACGGATATGCCGAGGCCGTCAGCGCCGACGGCGGTGGGGGGCGACGCCTGGTGTGCACATCACTGCACAACCGTGTGCATCCGTTTATTCGGTACGACACCGGTGATCGCATCGCCGAGGTGTTCAGTGGCGCCGGCTCGCTTGCCTTTCGCATTGAAGAAGGCCGCATCGGCGACTTCGTCGTTGATCGGGCCGGTCGAAACGTATCGTTGACTTCCATCATTTTTGGTCGGCACCATGCCGCTTTCAACGAGGTGCTGCATCTACAGGTCCGACAGACACACGCAGGGCACATGTCTGTACTTGTCGTCCCGAGGTCCTTGCCCTGTGATGTAAAAGATGTGATGGCGGGATTCGACTTCGCCGGTGTGGACATAAGCTACGACGTTCAGGTCGTGGACCATCCGGTCCGCACGCGGTCAGGCAAGCTCAAGCTCAAGGTCGACACCTGAGGCCTGCCCGCGCATGAACGCAAAAGTAGGTATTGCCTTCAGGAAACTCTTCAGCCACGGCCTGCCCTACGTGATGCTGAGCAATGTGGCTCAGCAAGGTGTGGCCTTCCTCACGGTGCTGTTCGTGGCCAAATTTTTGCCTCCGTCGGAGTTTGGGCTAGTGCGCCTCGCGCTGGCCTACACCGCAGTAGCCACAGTGCTCGCGGCCGGGGGCATCACGGCGCCAATACTGCGCTACTGCGCCGACTCGGCCCTCGGCAACGAGCAGCGGCGCTCCCTGCTGGCGGTCGGCCTTCGCCGCACACTTGTATTCGCGCTGGTAGTTTCACTGGTCGCATTCGGCTTGGTACTCTCATCTCGGGAAGATACGGTTCAAACGAGCGTATTTGCCACATATGCGCTGCAGCTGCCTGCGCTGGCGATCGCCAGCCTGCTGCTGGTCTATCTCCAGGCCATTCAGCGGTTCAAGACTCTTGCGATCTACCAAGTTGCGATCCGGTTCGCTACGCTGGTGGTTTCCGTGGGCGCGGTGTACGCCTACGGCCTGATGGGACTGCTGGCGGCTACCCTGGTCATGGCCTATCTTGTCTGCGTGCCGCTGCTGGCTCTCTCCCGTCCGCAGTTTCGTCCTCCCCAGAAGGTTTGCGTACCAACAGACTTTTCAAGCTTGGCCTTTTACAGCGTGTTTGGCACTGCCGTCACGGCCCTGGGTCAATACGCGGACATGATCATTCTGGATCTGACGGGCACGCCCCGGGCAGACATCGCTGTTTATGCTTTGGCTACAGTTTTCTTTTTTGCGGCATTGGGCGTGGGCGGTGCGGTACAAAGCGTGGCCACACCCATGTTCACGTCGCTCATGCACGAACCGGCTGTGTTCCGCCAACAGCTGCTCCGGTGGTCCGTGCGGCTTGGCATTGCGGCTATTCCTGTGGCGATGACGCTAGTGTCGGTTGCCTGGCTGGTCGAAACCCGGTTTCTAGATAACAACTATGCAGGATTGAGCAAGCTGCTGGCCATCCTCATGCTGAAGTTCCTTCTGTGGAGCACCTACGCGGTCGGCGGCGCAGCGCTGGTAGGCGTAGGCGCTATCAAGCAAGGTGCAGGGATCGCCGTACTTACCACCATGGTCACGATTGCGATCGGATTTCCTTTGTGCGAGCGCTATGGCGTTTATGGCGCCGCTTGGACGCAGGTCATCGCCAGCCTGTTGTCGGCCATCGTGATCTGGTGGGTGCTGGTGGTGGAAACCCGATCCCTTCGCCAGCGTTCTGCCTTACCACCTGCCCGTGATGCGTAGCGCTCATCCTTCGCCAAAGCGCGTTAGCCAATTGGTCTACCGCATCCGCCACCGACTTGGTCGTGAAGTGTCACGGTGGATTGAAAAATTCACGCTTGTTTGGTTCGGAACGTTTCCAGACGAGAGTCATCACTTCGCCGTCAAGCCACTTTCAAGGCGCTTCACGCTCCTCCAACCGGGTTTCATGGCTTCGTTGAAAGCAAGTGACCCTCGGCTGCTTTCACTGCTGCAGCGCCAATCTACGTCTACCCTGAGACATACTTTCGATCTGCTTGGATCGGGGTCGGTCATCGTCGCTCATGGGGTTGAATGCAAAGGATGGGAAAACCTTCACTACTCTTCGCTCGCACCCATCCATGCCGACAAGAACGGACAATGGCTGGTTGGTCGGATCAACCGCACCAACCTCAAGGCGTCTCAACGCATATGGCAAATGGTCGGTCCGCACTACATCCCAATCGACTGGCAACGGGACTTCATTTCGGGCTACCGCTGGGATGAACGTTCCTGGCACCGGGATATTCGCCCGGGTGTTTTGCCCGGTGTTGATATAAAGGTCCCTTGGGAACTGGCTCGGATGCAGCACCTACCCAACCTGGCGCTGGCTTGCCACTTCGCACGCCAGCACACACCGGGGTTTCAAGACGCCTCCGTCTACGAACAAGAACTGCGAAACCAGATTCTTGATTTCATAGCCACCAACCCGCCCGGGTTTGGTGTCAATTGGGCATGCGTCATGGACGTGGCAATACGCTGTGCAAATCTACTTGTCGCACGCGACATCATCATGGCTTCGGGCGAGCGCCTGGATGATGTGTTTGAAAGCGTGTTCACCTCAAGCGTCCTGGCGCACGCCAGGCATGTCATCAAAAATCTGGAATGGTCTCCCGTGTACCGCGGCAACCATTACCTCGCCAACATCGTGGGGCTACTCTTCGCCGCCTCCTATCTGCCCAAAAGTGACGAGGTCGATGGCTGGCTGGCGTTCTCGGTCCAAGAACTCATGGCCGAGGTTGGCTATCAGTTTCACGATGACGGCAGCAACTTTGAGGCTTCGGTTTGTTACCACCGTTTGTCTGCAGAGATGGTGCTTTGGGGATTTGCACTTCTGAGCAACTTGCCTACAGAAAAGCTTGCAGTTCTGACACTGCCTGATTTCAACCACCGTAAAAAGTTGCCAAGACTCCGCCAGGAGACCTGGGCAATGCATCCCGTGCCGGGGAGTGATCGGATGTCGCCAGTGCCGCCCTGGTGTTGGGAGCGCTTGGCGAAGATGGCGGATTTCACCCAGGCCCTGACTCGACCCGATGGGAACGTCACTCAGTTTGGTGACAACGACAGCGGTCGATTCCTCATACTCGGGAGCGGCGAGCAGATTCGTGCAAACAACGACCCGGCAACTCCTGGCTGGTCCCTGGATCACGGCTCGCTGTTGGCAGGGATCCGAGCGCTCGTCGCCAACAGCTCGCACAACGCAGCTCTCGACGACGACCCCGCTGCAGAGATCATCCGGGCGTTTGCGGGATATGAACCAACGGTTAGAACCGCAACGCCTGTCCGTACTGCGCCAGCTTCATCTGGCGCTGTCGGGTCCGCACAAGTGTGGGCAGATCACATGCGACGCTTCGAAGACACATCGCAAACAGGGCGCTGGCGATCCCACTTTTCAGCCGATGTATCAGGCTTGCTCGATGAAATGACGCGTCAGGCTTTCATGGGTATGGGGTGCTTTGTGTTCCGCAGCCCCCGGCTTTATCTCGCGGTCCGCTGCGGAGAAATCGGCATTTCCGGGTTGGGCGCGCACGCGCATTGCGATCAACTCGGTATCGAACTGGTGCTGGATGGAGTCGACCACGTTCGCGATCCTGGCACCTTCGTCTACACCGCGTCCATAGAAAAGCGAAACGCCTACCGATCAGCAACCGCCCACCATGTCCCTCGAGTGGCGGGTCGCGAACCTGCCAATCTGAACCTGGGCCCGTTTGATCTCCGTGGAGCTTCCGAAGGCGAATGCCTCTACTTTGGAAGCAAGGGATTCATAGGTCGACATGCAGGCTATGGTGCTTGGGTCTATCGGATCGTCGCGCTTGAGGATGATGGAATTTCAGTCTTGGACTATGCGGAAGGTGATTTGGAGCTTTCTGATCCGACCCCAGTGCCGTTACCTTTTTCGTCGGGCTATGGATACCCCGCGAGCCATGCCTGTTCACCATCGTGAAAATTCTCATCATCACGTATTCGTATACGCCAGACCTCACGCCCAGAGCATTCAGATGGTCTGCATTGGCTCAACAGTTCTTGCTGCTGGGTCATGAAGTGCACATCCTTTGTGCAGCGCGTTTGTCTCAAGAAGCCTCTGCATCAGACGACGGCGTGAAGGTACACCGCGTTCAGGACTGGCTCTTGAATGCATCCCGGCGAGTGACTCCAGCAAGCACTGGCGCTGACGCTGGCATCACGAACTTTCCACAGTCCAAACCCTGGCACAAATTCACAGCAACGCTGCGAAAGTTTGCAAGGGCGGTTTGGCGAGCGACCTACTGGCCAGACTTCGCATGTGGATGGATCATCCCCGCCACAGCCGCCGCCAGACAGCTGTGCACTCACCACGATTTCGATTGGATGATTTCCGTCTCCCATCCTTTCACCGGTCACGTCGTGGGTCATCGGGCTCGAACGCATGCAGGCCAGGCGAAATGGTTGGTCGATATCGGTGATCCGTTTCACCTCATGTCGGAACCTGCCCCTAACAACCAGCGGCTCTACTCGCGTCTGAGCCGGCTTGTCGAAAATCGCATTCTGACGAATGCGGACGCGGTGTGCGTGACCACCGAATCCACGCGCCAAATGTACAGAACACACTTTGCGGTACCGGCCGAGAAAATCCGTCTGGCACCACCCCTGCTGTCCCTGCCGGCGCTGCCGCAGGGAGCGCCACCGTCAACACGTCCGGTGTTGCGGTTGGTGTTTGTAGGCACCCTGTATCGCAAGCTGCGAAGTCCAGGTTACCTACTGGCCTGCTTCGAAGCGCTGCTCTCTGCCATTCCCGACAGAAAGTTGGAACTGCACCTCTACGGCGCGGTCAACGATTGCGCTGAAGAGCTGGCGGCATGCCCTGTTCAGGTCAGAAAATTGCTGTTCGTGCACGGTATGGTGAGTCGCACACAGGTCCATGGCGCCATGCTGGACGCAGACATACTTGTCAACATCGGCAACGACTCGGCCTCACAGCTGGCCAGCAAAGTCATCGAGTACATGGCAATGGGGAGACCGATTCTGAACCTTGTCAGCATTGAGCAGGACACCTCAGTACAGGCCCTTAGTGACTATCCAGCCACGTTGACCCTCAAAAGAAACTCCAAAGGACTGTCATCAAACGAGCTGGACAAGCTTCGAGCTTTCGTGATTGCTCCACCTAACGTCTCTTCGTGTGCTGTCGAGCGGGTGAGGGAGCGTTTTTCCGCATCACATGTGGCAAATCTCTACATTGCACAAATGAGTGGGCAGCCAGAACCATGAACAAGATGTTGAGAGCATTCGGGATGCACAGTGAGTACCGCTGACATGCCGCCGGTTGTATTGACGGGGGCCAGTGGCTTCGTGGGTGGTCACTTGATCCCTTTGCTGCTGGCCGAAGGTACGCCGGTGCGCGCGCTGTCGAGGACACCACGTGCCAGCGGGATCCGCGGCATTGAATGGATCGTGGGTGACATGAAAGACCCGTCGGTATGGGAGCGGTTGCTGGTGCCTGACTGTACGGTGGTGCACCTGGCGTACGTACCGCAACCCTCGATCAGTGACGCCGTAGAGATGACCCGCGCCATGGTGACTGGTTGCGCGAAGGCACGCATTCGCCGCCTGATCCACTGCAGCACG
>NZ_JBLYYB010000186.1:0-28935 GCF_048549895.1 Hydrogenophaga sp.
GCCTACCGCTCGCCCGAGGACGCCGAAGCCCAGCGCGCCAAGCTCGCCATGTTGGGCATCAACGCCGATGTGACCGAGCGTGAACAATCCGGCCGGACCGTGTACCGCGTGCGCGTGGGCCCGTTCAACCAGAAGGCGCTGGCCGATCTGACCCAGGAGCAGCTGCAGGTCAACGGCGTCGAGGCGGCGCTGGTTCGCGTGCAACGCTGATCTGACGCGCAGGGTCGCCGGGAACTTTCAACCGCAGCGCCTGCCCCAAGCCAACTCAACCCAGGAGTTCGATTCCATGCAACGTCGCGATTTTTCCCGTTCCCTGCTGGCCGCCGGCACCACCGCTGTGGCCGCCGCCGGTGGCCTGACGCTCACACCCGCGCTGGCCCAGCGCGTGGCACCCAAGGAAGGCACCGACTTCATCCGCCTGAAGAGCCCCGCGCCTGTGGAGAGCCCGGCCAGCCAGATCGAGGTGGTCGAGTTCTTCGCCTACAGCTGCGTCCACTGTTTCAATTTCGAGCCCGCGTTCGACGAGTGGGCCAGGAAGAAGCCAGCCAATGTGAATGTGCGGCGCATGCCGGTGGCGTTCAGCCCCGCCTTTGTGCCCATGCAGCGCCTGTACTTCACGCTGGAAGCCATGAAGCTGGTGGATCGGCTGCACAGCAAGGTGTTCCAGGCCATCCATGTGGACCGCCAGCAGCTCACCACCCAGCCCGTCATCACCGCCTGGATTGAAAAACAGGGTGGTGTTGACATGGCCCGTTTCAGCGAGTTCTACAACGGCGCTGCCGTGGGCCTGGCCACCAAGGCCACCCAACTTCAGGACGCCTACAACGTCGAAGGCACGCCGTCATTGGGCGTGGCCGGGCGCTTTTATGTGAACGGTCAAGGCCCCCGCACCCTGGTGGTGGCCGATGCGTTGATCGCCGAATCGGCCCGCAAGGCCTGAGCCTTGTCCGGTGCCGGGAGAAGCCCGCATCCGGCGGGCTTTCTCTTTGGTGCGTACGCGGGTGGCGTGCGTGGTGTTGGACGGTACGGGCTTTGTTGAGTGGCGTGAGAAAAGAGTCGGTAAAGCGGCTCTTTGGCGCGTTCGGCATGCAGCACGTCGTTACAATGAATGCAAGTTTCGTGCCCCAATACCCCATGCATTCCAACCAGTCCACATCCCCCTTGCGTCGGTCATTCTGGACGGGCACCTGCCTGGTGTTGGGTCTGTTCCTGACCGGTGCGGCACAGGCTGAAAAGGCCGACCGCAACCTGCCGCTCAATGCCGAGTCCGACACGCTGCGCTACGACGACGCGCGCCAGACCAGCATCTTCACCGGCAACGTGATCATCACCAAGGGCACCATCGTGATTCGCGGAGCCAAGGTCGAGGTGCGCCAGGATGCCCAGGGCAACCAGTTCGGCACCGTCAACGGCAGCCCGGGGTTTTTCCGCCAGAAGCGCGATGGGGTGGACGAATTCATCGAAGGCACGGCCCAGCGCATCGAGTACGACAGCCAGGCCGACACCGTGCGTTTTGTGGGCGATGCGGTGCTCAAGCGCTTCAAGGGCGCCCAGCTCAACGACGAAACCACCGGCAGCGTGATCGTCTACAACAACACCAGCGACGTGTTCACCGTGGACGGAGGCGCCGCCAACCGCACCGCCAACAACCCCACCGGTCGCGTGCGGGCCATGCTCACGCCCGTGCCCAAAGCCGGTGCACCCGCTCCCGTGCCAGCGCCACCGGCCAACCTGCGCCCCAGCAACCAGCTCGGCGAGGGTCAACAGTGACGGCGATGCCCTCGGCGCAGGCCCTGAGCCCGGGCAAACGCCCGTCGCCCGGCCCCGATCTCAGCCGGCTGGAGGCCCAAGGTCTGCAAAAGGCCTATGGCAGCCGCAAGGTGGTCAAGGACGTGTCGCTGGCGGTCTTCAAAGGTGAGGTGGTTGGCCTGCTGGGCCCCAACGGCGCGGGCAAGACCACCTCCTTCTACATGTTGGTCGGCCTGCTGCGCTCGGACGCCGGGCAAATTTTGCTCGATGGCCAGGCCATCCAGAGCCTGCCCATCCACCGGCGCGCCCGCCTGGGCCTGGGCTACCTGCCGCAGGAAGCGTCGATCTTCCGCAAGCTCAACGTGGCCGACAACGTGCGCGCCGTGCTGGAGCTGCAGGAGGACGAGGCCGGCAAGGCCTTGGGCAAGGCCGCCATCGAGGCCCGGCTCGACGAGTTGCTCAAAGACCTGCACGTGGACCACCTGCGCGACTCGCCCGCACCGGCCCTGTCGGGCGGTGAGCGCCGCCGGGTCGAGATTGCTCGGGCGCTCGCCACCAACCCGCGTTTCATCCTGCTCGACGAGCCCTTTGCCGGCATCGACCCGATCGCCGTGATCGAGATCCAGCGCATCATCGGTTTCCTCAAGTCGCGCGGCATCGGCGTGCTCATCACCGACCACAACGTGCGCGAGACCCTGGGCATCTGCGACCGCGCCTACATCATCAACGACGGCCACGTGCTCACCAGCGGCACACCGGCCGAGATCGTGGAAAACGCCGACGTGCGCCGCGTTTATCTCGGCGAACATTTCCGGATGTGATGAAAAGCAGCCACCTGTTGCACTGCGGTGCAATTTCACCGGCGCGAGGTGTCCCATCCAGGGCCCCCGCGGATCCGGCTTTGCCGGTCCCAGGGTGCGCCCCCCTGGGGGGGACGCGCGCCGCGCGGCGGGGGGGCGGCCTGTGAAACAAGGCCTGTCGTTACGTGTCTCGCAGCACCTGGCGCTCACGCCCCAGCTGCAGCAATCCATCCGCCTGTTGCAACTCTCCACGCTGGAGATGGCGCAGGAGGTCGAGCAGATGCTCGACGAAAACCCGTTTCTGGAGCGCTCCGAAGACCTGGCCGAGCGCGAGGCGTTTGGCCTGGAGCAGACGGACGCACCGGTGAGCGTGGGTGAGCAGATCGCCGAGGCCGCTCTGCCTGAATCGCCCGGCCCGATGCTCTCCAGCACGGAATCGAGCAGCAGCACGAGCAGCGACACCAGTGAAGGTGATGCCATCGAGGGCAAGCTCGACGGCGCCACGCCGGTGGAAGAAAGCTGGGAGGGCGACGGCACGGTGGAGATGGCGCCGGACGACAGCGAGTGGGGTGGCGACGCGCCCGCGCGCAACAACAACGCCTCGGGCGACGACGACACCGCCAGCGCCGCCGACCTGGCCCGTGCCCACGTCAGTCTGCAGGATTTTCTGCACGATCAGGCGCGCTGCCTGCGCTTGTCCGAAGAAGACCGCGCCGCGCTGTATTTCCTGATCGAATCGCTCAGCGACGACGGTTACATCGAAGACAGCCTGACCGAACTGGCCGCAGCCTGGCAGGCCTTGTCGGGCCCGATGGAGACCGAAGACCCCAACGAAGGGCTGGAAGAGCGCGAAGCCCTCGTGCAGCGCCTGACCATGGCCCTGCAGCTGCTGCAGCACATGGAGCCCGCCGGGGTGGGCGCGCGCAACCTCGCCGAGTGCCTGCGCCTGCAGATCCTGGAGATGCGCAACACGCCCGAAGCGCGCGCAGCCCTGGCCATCTGCGGACAGTCCATGGAGCTGGTGGCCAAGCGCGATGTGAAGCGCCTGTGCAACCTGTGCGGCCTGGAAGACGAAGCCGTGCGCGCCGCGCTCGGGCTGATTGCCCGCCTGGAGCCCAAACCGGGCCGCCGCTTCCTCGACCTGGAGCGCAACGTGGTCGTGCCCGACGTGCTCGTGACGCGCGCCGGTCGGGGTTTCAAGGTGTTGCTCAACCCTGAGGTGATGCCGCGCCTGCGCGTGCACGATGTGTACGCCAGCGCGATGCGCCAGAACCGCGGCGGGCGCGACAACGGCGGCGAGGCCGGTCATGCCGCCATGCAGCAGCGCCTGCAGGAGGCGCGCTGGTTCATCAAGAACATCCAGCAGCGCTTCGACACCATCCTGCGCGTGTCCAGCGCCATCGTGGAGCGCCAGCGCAACTTCTTCATGCACGGCGAACTCGCCATGCGCCCGCTGGTGCTGCGCGAGATCGCCGACGAACTCGGCCTGCACGAGTCCACCATCAGCCGCGTGACCACCGCCAAGTACATGTCCACGCCGTTCGGCACCTACGAGCTCAAGTACTTTTTCGGCTCCTCGCTGGGCACCGAGACCGGTGGCAACGCGTCGAGCACGGCCGTGCGCGCCTTGCTCAAACAATTCATCGCCGCCGAAGAAGCGGCCAAGCCGCTGTCGGACAACCAGCTCTCCGACCTGCTGCGCGAGCAGGGCATCGAGTGCGCGCGCCGCACGGTGGCCAAGTACCGCGAGGCGCTGCGAATCGCTCCCGCGAACCTTAGAAAATCGCTTTGAACCAGTTACAAGTCTTTCTGCCTTGCGCCGCCGGCGTCGAGGACTTGCTCGCCGCCGAGGTCAAGCGCATCACCGGTGTGGACGCGCCGCACAAGGCGCGCGGTGGTGTCGCGCTCAACGCCTCGTGGCGCGACGCCATGCGGCTCAATTTGCACAGCCGCCTCACACAGCGCGTGCTGGTGCAGCTCTGGCACGGCGGCTACCGCTCTGAACAAGACCTGTACCACGCGGCCAGCGAGGTGGCCTGGGAGATCTGGTTCACGCCGGCGCAGACCATCAAGGTCGAGATCACCGCGCAGCACAGCCCGCTGACGTCGCTGAACTTTGCGGCGCTCAAGGTGAAAGACGCGATCTGCGACCGCTTCCGCGAAAAGCGCGGCGAGCGGCCCAGCGTGAACACCACCTGGCCCGACGTGCGCATCTACGTGCACCTGACCACCGAGACGGTGAGCCTGTACATCGACACCTCGGGCGAGCCTCTGTTCAAGCGCGGCTGGCGCGAGGACAAGGGCGACGCCCCGCTGAAGGAAACCCTGGCCGCGGCCATGATCGCCGCCACCGGCTGGGACGCGTGCGCTGACCAGCCGCTGGACGAGATCGTGCCGCTGTACGACCCCTGCTGCGGGAGTGGCACGGTGGTGATCGAGGCCGCGCAGATCGCGCTCAACATTCCGCCCGGCTATTTGCGCCGCTTCGCGTTCGAGAAGCTGCTGCCCTTCCAGCCGCACGTGTGGCAACCCATTCTGGATGAGGCCGAGCGCCAGCAACGCGACTGGCCCGAAGGCCATCCGCCCATCGTCTTCGGCAGCGACGTGTCCTTCCGCATGGTCGACTTCGCGCAGCGCAACGCCGAGCGCGCGGGCGTGGCCCACGCCATCGAACTGCGTGGCGGCGACGCCCTGCAGCGCATGCCGCCCAGCGACAAACCGGGCGTGATGCTGCTCAACCCGCCCTACGGCGAGCGCATTGCCGCCGCCGGTGTGGCGGGCCAGAGTTCGGAAGACCGCGCCAGTGCCCGCGCCCAGCGAGCAGCGCCGCGCGAGCCGCGCACCTTCACGGTCGGCAAAGCCGCGCCGCCCGCGCCCGGACTCGGCAGGGAAAGTGCGCAGATGCCCGACGGGGGCGACGGCAGCGACTTCTTCAACCAGCTCGCCGCCCACTGGAAAAGCCACTACGCCGGTTGGACCGCCTGGCTGCTCACGCCCGACCTCAAGCTGCCCGGCAAGATGCGCTTCAAGGAATCGCGCCGCGTGCCGCTGTGGAACGGCCCGATCGAATGCCGGTTGTTCCGCTTCGACCTCACCGCGCGCAAACCGCGGCCCGAGCCCGACGCCGAGGACTGAGCGTGGCCGAGGTGCCGGACGCCACCGAAACGCTGGTGCTCGACACCAACATCGCGCTCGACCTGTTTGTGTTTCAGGACGCCGCCACCGAGGCGTTGCGCGCGGCGGTGGCGCGCGCGGACGGCGCCTGGATCGTCACTGCCGCCATGCGCGAGGAACTCGTGCGTGTGCTTGACTACCCGCAGATCGCGCGCCGCCTCAACGCGCAGACCCGGCCCGCGCGAGACGTGCTCGATGCCTTCGACCGCTGCACCCGCTTGGTGGCCGATGCGCCCAAGGCGGCGTACACCTGCAAAGACCCCGACGACCAGAAGTTCATCGACCTGGCGGCCGCCCACCGCGCCACACTGGTGAGCAAGGACGACGCGGTGCTGTGCATGGCCAAACGGCTGGCGCGCGTCGGTGTGCAGGTGTGTCGCGAGTGGAGTCGGATCCATGTGGATTGAAATGCGCTGGCCTCTGTTGGCCCTGGGTGTGGTGTTCTGCGCGAACGCCTGGGCGGTGCAGAGCTGCGAGCTCAACGGCGAAAGCGTGAGCCGCGCCAACGGCCACACCACCGCTGGCAAGAGCGGCCTGATGCGCTGCACCGACGACAGTGGCCAGGTGCGCCGGTTTGAGCAGACGCTGCGCGACGGCAAAACCGTGGGCCCGGTGCTCATGGTGCTGGCCGATGGCGAGCGGCGCGAATACAACATCAACGAACGCGGCAACCGCGACGGCGTGGCGCGCACCTTCGACGCCAAGGGCACGTTGCGCAAAGAGGAAAACTTTGAGGACGGCAGCGCCGTGGGGCTGCAGAAAACCTTTGCCGAAGCCGGCCATTTGCAGGAGCTGCACTTTGCGGCCGGTCGGCGCACCGTGCTCACCATCGCCTACCTGGCCGACGGCCGTTTGACCGAGCTGCGCTGCGCCGCCGTGACGCTGGTGCCGCAAGACCGCGAAGTGTGTGGCCACGCGGGTCGCGCCAGCGATGTGACGCAGCACCGCGCTGACGGCAAACCTGCAGGCACCGTGAGCTATGTGCAAGGCCAGATGCAGCGCCAGACCGTGCTGGACCGCGAAGGCCGGCTCGTGCGCAACGAGGAACTCAAGGACGGCCGGCGCATCAAGCGCGTGTTCTACCCATCAGGCCAACAGCGATCAGAAGCCGACTTCATCGAGCGCGACCCCAACAGCCGCGAAGGCCGCGAAGGCGTGTCGCGCGAATGGGCCGAAAGCGGGCAACTCACCCAGGAAACCACCTGGGCCGACGGGTACGAGCAGCGCATCCACCAGTGGTACCTGAACGGCAAACAAAAAGCCCGCCAACAGATCCGCCGCGATGGCCGCCACCAGGAGCGCACCACCGAGAGCTTCTGGGACAACGGCCTGCCCGCAGCGGTGAACGTGGAACGCAACGGCCGCCTGCTGGGCTGGCAGAAGTACTTCTCCGAAGCGGGCGTGCTCTCGGTGGAGGACGAACACGGCGAACGCGGTGTGCTGCTGCGCCGCAAGTCGTACGACGCACGAGGCGTGTTCGTGCGCGAAGAGCGGTTTCTGGAAGACGGCTCGCGGATCTGATCAGCCGCTATTGCCCGTGTGCAGCCCAGAATTCGGCGGGCGACATCACCGGGTGTTTGTGCGCCAACGCCAGCAGCGCCTTGTCACCTGTGATGAGCGCATCGGCAGCCGCGCTTCGCAGCGTCGCCAGCACCGGTTGATCGAATGCATCGGTCAGTTCGGCGTCGACTTCTGCATCCGGCTCGACCAACTCGGCCTCGAAGGCGAGGCAATCGACCAGATCGGCAATCTCCGCGTCGCTCAATTCATGGCGCGCCCGCAGGCGCGGCAGCACTCGGCGCAGTTCGTCGAGGATGAAGTGGCTCAGCACCACCTCAAGCGCGCCATGTCGCCAAGCCGAGACGATCTTGCCCGGCACGCTGCCCGGATAGGCCAGACCGGAGAGCAGCACGTTGGTGTCCAGGACCACCCGCACGTTCAGCGCTTTGCTCGCCGGGTGGCTTTCACGGCGGCCTCAATCTCGGCCATGCCTTCTTCTTGGGGCACGTCTTCAAAGCCCAGTGCCAGGCGCTCACTCAGCGCATCAAACCGCACTTGCATGCGCCGGATGCGGGCGAACAGGCGCGCGTCCACCAGCGCGGCGATCGGCTTGCCGTCCTTGTTGATGACGATGCTGTCGCTGCGGTAGTGCACCTGGTTGAGCATGTCGCCCAGGTTCTGGCGGAAGGTCACAGCGCTGGTTTCGGTGATCATGGCTGGCTCCTGAAGACATGGTTATTATGACCATATTGGTCAATATGATCAAGCCAACCCGAACCGGTCCGCATGTGCCTGCGGCCAGTAGGTTGTGAACACCGCGTGTTGCCCGGTCAGGTCGTGCAGCAGCGCACCGGGCAGGGTTTCGGGCAGCAGGTTGGCGAGCAGGCGCACTTCGTTCTGGTTCACGCGGCGCACCAGGTGGTGGGCGGTGATCTCGCCGGGGTGCTGCAGACCGGCGGCCTGGATGAGCTCTTGCAGCGCCATGAGCGTGCGCTGGTGAAACTGAAACACACGCTCGGCCTTGTCGGGCACCACCAGCGCTTGCTGGCGCACCGGGTCTTGCGTGGTCACGCCCGTGGGGCATTGGCCGGTGTGGCAGCTCTGGGCCTGGATGCAGCCGAGTGCAAACATGAAGCCGCGCGCGCTGTTGCACCAGTCGGCGCCGATGGCCATGGCGCGCACGATGTCGAAGGCGCTGATGACCTTGCCCGCACAGCCCACTTTGATGCGGTCGCGCAGGTTCACGCCCACCAGTGTGTTGTGCACCAGGCGCAGGCCTTCCTGCAGTGGCGCGCCCACGTGGTCGGTGAATTCGAGCGGTGCCGCACCGGTGCCGCCCTCGGCGCCGTCGACCACGATGAAGTCGGGTGTGATGCCGGTGGCCAGCATGGCCTTGACGATGGCGAACCACTCCCACGGGTGGCCGATGCACAGCTTGAAGCCCACCGGCTTGCCGCCCGAGAGTTCGCGCAATTGCACGATGAAGCGCATGAGTTCGACGGGCGTGGAGAACGCGCTGTGCGCGGCGGGTGAGACGCAGTCCTGACCCACGATGACGCCACGCGCGGCCGCGATTTCGGGCGTGACCTTGGGTCCGGGCAACACACCGCCGTGGCCCGGCTTGGCGCCCTGGCTGAGCTTGATCTCCACCATCTTCACCTGCGGGTCCATCGCGTTGGCTTTGAAGCGGTCGGGGCTGAAGTGGCCGTTCTCGTCGCGGCAGCCAAAGTAGCCCGAGCCGACCTCCCAGATCAGGTCACCGCCGTGCAGCCGGTGGTAGGCCGAGATCGAACCTTCGCCGGTGTCGTGCGCGAAGCCGCCACGTTTCGCGCCGGCATTCAGTGCCTGGATCGCGTTGGCTGAGAGCGCGCCGAAGCTCATGGCCGAGATGTTGAACACGCTGGCCTCGTACGGCTGCGTGCAGCCGGGGCCGCCGATGGTGAGTCGGAAGTCGTGCGAGGCGATCCGGCTGGGCGCCATCGAGTGGTTGAGCCACTCGTGGCCGGTGGCGTTCTGGTCCACCTGCGTGCCGAAGGGGCGTTTGTCGGTCTCGCCCTTGGCGCGCGCGTAGGCCAGGCTGCGCTGGCTGCGCGAGAACGGTGTGGCTTCAACGTCGCTCTCCAGAAAATACTGCCGGATCTCGGGGCGGATCTTCTCCAGCATGAAGCGCAGGTGGCCGATGACGGGGTAGTTGCGCAGCACCGAGCTTTTGGTTTGCCGCAGGTCGAACACACCGAGCACCGACAGACCGGTGAACACCAGGAACCAGAAGCCGCCGATGCCGAACGCGATCCAGGTGAACAGGCTCAGCAAAGCAATGACCACGCACAGGCCAAGCGCGGTGTAGCGCACGGGGTAGAGGGCGTTGAGGCGGTCGAGCATGCGGGCTTTCGGCAGAGGGTGCGGAATACACTTCAGCTCATCATAAAACCCGGGCCTGTGCAGGCCATTTGACCCCATGAACACCCCCGTGAACACCGACCAGAACCCAGCCGGCGCGCTGGACAACGAAGACTACGACACCCTCGACGCCATCCTCGACGACCTGCGCACGCGCGGCGAAGACGTGCCGCAGTGGGAGTTCTGCGAAGGTGCCATGGCCGCGCTGTTGTGCACGCGCCGCCCGGTGGAGCCGGCCGAGTGGTTGCCCATGCTGCTGGGCACCGGCCCGCTGCCCACCGCACCGCAGGAAGACGGCACGCACTTCGCCAACACCGCGCAGTACGAGCAATTCATGGCGCTGTGGATGCGCCGCAGCGCCGAGGTGTCGATCTCGCTGGCCTCACCGGTGGACACGCTGGAAGACGAACGCAGCTACCACCCCGAGCTGATGGACGTGCGCGGCGCCGTGGCCGCCCTGCCCGAGGCCGAGCGCGCCGAGTTCAAGGATCAGGAGCTGCCGGCCTACGCACAGGTGTGGGCGCTGGGCTTCATGTTCGTGGTGGAGAACTGGCCCGAAGACTGGGAGCCGCCGCGCGACAAGGACACCGCCACCTGGATCGACGAAGCGCTGGACCACCTGGTGGCCCTGACCGAAGACGACACCGGCAAGCCCACGGTGAACATGCACGCCGAAGACGGCCCGCCGAGCGTGAGCGACGAGCGCCTCAACGCGTTCGGCGCGGCGATCTGGGCCGTGTACGACCTGGCCCAGATCGGCCGCAGCCTGGGCCCGCGTGTGGAGCCGATCCGCAAGGCCGAGACACCGGGGCGCAACGATCCGTGCCCGTGCGGTAGTGGAAAAAAATACAAGAAGTGCCACGGCGCCTGAACTGTCACGGGCACATCACTTCAACTCAAACGGCCCACCCTGCACCAGCGCGCGCTGGTACGCCGGGCGCGCGTGGATGCGGCGCAGCCAGTCCATGAGCTTGGGGCGGCTCTCGTTCAAGCCCGCGCGCGCGGCGGCGGCCTCCACCGGAAAACTCATCTGCACATCGGCCGCGCTGAACGAGCGGCCAGCGAACCAGTTGGAGCTGGCGAGTTCGCCCTCCAGAAAATCCAGGTGCTGCGTGAGGTTGGGCGTGATGAAGCGTTTGTGCACCGTGGCCGAGATCGCCTTGGCGATCGGGCGCACCAGCAGCGGGGCTTTTTCAACCTCGTCAAACACCAGCTTCATCAGCAGCGGCGGCATCAGCGAACCTTCGGCGTAGTGCAGCCAGTAGCGGTAGCGCAGATGCGAAGGCGTGCCCGGCTCGGGTGAGAAATTGCCCTCGCCGTAACGCTCCACCAGGTACTCGATGATCGCGCCCGACTCGGCCAGCGTGGCCTGCCCGTCGGTCACCACCGGCGATTTGCCGAGTGGGTGCACCTTTTTGAGCGCGGGCGGCGCCAGCATGGTCTTGCGGTCGCGTTCGTAGCGCTCGATCTGGTACGGCACGCCCAGCTCTTCGAGCAGCCAGAGCACGCGCTGCGAGCGCGAGTTGTTGAGGTGGTGAACGGTGAGCATGGGCGTCTTTCAGTCGGTGGTGGTCATGAAGCTGCGCAGCGCAGCGGCCGTGGCCTCGGGCAGTTCTTCGGGGATGAAGTGGCCGGCCGGCATGGCCTGGCCACTCACGGTGCCGACGCACTGCGCCTGCCACAGCGCGAGCGGATCAAACAGCTTCTGCACCACACCACGCTGGCCCCACAGCACCAGCGTGTCGCAGGCAATCTGCTGCCCATCTTCGCGGCTCTCGCGGTCGTGATCCAGGTCGATACCGGCGCTGGCCCGGTAGTCCTCGCAGGCGCTGTGGATCGCCTCGGTGCGGCAGAAGCAGCGCTCGTACTCGGCCAGCGCCTGCGGCTCGATGTGGGGCAGCCGCGCACCATCCTGCTTGGAGCCCCAGCCGCCGAGCTTGGCGTGCAGGTAGGCCAGCGCGTTGCCGCCGATCATGAGCTCGGGCAGCGGCGCGGGCTGGATCAGGTGGAACCAGTGGTAGTAGGCGCGGGCAAACGCCATGTCGGTGCGCGCGTACATGTCCAGCGTGGGCGCGATGTCGATCACGCAGAGCTTGCGCACGCGCGCCGGGTGGTCCACCGCCAGCCGGTGCGCCACGCGGCCACCGCGGTCGTGGCCGCACAGAAAAAAGCGGTCGATGCCCAGCGCGTCCAGCACGTCGATCACGTCTTGCGCCATCGCGCGTTTGCTGTAGGTGCTGTGGTCACTCGCGCCGGGTGCGTGCGACGAATCGCCGTAGCCGCGCAGGTCGGGCAGCACCAGCTTGAAGTGGGGCGCCAGCTCGCGCGCCACGCGATGCCACATCACATGGGTTTGCGGAAAACCGTGCAGCAGCACGAGCGCAGGCCCGTCGGGCCGGCCGCCCACGCGCACGGCGGCGTGTGCGCCTTGCGTCTGGATCTGTTGAAGCTCGAATCCGGCAAACCAGTCGGTGGTCATGTGGGGTGTCTCCTGCCGGGTGGTGGTGTGTTGTGCAGACGTTCAGGGCTTGAGGTCGAACCTGGCCTCGGCCAATGCCAGCCCGTTCACCAGCAACTCAATGCGGTGCAACCCCGGGTAGAGCGTGCGCGTGGTCACGGGTTTTAGGCTGTGGCGTTTGTCCAGCGTGCGCGTTTCGCCCGCGGCCAGCGAGAGCTTCCAGCCCTTGAACACCTTGGGTGAGGTGCCGCCGTTGGCGCGAACGTGGTGCACCGCGTAGTCGATTTCCAGCGGCTGGGGCTGGCGTGCGGTGGACTGCAGCACCACGTGCAAGCCGATGGCGTCACCCACCGCCGCCTGGGCGGCCGAGAGCTTGAGCGTGGCCTGGCCTGTGAGGCCGCTGGCCAGGCCCCAGGCCGCCAGCGTGGGCGCATGGCCTTGTTTGATGAGGCTTCGGCTCGCGTGGCGCAAGAGCGTGCTGCGCTCGGGCGTGGCTTGGATCAGGTGGTCTTTCACCCAGCCCGCCACCAGATCCGGGTGGTCCTTGGCAATGTCGTTGAGGTGGTTGGCCACGCTGCGGCGCACATAGCTGCTGGTGTCGTCCTGCAAGGCGCGCAACAGCGGCAGCGTGGGCGTGGGGTCGGCCACCAGCGCCTGCAGGCGCAGGCCCCAGGGCAGGCGGGGGCGGCTGCCTTCGCTGACGAGCCGGCGCACATGGGCGCTCGGGTCGTTGGCCCAGCGCGCCAGCACCGACCACACGGCCTGTGGCTGCTGCTGGATGAAGGGGCGGATCGCGAACTCGGCGGTGGAGCGTTGGGTGAGCGCGTGCAGGCAGACCAGCGAGCGCGTCACATCGTGCTGGCCATGGCGCGCCACGAACTCCCCCATGGACCAGATCACCCAGCCGGCCACGCCGGTGCTCGCCTGTGCCGTGGTCAGGCCCTCGGGCTCGCCCTTGGCGTCCATCGGCAGGGGTGGGGCCAGGCTGGTTTCCAGCACGGTGCAGGCGGCATTGAAATCGTCGGGCAGCGTGGCGCGCATGGCCTTGGCCAGTTGCAGCATGCGCGCCTTGAGTTCGAGCGCGTCCAGGCCGTGGTTGGCGATGGCTTCGAAGCGTTGGCGGTCGAAGCCGCTCCACGCGCGCTGCAGGTGCTGGCCCGCGGCGGACACCGTGCCCGCGTTGATGAGGTTCTTGAACGGTTCCATGGCGCGCTCTCAGGGCAGGCGTTGCAGCAGACCGGCCAGCGCGTGCCGCACGGTGGCGGCGCGCACCGCAGCGCGGTCGCCGTCGAAGCGCTGGTGTTCGGTGAAGCTGCCCGCCGGTGTGGCCCAGCCGAACCACACGGTGCCCACCGGTTTTTCGGCGCTGCCGCCGGTGGGCCCGGCCACGCCGGTGACGGCCACCGCGAGCTGCACGGGAGCGTGGGCGATTGCGCCCGTGGCCATGGCGCGCGCCACCGGCTCGCTCACCGCACCGTGCTGGTGGATCAGGTCGGCGGGCACACCGAGCAGCTCGGTCTTGGCGGCGTTGGAGTAGGTGACGAAGCCGCGCTCGAACCAGTCGCTGGAGCCGCTCAAATCCGTGCACGCCCCGGCAATGAGGCCGCCGGTGCAGCTCTCGGCGGCGGCCATCATCAGGCCGCGGCTGTTGAGTTCGCGCGCGAGCGCTGCCACCAGTTCGGGTGTGTTCATCATCAGAATTTCCAGAGTGCGATCACCAGCAGGGTGCAGAACGCGGCGGCGACATCGTCGAGCAGGATGCCGAAGCCGCCGCGCGGCCCGAAGCCTTTGAAGGTCTGGTCGGCCCAGGCCATGGGGCCGAACTTCACCGCGTCGAAAAACCGGAACAGCACAAACGCCACCAGCTGGGCCCAGAAGCCTGCCGGGGCGATGAGCCACAGCACCAGCCAGAAGGCCACCACCTCGTCCCACACGATGTGGCCCGAGTCGGCGATGCGCATGTGTTGTGCGGTCACGGTGCAGGCCCACCAGCCCACCAGCGTGGCGGCGCCGATCAGCAGCGCCCATGTGGTGGCCGACATCAACGGCTGCAACATCAGGAACGACGCCCAGGCCCAGAGCGTGCCCACGGTGCCGGGCGCAAAACGGCTCAGGCCTGCGCCCGCGCCCAGCGCAATGAAGTGGGCCGGGTGGGCCAACAGAAAGGCCCAGGTCGGGCGGGCGATGGGTGCGGAGGCGGTCTCGGGCATGGACGAATTATGGGTGGGCGGTCTTGCCGGGGCGTGACGCCGGCGAGATACTGGCGCGAACCAAGAAGGGGGGGCCGCATGGAGATGAACACGGGCGCCATCCTCACCGCCATGGTGCTGGGCGTGCTGCTCACGGGCGCGGCCTCGTGGGTGGTGTCAAGCCTGTACCGCCGTCGCATGCTGGCGCTCATGAAACGGTCGCCGCCGCCCGATCCCGCACAAGCCGTTGCCGGCCAACGGGTGCCCGCGCAGGCCAGGCCCGCCGTCACGCTGGATCTGGCCGCCAACCGGCGCGCCAGCGGGCGCTATTTGTTCGCCGTGAGCGCGTTGAGTCTGCTCATCGGCATCACCCAGTCGGTGCTGGCGCTGCTCTTTGTCTATGGCGCCGAACTGCTCAGCGTGGGCCGTGCGCTCACGCTCGGTGTGGTGTACGCCTGGCCCATGGCGCTGACCTGGGGGCTGGTGCGGCGCTGGTCGTGGCTGCGCACGCTGGGCGCCATCGGGCTGTATTTGCTGGCCATGCTGGCGTTCACCCTGTGGCGCTCCATCTCGCCACAACCGCTGGCCACCTCGCTGGGATGGCTCGGTGGTCTGGTGCTGTTGCCGGTGGTGGTCACGCTGGTGATCGGCGCCAGCGGCCGCATCCGCGCGGTGGCGCCGTACCTGCTGCCCATCTTCATGTTGCTGGCGGGCTCGTCGGTGCTGGCGCTGCAGCTGATGGTGAGTGGCGCGCAAGACCCACCAGACTGGTTGGTCTGGCTGGTGGGTGCGGTGGGTGCCTGGCCCGCCATCGTGTTGATGGCGCTGGCGCCGTGGCTGCTGCTGGCCTGGCCGGCCTGGGCCATCGCCCGCGCGCTGGCGCGAGCCTACCGGGCCAAGCGTTTCTCCGACCTCTGGTACCTGCTCGCGGCCTACTGGCTGGTGGTGCTGGGAGCGTCCGCGCTGCCGGCGCTGCAGGGCGTGGGCTGGATCGCGCTCACACAGTTCGTCCCCTGGCTGTGGATTCCGCTGGCGGCCTGGGGCTTGCGCGGTTGGCTGGCGCCGTGCGGTGCGCCGCCCACGCTGCTGGTGCTGCGCGTGTTCCAGCAAGACGCGGGTGTGCAGACCATGTTCGACCGTGTGGTGGAGCGCTGGCGCCTCTCGGGCAACACGGTGCTGATTGCCGGCACCGACCTGCTCAGCCGCACCATCGACCCGGACGACGTGTTCACCTTCCTCAATGGGCGCCTGGCCGAGCGCTTTGTGGCCAACGAGGCGCAGGTGGCCGAGCGCCTGCGCGACTTCGACCTCGCGCCCGACCCCGACGGCCGCTACCGTGTCAACGAGTGTTATTGCTTTGACAGCACCTGGCAGCAGGCGCTGGCCGCGCTGGTGGCGCAGGCCGACGTGGTGCTGATGGACCTGCGCGGTTTCCAGGCGCGCAACCAGGGCTGCCGCCACGAACTCGGTGTGCTGGCCACCGCGCCCCAGTTGCAGCGTGTGGTGCTGTTGTTCGACGCCAGCACCGACCGCAGCACCGCGCTGGCCGATCTGGCCGGTGCGCCTGCGGGACGTGTGGTGTGGGTGGAGGCCGGGCGGCTGGAGCACAAGCGCGTGGCACAGATCGTGGGTGCGCTGCTGGGCGCAGGCGACGGTCCGGGATCAGGCGAAGTGGTCGAAGCTGCGCGTTGACACCGCCAGCGCGTGGCCCGACGCATCCAGCACGCGCAGACCCGGTGCCGCACTGATGCGCCCGATGCGCTGCACCGGGGTGTGGCTGGCCAGCGCGGCCGCCTTGACCGCAGCGCGTGCAATGGGCGCGGCGGTGAACAGCAGTTCGTAGTCGTCGCCGCCGTTGAGCAGGCAATCCAGGCGGTGGGTCATCGGCAGCGGCTGCAGGGCGGGCGCCACCGGCAAGGCGGCCAGCGCAATCTCGGCGCCCACGCCGCTGGCTGCGAGGACGTGACCGAGGTCGCCGGCCAGGCCGTCGCTCAGGTCGATGGCCGCGTGCACCGCGCTGCCCAGCACCGCCAGCAGCGTGCCCAGCTCCAGGCGCGGCGTGGGGCGCTCCAGCCGTTCCCGCAGCCCGGGGTGCTGGGCCAGGGCGTGCGGTCCGCAGGCCAGCAGGGCCCAGTCCGTGCCGCGCATCAGCTCCAGCGCCAGCCGCGCCTCGCCCGTGCGCCCGGTGAGGTAGAGGTCATCGCCCACCTGCGCCTGGCTGCGCTGCATGGACAGGCCATGGCGCACCTCGCCCATCACCGTGATGCAGATGTTGAGCGGGCCGCGCGTGGTGTCGCCGCCCACCAGCGGGCAGGCGTGCTGGTCGGCCAGCGCAAACAGGCCTTGGGCAAAGGCGCCGAGCCACGCGTCGCTCGCCTCGGGCAGGGCCAGGGCCAGCGTGAAGCCGAGCGGGCGCGCGCCCATGGCGGCCAGATCGCTGAGGTTCACCGCCAGTGCCTTGTGGCCCAGCGCTTGCGGGTCAACGTCGGCAAAAAAATGCCGGCCCTGGACCAGCATGTCGGTGGACACGGCCAGCTGATGACCGGGCCGGGGCTGCAGCAGGGCGCAGTCATCGCCGATGCCCAGCACCACGGGCGAGCGCGCCATGTGACCTTCGCGCTGGAAGTGGCGCCGGATCAGCTCGAACTCACCCATGGGATGTGGTGTTGCCATCATCGGTGCCGGGCTTCTCGCGCGGCGGGATCAGGAAGCTCAGTGGTGCCACGCGGATGCGCCGCCGGATCGCGGTGCGGATCAGCTGGCGGTTCACCTCGCTGATGTTCTGCGCCTGCAAGGCCAGGCGAAAGGCCAGGTAGAAGCTCACGCCCAGGTTGATCGGGCCGACCGCCACCACGCCACCCACCGCCCACCAGAAGGCCGGTTCACGCAGCACGTCCAGGCCGAGTGCAAATGCCGCCGCCGTCACCTGCCCGGCCGACAGGGTGACGTGGCGCACGTCCAGCCCGATGCCGAAGAACTGCAGGAAAGCCGGTGTGAGGCCGAGCATGAAGCCCAGCGAGGTGTTGGCCGCCAGGCCCGAGATGTTGGTGCGGGTGAAATTGGCCCAGCGCGCGGCACGCTCGTGGCCCAGCACGCTGGTGAAGCGCGGGTTGTGTTCCATGGCCGAGTGCAGCTTGTGGAACACAAACCAGTTTTCGACCCAGCCCGCAATGATGCTGGAGGCAAACAGCAGCACACCGGTGAACGCGGCAAACAGCAGGGTGGGACCCAGCAGGCTGATGTCTTGCAGGGTGTGGCGCGCCTTGTCGTCGTCAACCATGGCGCTGCCGGTGGTGAAGGCCAGCACCGCGCTGATCAGCAGCACCACCGGAATCACCAGGCCGATATTGCCCACGATGGCCGCCACCTGCGAGCGGAACAGGTTGGCCACCTCGTCGACAAAACGTTTGACCGCGCCCAGCTCCTTGATGTCCTTGAGCTTGGCCACCATGGCCGGCGCCGTCACCGCCGGCTGTTTGGTGGCCACCGTGAGGTGCAGCAGCATGATGAGCACGAACGATGCCGCGTAGTTGAGCCCTGCAGCAAAGCCGCTCCAGAAGGCCGAGAGGCCCAGTCCGTAGAGCGCGAACTTCACCCAGGTGGTGATGCCGATCACCGCGCCGCCGCCCGCCGCCTTGCCCAGCATGTCCTTGTATTCCGCAGCGTTGCGGGTGATGTAGTGCTCGCCGCTTTCGGCATTGCGCTCAGCCACCTTGGCGGCCGTGAGGTGCGAGCTGGCCGCAATGAGCGAGCGGATGCTGCGGTTGTCCAGCCCCACCTGGGCCAGGTCGGCCAGCAGCGCCACGGTGGCGCGCTCTGGCTGGTCGGACTGCAGGCAATCGAGCAGCTCCTTCACCCGCACCACGCGCTCGCGCAGCTGGCGCAGTCGGAACACGATGCCCACCGACACACCGTGCTCTTCCAGGTGCGAATACACCGAATACGCGGCGTGGCGGCAGGCGTCGAGCTGGTCGCGCAGCCGGGTGGCGGCCTCCAGCGCCTCGGGGCTTTGCGCCCCGTGCACGCGCACCTCGCGGCGCAGCGATTCCAGATCGCTGGGCAACTGGTGGAACGGTTTCTGCTCCTGCGCCTCGGTCGACATGCGAACCCGGATCTCGGAGGCAAAGCCGGTCGCGCTCACCTGGCTCACGCAGGAAATCATGGCGTCCATCAGCGCCATCTGCCAGAAGTTGGCCGTGTCGGCGCCCCGCTCCAGCCCCGTGCCGATCAGCAGGTCGCGCAGGCGCAGCAGCGTGGCGCTGTCCAGCGCCTTGAGCCAGCGCACATCAAAGCGCGTGGGCAGCAGCAGATCAAACAGCTCGCCCAGGTCGTGGGTCTCGGGCGTGTGGGGCAGGGCCTTCTTGCGCAGGCGGTTGCCGAACTCGCTCAAAAAAGCCGTGCGCGGGGCAAACCCATGGTCGGCCAGCAGCGGCGTGATATCCACCGTTTCCACAAACCGCTGCCACCAGCGGCGCCAGCGCTGCTGCAGCTCGGGGTTGGCCTGCACGCTGTCGAGAAACTCGCGCACGCGGGCCACGCTGGCCTGCACGTCTTTTTCGTCACCGCGCACCCAGCGCATGGCGTCGATCAGCCACAGGTGGCGTTGCGCCAGCGGCGCGTCGGGGTCGATGCTGTCGATGAGGGCAGTGACGACCATGGGCGAGGAACCGCGCTTCAGTGCAGCACCCGCGATGGCGCGTCGCCCGCGCCATTGGCCCGCAAGGCAAACGCGGGCACCACGGCCTCGAAACGCTCGCCGTCTTCGGCCACACAGAAGAAGCTGCCGCGCATGCTGCCGGTGGGCGTTTTCAGGCGGGTGCCGCTGGTGTACTGGAACGATTCACCCGGGCGCAGCAGCGGCTGGTGACCCACCACGCCCAGACCCTTGACCTGCTCGGTGTGGCCTTGCTCGTCGTCGATGATCCAGTGCCGCGCGATCAGCTGCGCGGTGGCCTCACCGGTGTTGGTGATGGTGATCGTGTAGGCGAAGGCGTACTGGTCTTCCTCGGGCGAAGACTGCTCGCTCAGGTACTGGGGTTCGACCTCGCAGGTGAACAGGTATTTGGGCATGGCGCGGATGTTACCCCGGGCATGCACGGCGCCGTGAGGCCTGACAAAATGCACCGGACGGTTCCACAACCACCCACTTTTCCCCCACCACAGCTTGACCATGTCCCACCACCCCAGCGCCGCGTTCATCGCCCCGTCCATCCTGTCCGCCGACTTCGCCCGCCTGGGCGACGAGGTGAAAAACGTCATCGCCGCAGGTGCCGACTGGATCCACTTCGACGTGATGGACAACCACTACGTGCCCAACCTGACCTTCGGGCCCATGGTCTGCCAGGCGCTCAAACCCCACGCCAAAAAAGCGGACGGCACGCCGGTGCCGATCGACGTGCACCTGATGATCCAGCCGGTGGACGCGCTGGCCGGCGCCTTCATCGACGCCGGCGCCGACCTGGTGAGCTTTCACCCCGATGCGAGCGCCCACGTGCACCGCAGCGTGCAGGCCATCAAGGCCAAGGGCGCCAAGGCCGGCCTCACCTTCAACCCCGGCCAGCCGCTGGATGTGCTGGACTGGCTGATCGATGACATCGACCTGATCCTGATCATGAGCGTGAACCCGGGCTTCGGCGGCCAGAGCTTCATCGACTCCGCGCTGCGCAAGATCGAAGACGCGCGCAAACGCATCGAAGCCAGCGGCAAGAACATCCGCCTGGAAGTGGACGGCGGCATCAAGCCCGACAACATCCGCCGCGTGGCCGACGCCGGCGCCGATACGTTTGTCGCCGGCAGCGCGATCTTCGGCAAACCGGACTACAAAGCGGTGATCGACCAGATGCGGGCTGCGCTGGCGTGATGCAAGACATCCGCGCCGTCATCGTGGATCTGGACGGCACGATGGTCGACACCCTGGGTGACTTCGACGTTGCCTTGAATGAAACCTTGAAAGCACTGGATCGGCCCGGCGTCACCCGAGCCGACATCGAGCGCATGGTGGGCAAAGGCTCGGCCCACTTGATCCGCTCGGCCTTGCTGCACGGCGGGCTGCAGGCCGATGACGCTGCGGCCTTGCAAGCCGACGCCTGGACGCGTTACCAGGCGCACTACCTCGCCATCAACGGCGCGCACAGCGCCGTGTACCCCGGTGTGATCGATGGCCTCACAGCGCTGCGCGAGCGCGGCCTGCCGCTGGCCTGCCTGACCAACAAGCCCCACGCCTTCGCGGTGCCGCTGCTCAAAGCCAAAGGTCTGCTGGGCTTCTTTGCCCATGTGTTCGGTGGCGACAGTTTCGCGCGCACCAAGCCCGATCCGCTGCCGCTGCTGAAAACCTGCGAGGCGCTGGGCACACCGCCGGCGACCACGCTGATGGTGGGCGACTCGCAGAACGACGGCATCGCCGCGCGCGCGGCCGGCTGCCCGGTGGTGCTGGTCACCTATGGCTACAACCACGGCGACCCGATCGCGCAGGCGCCGCATGACCGCCTGATCGGATCACTGGCCGAGCTGACGCTTGTGGTGTCCTGACCGTCAGGGCTTTGCTTTACCCAGCAACGCGTCTTTCAGTTGCCAGTCGGCCGGTTTTGGCCCCAGCCAGATGCGCATCAGTGCATTGAAGAACTCCGGCTCCTTGAACGGCTCGCCTTCCACGTTGCCCTTGATGGTCAACACCGTGCCGGTGCCGGGAATCCAGTCGATCAGGAAGGTTTCGCCTTCCTTGAGTTTCTTGTGGTCGCTGAAGATCTGGCTCATGCGCAGCACGCCGGGGATGAGTTTGGAGAAGGCGGCGCGGTCCATGTTGTCCTCCATGCCACGCGAAAACAGTTTGCCGAGCTCGCCCGAATCGATGTCGCGCAGCATGGTGATGGTCAGGCGTCGGGGGCCGCTGGCGGCCAGCACGGCCTCGGTGGTCTCGGCCTTCTGGCCCAGGTAGAGCCCGGCGGTGTAAACCTTGAACACCGCCTTGTAGCGCACACCCGCGCCATTGAGCAGCAGGGACTGGCCCGCCACGGTCGCGCGGTCTTCCAGCTTGACGCCGCTGATGTCCACCGTGGCGGCCTGGCTCAATGCGGGCAGGAGCAGGGCGGTGCACAGAGTGGCCGCCCCGAGGATCGAGGAAGGGAAGGAGTTGCGTTTCATGGGTTCCAGCTCGGTTAAAAAAGAACAACCGTTCTATTTTTTCGATTGTCCCTTCGGGTCGAAGCTGCGTTCAGAGGGTTTAGCCGTAAAACCAAAGCATCGCCCTGAGACCCACGACACGCCCTTTGCTACACTCCCGCCACCATGTTCAACCCATGCACAACCCCCTCAGGTGTTCTGCCGAGCCGCAACGGCCGGGGAGCCTGGCCCTGGCGCAAGCCAGCGTAAACGTGCACTCCCCCCGGGGTTGGCACAGCACCCGCAGGCCCCGCGCCCGCCGCTGTGTCACCCCACCCAAGCCCGGCAGCACCGCTGACCGGATGGCATGGAACCCAGCGCCCCGCCCGATGTGTCGATGACCCGACGCGTGGCCGATGGAAAGAACGAACATGATCACCGAACTGGAATTCAAGAGCCTGGCCCAGCAGGGCTACAACCGCATCCCGCTGATGGCCGAGGCCTTCGCGGACCTGGAAACCCCCCTCTCGCTCTACCTCAAGCTCGCGCACGGGCGCGGCGACGGCAAGCACAGCTTTCTGCTCGAATCGGTGGTGGGTGGCGAGCGCTTCGGGCGCTACAGCTTCATCGGCCTGCCCGCGCGCACGCTGTTGCGTGCCACCGGCTTCGGCGCCGAGGCCAAAACCGAGGTGGTGCGCGACGGCGTGGTGATCGAGACGAACCACGGCAACCCGCTCGATTTCATCGCCGCCTACCAGCAGCGCTTCAAGGTCGCGCTTCGCCCCGGCTTGCCGCGCTTTTGCGGCGGCCTGGCCGGCTACTTCGGCTACGACGCAGTGCGCCACATCGAGAAGAAGCTCGAGAAAACCTGCCCGCCCGACACCCTGGGCTGCCCCGACATCCTCTTGCTGCAATGCGAAGAGCTCGCGGTGATCGACAACCTCTCGGGCAAGCTCTATCTGATCGTCTACGCCGACCCTGGCCAGCCCGAGGCCTACGCCAACGGCAAGAAGCGCCTGCGTGAGTTGCGCGAGGCGCTGAAGTACTCGGTGAGCGCGCCGGTGGTCAAACCCAGCCAGGGCTACCCGGCCGAGCGCGACTTCGCCAAGGCCGACTACTTGGCCGCGGTGGACCGCGCCAAGGAGCTGATCGCCGCCGGTGACTTCATGCAAGTGCAGGTGGGCCAGCGCATCAAGAAGCGCTACACCGAGTCGCCGCTGAGCCTGTACCGCGCGCTGCGTTCGCTCAACCCATCGCCCTACATGTACTACTACCACTTCGGCGATTTCCACGTGGTGGGGGCTTCGCCCGAGATTCTGGTGCGCCAGGAGAACACGCCCGAGGGCACCAAGGTGACCATCCGCCCGCTGGCCGGCACCCGCCCGCGCGGTGCCACGCCCGAGCAGGACAAGGCCACCGAGCTGGAACTGATCAACGACCCCAAGGAGCGCGCCGAACACGTGATGCTGATCGACCTGGCGCGCAACGACATCGGCCGCATCGCGAAGATCGGCACCGTCAAGGTGACCGAGGCGTTTGCGGTGGAGCGCTACAGCCACGTGATGCACATCGTGAGCAACGTCGAGGGCGTGCTCAACGACGGCATGACCAGCATGGACGTGCTCAAGGCCACCTTCCCGGCCGGCACGCTCACCGGCGCGCCCAAGGTGCATGCCATGGAACTGATCGACCAGCTGGAGCCGACCAAGCGCGGCATCTACGGTGGCGCGTGTGGCTACCTGAGCTACGCCGGCGACATGGACGTGGCGATCGCGATCCGCACCGGCATCATCAAGGACCAGACGCTCTACGTGCAGGCCGCGGCCGGCGTGGTGGCCGACTCGGTGCCCGAGATGGAATGGAGGGAAACGGAGCACAAGGCGCGGGCCTTGTTGCGCGCGGCCGAACTGGTTGAGGAGGGTCTGGAATGAACACGCTCAAGATGAACGACGCCGGGCCGCCCCAAGGCGTTCAAGCCCCCTTGGGGGGCAGCGACCCACGCGCAGCGGGAGAGCGTGGGGGCCTCAAAGTCCTCATGGTGGACAACTACGACTCGTTCACCTTCAACATCGTGCAGTACCTCGGTGAGTTGGGGGCCGCGGTCACGGTGGTGCGCAACGATGAAGTCACCGTTGACGAGCTGCAGAGCCGGCTCGACGACGGTCGCATGGACCGCCTCGTGATTTCCCCCGGGCCGTGTTCACCGGCCGAAGCCGGCATCTCGGTGGCCGCCATCCAGCACTTCGCCGGCAAGCTGCCCATCCTCGGTGTTTGCCTGGGCCACCAAGCCATCGGCGCCGCGCTGGGCGGCACGGTGGTTCGCGCGCAGGAGCTGATGCACGGCAAGACCAGCGTCATCACCACCCGGCAGGTGGGCGTGTTCGCGAACCTGCCCGAGCAGTTCACCGTGAACCGCTACCACTCGCTGGCCATTCGCCGCAGCGACTGCCCGCCCGAGCTGGAGGTGACCGCCTGGACCGATGACGGCGAGATCATGGGCGTGAAGCACAAGACGCTCGCCATCGAAGGCGTGCAGTTCCACCCCGAGAGCATCCTCACCGAACACGGGCACGCCATGCTCAAGAACTTTCTGGAGCAAAAACCATGAACCCCCACGTTCCACCGCTGCGCGGGTCACTGCCCCCCGAGGGGGCTGATCCGGCTTGGGGCGGCCCGGCGCCGGATCGCATGAAAACCGTTGACCTGAGAAGCGACACCGTCACCCAACCCACGGCTGCCATGCGTGAAGCCATGATGGCCGCGCCCTTGGGCGACGACGTGTTCGGTGACGACCCATCCGTCAATGCGCTGCAGGACAAGGTGGCCGCCCTCACCGGCAAGGAAGCCGCGCTCTTCATGGCCAGCGGCACGCAGAGCAACCTCTGCGCGATGCTGGCGCACTGCGAGCGCGGCGACGAGTACATCGTGGGCCAGAACGCCCACACCTACCGCTACGAAGGCGGTGGCGCGGCGGTGCTGGGCAGCATCCAGCCGCAGCCGCTGGCGCAAAACGCCACCGGGCAGATGCAGCTGACCGACATCGCTGCGGCCATCAAGCCCGACGACCCGCACTTTGCGCGCACGCGCCTGCTGTGCCTGGAGAACACCTGGAACGGCCACCCCATGTCGGCCGATTACCTTGATCAGGCGACCGCGCTGGCGCGTGAACATGGCCTGGCGGTGCATCTGGACGGCGCGCGCGTGTTCAACGCGGCGGTGGCGGCCGGGGGTGATCCCTACGCAGCCGTGCGCGGCATCGTCGACCGCTTCGACAGCGTCTCGGTCTGCTTCAGCAAGGGCCTGGGCGCACCCGTGGGCTCGGCGCTGTGCGGCTCCAAAGACCTGATCCGCCGCGCGCTGCGCTGGCGCAAGATGCTCGGCGGCGGCTTGCGCCAGTCGGGCCTGCTCGCGGCCGCGGCGCACCACGCGCTGGACCACCACGTCCACCGCCTGGCCGACGACCACGCGCTCGCACAACGCCTGGCCCTGGGGCTGGCCGGCATTGATGGACTGAGCGTGCGCTCGGCGCAGACCAACATCGTGTTCGTCGACGTGGCGAACGGGCATGGCCCCGATCTGCTCGCCCACCTGGCGCACGACGGTGTGCTGGCCACCGGTCTGATCGGCCTGCGCTTCGTGACGCATCTCGACGTGGACGCGGCCGGCGTCGACCGCGCGATCGCCAGCGTCAAGACCTTCTTCGCGCAGGGCGGTAGCGCACCGACTGCGCGGGTGGCCGGCTCGGCTGTCTACTGAACCGGAGGCCGTCATGCCCGAGCTGCCGCAACTCCTGCTCTTCATCGCGGCCGGCTGGCTGCTCAACCTCACGCCCGGCCCGGACGTGCTCTACATCGTCACGAACGCATTGAAGAGCGGCGTGCGCGCCGGCGTCGTGGCCGCGTTGGGCATCGTCAGCGGCTGTTTTGTGCACGTGTTCGCTGCCGCCATCGGCGTGAGCGCGCTGCTGGCCGCGTCCGCCACCGCGTTCACCGTGCTCAAGTGGATCGGCGCGGCCTACCTGCTGTGGATGGGTGTGCGCCTGCTCCTCTCGAAGGCCACGCCGCTGAATCTGAGCGCCGGAACGACCGAGGTGAACCTGTGGCGCGTGTACCGCCGCGGCTTCCTCACCAACGTGCTCAACCCCAAGGTGGCGATCTTTTTTCTGGCCTTCGTGCCGCAGTTCATCGCGCCCGAGGCGCCGAACAAGGCGCTCGCGTTTTTGCTGCTGGGGCTGATCTTCAACCTCAACTCGCTGCCCATCAACTTCGGTTACGCCTGGCTGGCCGCCTGGGCCGCGCGCCGCGTGCAGACCGTGCAGCGCGCCATGCACTGGCTGGACCGCGCCGCGGGCGTGCTCTTCGTGGGCTTCGGCCTGCGCCTGGCCTTGGCCGACAATCCCGTTCAGTAAACAAGAAGCTTTGGAGACACGCATGCCGAACAGCCACAAGATCACGCCGCAAGAGGCGCTGCAGCGCACCATCGAACACCGCGAGATCTTTCACGACGAGATGCTGCACCTCATGCGCCTGATCATGAGCGGCGAAATGTCGCCGGTGATGATGGCCGCCTTCATCACCGGCCTGCGCGTGAAGAAGGAAACCATCGGCGAGATCACCGCGGCCGCCCAGGTGATGCGCGAGTTCTCCACCAAGGTGTTTGTTGCCGACAAGACGCACCTGGTCGACATCGTGGGCACCGGCGGCGACGGCTCGCACACCTTCAACATCTCCACCTGCAGCATGTTTGTCGCCTCCGCGGCCGGCGCGCGCGTGAGCAAGCATGGCGGGCGCAGTGTCTCCAGCAAGAGCGGCAGCGCCGATGTGCTGGAGAGCCTGGGCGTGAACATCAACCTGCCGCCCGAGGCCATCGCGCGCTGCATCGAGCAGGTCGGCGTGGGCTTCATGTTCGCGCCCAACCATCACAGTGCCATGAAGCATGTGGCGCCGGTGCGCAAGGAACTGGGTGTGCGCACCATCTTCAACATCCTGGGTCCGCTGACCAATCCGGCCTCGGCGCCCAACATCCTCATGGGCGTGTTCCACCCCGACCTGGTCGGCATCCAGGTGCGCGCGTTGCAGCGGCTGGGCGCCGAGCACGCGGTGGTGGTTTATGGGCGTGACGGCATGGACGAGGTCTCGCTCGGCGCGGCCACGCTGGTGGGTGAGCTCAAGGATGGCGAGATAACCGAATACGAAATCCATCCTGAAGACTTCGGCATGACCATGGCCAGCAGCCGCGCGCTGCGCGTGGAAACGCCCGAGGCCTCACGCCAGATGCTGATGGGCGTGCTCGAAGCCCGCGACGACCCGACCTTCAAAGCCGCCAGCGAGATCGTGGCGCTCAACGCCGGCGTGGCGCTGTACGCGGCCAACGTGGTCACCAGCATGGGTGACGGCATCGCGTTGGCGCGGCGCACGCTGGCCTCGGGCGCGGCCCTGGCCAAACTCGAACAACTCAAGGCCTTCGCGGCCTGACCTGGAACATTGCCATGAGCGACATCCTGCAGAAGATCGTGACTGTGAAGCACGAAGAAATCGCCGCCGCGCAGCGCAAGAAGCCGCTCGACGTGGTGCGCTTCGACGCCGAGAGCCGTGTGCTCACGCGCGATTTCGAAGGTGCGTTGCGCCGCAAGATCGCCGCTGGCCAGGCCGCGGTGATCGCCGAAGTGAAAAAGGCCAGCCCGAGCAAGGGCGTGCTGCGCGAAGACTTCATCCCGGCCGACATCGCCCAGAGCTACGCCGAGGGCGACGGTCAGGTGAGCGCGGCCTGCCTGTCGGTGCTGACCGACAAGCAATTTTTCCAGGGCAGCACCGACTACCTGAAGCAGGCCCGCGCCAGCTGCGATCTGCCCGTGCTGCGCAAGGATTTCATGGTCGACCCGTACCAAATCTATGAAGCCCGCGCCATGGGCGCCGACGCCATCCTGCTGATCGCCGCCTGCCTGGACGATACGCAGATGGCCGATCTTGAAGCGCTGGCGCTGAGCCTGAACATGGCGGTGCTGGTGGAGGTGCACGACCGGGCGGAGCTGCAGCGCGCGCTCAAGCTCAAGACGCCGCTGATCGGCATCAACAACCGCAACCTGCGCACTTTCGAGGTCACGCTGCAGACCACGCTGGACTTGATGGTCGACGTGCCGGCCGACCGCCTGCTGATCACCGAGTCCGGCATCCTGGGTCGCGACGACGTGCAGACCATGCGCGCTGCTGGCGTACACGCCTTCCTGGTGGGCGAGGCGTTCATGCGCGCGCCCGAGCCGGGCCTGGCGCTGGCCGAGCTGTTCGCCTGAGCGCGTGGCCATGCAGGACGCGTCGGGCTGGGCCGATCTGACCGCGGATTTCTGGCGCTCGGCAGAAGGGGCGGCACTCCAGACTTTTCTCGAAGCCCGTCGCGCCCAAGGCGCCACCATCTACCCGCCCGAGCCCCTGCGGGCCTTGCAGCTCACCCCGCCCGACCAGGTTCGGGTGGTCGTGCTGGGTCAGGACCCGTACCACGGACCCGGTCAGGCCGAGGGGCTGGCGTTCTCGGTCGCGCCCGGCGTGAAACCGCCGCCCAGCCTGCGCAACATCTTTCAGGAACTGCAGCGCGACCTGGGCCTGCCCACGCCGGCCAACGGCTCCCTGGTGCGTTGGGCGCGGCAGGGCGTGTTGCTGCTCAACACCTGCCTGACAGTGGAAGACGGCCAGCCCGCGAGCCACGCCAAACAAGGCTGGGAGTCGCTCACCGATCGCATCATCGAACGCTGCAGCACCACGGGCCAACCCAAGGTCTTTCTGCTCTGGGGCGCACATGCCCAGAAAAAGGCAGCCCTCATCGACGCCGGGCGGCATCTGCTGCTGTTCGCCAACCACCCGTCGCCGCTGTCGGCACGCCGCGGCCCCGTGCCGTTTATCGGGTGCTGCCATTTCAGTCAGACCAACAGGTGGTTGGCGCTGCAGGGCATGCCCCCTGTTGCATGGTGATGCGTGCTCTTGCAGGAAGGCTGGTTGGCTGGACGAAAACCATGGCATAATCGCGGGCTGCGCTATGGAGGGGTGGCCGAGTGGTTAAAGGCAGCAGACTGTAAATCTGCCCGCTTACGCGTACGCTGGTTCGAATCCAGCCTCCTCCACCAGCGATTGATGTGACATGTAAGCGATGGGACTATGCGTCCGGCGGCTTATCCCCAAGTGGGGGTGGTCCGTTTGGGCGGGGCGAATTTGGCGGGAGTAGTTCAATGGTAGAACCCCAGCCTTCCAAGCTGATGACGCGGGTTCGATTCCCGTCTCCCGCTCCATGTCCTGTCGGTGGTGAGTTTTAGAGTTGGTTTTTTGAATGTCCCAGGACGGCCGGTTTGCCGGCTTCCTTGGCCCTTGTGGCTCAGTGGTAGAGCACTCCCTTGGTAAGGGAGAGGTCGCGGGTCCGATTCCCGCCAAGGGCACCAGTTATTTGCAGGTCTGCCTTTGCAGATTTTTGGTTGTTTCGGCAGTTTTGATTTGGAGCTGAAAAATGGCAAAAGAGAAATTTGAGCGGACCAAGCCGCACGTGAACGTGGGCACGATTGGTCACGTTGACCATGGCAAGACGA
>NZ_JBLYYB010000187.1:0-12906 GCF_048549895.1 Hydrogenophaga sp.
CGGTCACGATGAACCGACAACGGAGTCGGTCACGATGGGCCGAAATCCTCGGTCACGATACCGAAACCAGCGGTCACGTTGGTCCGAAATACCCAAGATGGCTGAGGCCAACGGTGTATCCCCCAGTGACCCTGCGCTTAAACACTGCCGCTGAGGGACCAACCGGAAGCGCCAAAAAGAAAACCCCCTGCGCTCTCTCAAGCACAGGGGGTTTCAAAAAAAGTGACTTTTCGTCACGTTGCTCGTTGTGGTTCGCTCACGGCGAGACGATGGCCACGCCCACGCGGTAGTCACCGTCGCGCTTGCCGCCGTTGCAAAGACCTGGGCGTGCTGCAAAGCTGATCGCCCGGGTCATCTGATCGGCTGTCACGGTGACGCCCGACTGTTTCTTCAGGGCAGCACAGATCGTTGCCATCATTGCGTCGTCCAGCGCCGCCACCCTGAGCCCGGCTGCACGGTACTCATCGTCACCATTGACGCACCGCTGGGTGCCAGTCACCAAGGTGATCTCCCCCAGATTCTTGTCGCTGAGCTGCGGGTATTCGCTCACAAGAATCCGGCTGAGGATTGCGCTGGTGTGTGAATCCTCCAGCAAAGCAATCTTGTTGTCCCAGTCAAGGATCGCGTCCTTTTCGTACTCTTCGTTGAAGTGGTCGTACTCGTCAACGAAACTGGCCAACGCGTTCACGGGATGTGAATCGTAGTCATGAGACATCAACCAGCAGTCGAAGTCCCAATGCAGCACATTTTCAGGGTCCTCATTCGGTCCCAAGACCGGTGTGAAAAGCCATCCGCTGTCCAGCTTCACGTTCAACTCGAACGCATTGTCAGCCAGCGAGCGAATCTTCACCTCGCAGGACGTTGCCATCCGAATGTCCGCAGTGCGGTCGCTCCAGGTGAAAGACTGCATGCGCTCGGACATCCCTTCCACGTTGACCTGGAACGTCATGTCGGTGTACCGGTGCGCGATCGCGTTGATCCAATGGTCCTGGTGCACGTCATGTGAGTCCACGCAGTAGGTCTGAAGCTTCTGCATGACAGCAAGAGCTGTAGCCGCCCAGTGTTCATCGTCGACCGAAGTGCACACGTCCATCCAGACACCCTGTTCCAACTCGAGCAGCTGCTCGCGTGAGATCACAGTGTCCTTGTCGTGGTAGCTCAAGGTCGTGTGCACGTCGGCGCCGGCGTGGGGGATCCGAACCTCACTCACCGTTTGGAACAGTGTGCAGGGCACGAATGGCACGTCGTTGAACAGGTGCCGCACGCCAAAACGAGCAGCATCGTCCCAGTACGCCTTCACAAACTCACGAGGCGACAGTTCCCGCTTTTGCGCATGCAGGAAATCGACCACCAGGCTGTTGAACTTGGCGGTTATGGTTTTCATCTGCTCGTCGGAATTGAACAGATGCGTGCGATCCGGCATCTGCGCAGTGAACTGCGCACTGTCCAGGTGGACGATGTAGGGTGCCTCTGCTCCAGGAAAAGACAAGCGCTTTTGCTCGATGGGCAAACCCTGCAGGTACATGCGCACGTTGGTGTTGTGAGCGGGCTGAGCCAGCGTGGTGCCGCGGTGGATGCCTTGAATGCTCACCGGGCCCATGCCCGTCATCACCCACTTGCCGTCCTTGAGGTCCATCCGGTTCGGACGGGGCAGCAGTACGGTGTTGAACACCACGTCCACCGGGAAACCGGCCACCAGTTCTTTGAGATTGCGCTCGAACTGATCGACTGAACCACTGACAGGCAGCAGCTTCTCGCTGACGTTGCACAACTCGATCACCGTGGTGATTCCGTTGAGCGGTTGTTCCCCATGCTCGCGCACCCTCAGCTGGCGGCCTTCGATGATGTCTTCGCGGGTGAAGTCAAGCTGCTGCCCACGCGATGTGACCACCACGCGCTCGGCTGCGAAGACCACACTGAAGAAGCCCATGCCGAACGGCTTCTCCGTCAGCTGCACCTGTTCTGCCGTCCAGCCACTGGTGGCCAAGTCGAGCAGTTTGGCGAAGCTCTGGATGCCGATGCCGTTGTCAGAGATCGTCAGTTTGCGCGTTTTGGCATCGAGTTTGACATCAATGGTCGTTGCCTCGGCCCGACGACCGTTCTGCAGCAGCTCACCAATCACGGAGAAGCTGGACGAAAACATGTGCTCCATGTTGCGCATGAAGGACCGCTCGTTGATCTGCGCACGCACCGTGTCGCCAGAGATCTGCTCGTTGTTTTTCAAAATGGTTTCCATGGGAGTCCTAAGAAAGAAAAGGACCGGAAACCACGCGCCCCACCGGGAGAGGTTCCCGGTTGGGTTGAAGCCCGCGTTGGGGCAAAAAGTTGATGGCGACCGCGAGGCCGCGTTCTGGACATGCGCCCAAGACGGATGAATGCTATCCGAGGCTCGTGTGCGCTGCAACGCGATCGGGCCTGTTGAGATTCCTATGGCGACCGGTGCAGGTCATCGCACTCTCACGCAGCTTGGCAAAAAAAAGCCAGGCGGCGGGGCGACCTGGCTGAATGGCGTCGTAGTGGTTATTGCCGACACCCAAGAGGAACTGCTACGTCAAGCATCGTCGGTATCGCGACTGCTTGCCATTGCGCAACGTCCTAGGAGTCCGTCGGACTTGAGCCCAAGCGAATTCAAATAATCGGTGCGAGGCGTTTTTTTGGACGGCATTGCGCTGAGTGAGTGCTCTCGATGGATGGCGAGCCCCCGTGAGAGCGCATCGAGCCGTCCAGGGACTCGGTTTTGGGGTGATCGAGGCGCACTTTTTCCCTCAAGCTGCTCGCAAGACGTGCATGCGCTTGATGTTCCAGGCCATGGTCACCAAGCTCCATTCGCCCTGGGCCTTGGCCAGCCCGCGCATGCTCATCTGGCGCCAGCCCATCACCCTCTTGATGATGCCGAACACCGGCTCTACCGTCTGCTTGCGCCGGCCGTACAACGTCCTCCCTGCTTGCGTGCCCAGTCGGTGTGCCATCTGCACCACCGGGTCCGTCGACTGGGGCTGCGGTGCATCGGGTGCAAAGCGCTGCGCGAGCGGCGTGTGATGCGACTCTCTCTTGAGCGCCAGCAGCGGTTCGACTCCGGCGTCGTTGCAGGCGATCACGTTGGCCTGACTGAAGAAGCCGTTGTCCGTGATCAGCGACTTCACCTCGCCCAGCACCGCAGGCAGCGATCGGATCTGCTCCAGCGTGGGCACGACTTCTCGCTTGTCGTTGCAAGCCTGCGTGACGTGCGCGGTGATCACCATCATCGTGTCGGTGTCCACGCCGGCTTGCGCGTTGTAGCTTTGCTCGAAGCCCCCTCCCGAGACGGGCATGATTCGCGACTCTTCATCCGTGAGGTTGACCTGGTCGGCGTCCTTGGGGCCGGCCTGCGGCGCCTCGGGGTCCTTGCCGCGGGGCTTCTTGCCGGCATCGCGCTGGGCTTTGCGCTTGGCGCTCTTGGCCTCGTACTCCTGCTGCTCGCCCTGATGGCGCTCGCCCGCGCGCTGCTCGATCTTGGCCTTGGCCTGCGCAATGGCGCTCAAGCGGTCTTCGCGCCGGGCAATCTCTGCCGGCACATCCATGCCATCGGGGATCGCCGCGCGGTCGCTTTTCTCCGCCAGCGCCAGCAGGGTCTGCACTTCCCGCCGCAACTGCGCCTCGATCTTGTTGGCGTGCGCCCAGGACAGGGCCTTGTGCTTGCTGGCGTTGGCGCCGATCTTGGTGCCATCCAGCGCGATGTGCCCGAGCTTGAGCAGCTTCATCTCGCGCGCCAGCACCAGCACCTGCACGAACAGCGCCTCCACCTCCTTCAGGAAGCGGCGGCGGAATGTGGCCAGCGTGTCGTGGTCTGGATGGGTGTTGGCCGCCACGTAGCGAAACGCCACCGAGTCGTAGCTCGCGCGCTCGATCTTGCGGCTGGAGTGCACGCCGTTGGCGTAGCCGTAGATCAGCAGGCCCAGCAGCACCGCCGGGTGGTGTGCGGCCGAGCCTCGGCCCGCGTATTGGCGCGTCAGTTCGCTCAGATCGAGCTGCTCGATGACTTCGACCACGAAGCGCGCCAGGTGATCACTGGGCAACCATTCATCCACCGACGGCGGCAACAGGTACGCAGTGTCTCGGTCAACGGGAACGAATCGGCTCATGGGTTCGCCTTCTTGTTTGGACTGCCACGATTGTGTCGGATGGCGTCATCGTCCGGAAGACTGCAAAGCCCGACGGACTCCTAGAAACCGCTCAAAAGCCCGCAAGGCGGTTCGCGCCGTGAGCCCTTCCTTCTCATTGACCATTTCTTGAAAAAAAAGTTGCGTCATGGGTCGGAAACTGACCCACATGGCCTGACAGAACAGCCGCACCCTGTTGAAATGAAGTCACTTCAGAGCTCGCTCTAAGCAGTCGGCAACTGCCGAACGTAAACCCACCCGGACGGGAACCACAGGTTCCCTTCGGGACCGTATGTGGAACCTGTCTTTCTTTCCCTTTAATGGAGATTGACATGATGAACGCCGCATACGAAACCGACTACGCTTCTGCCCTCGACCACATGGACTTCATCGTGAAGTCGCTTGCCGAGAAACCAGGCCGTGCCATTGACCTTGCCATCGACCACGGTGGTGAAGAGTCAGTGCAGGCCTTGTTCGACGCCGTGATGGACAAGGGGCACCGCATGGTGCTGGTCCAGGCGCTCGATGCTCCCTCCCTGCCGGGCTGGGTGCGCGAGAAACTGGAAGTCTTCCTCTACGGTCAGAGCCGCCAAGTTGCAGCCCTGTTCTCGAAGAAGACCATCCACTGAGCGTGAACATGGAAAGGCCTCAATCCCTAGCGGATTGGGGCCTTTTCGCTTTTCTACAAGCCACCAACCATCGCCTCCAGAACGCCTCTAAAAGGAACTCTCCGGGGGATAGAAGATGGAATGCCGCGATGGCGAGTACTGCGCCCCTGCGGCGGTCGCCTCAGCGACCTGTTCGCTGGTGTAGCCCGAGTCCACGAGAGATTGCGCGATCTCTGCGGTGATGGGCACCAGGCCTGTACCGTTCAGCACCATCTCAAGCAGCTCGCCACTGGCAGGTTCGTCCATGTCGTGCACGAAAAGGCCGTCATCCTCGTCGTCGCCCTCCCGCGCAGATGATCGGTCGATGGCGTCAAGCAGCGCAGCAGGATCGACCGACATGCGTACGGAGGCGCCAGTGGGGTCTTGGGTGATGACAACCACGTCGGACTCCACCTCGAAGCGGCCATGCCAAGCAATGACCGGCAGTGGCCCATCCTCGTTGATGCTGAACTCTCTCTCCTGGCCCCCCTCGACCAGAATCAAGGCTTGACGCGCGGTGATGTCCAGCAGGGCCGCGTCTTTCGATCCGTTGGCAAAGACCACGAAACGCAGTGGCCACGGGTCGCCTATGTAGTGGGTCTCGCCCTTAATCGCGTCCTTTTGGATGCTGCTGCACAGAAAGGCGAGTGAAGCGCCCATCACCGCGCGCTCGGATTCAGCTTGGCAGATGGACACGTGATGCCAGTGGGCATAGCCAGCCTCGCGTGAGGCTCGTTCAAGCGCCTCTCGATGCTTGATGTTGTGCCGGCGTTTGAGGACTTTCGCGCGCGCCTTCAGCTTTTCAACGTCGGCTGGCGTTGTCGGGATAAATTTCATGAGAACAGAACTCCATCAAGGCGGAATTCGGTACGGTGCCCCACTGCCGCATTCCGCCATGGGTGGAATTCGGAGGTTGTGATGTCGTCCCTCTCTGGGTTAGCCGGCGGTGGGGCAGCAGGCCTCGACATGGCCTGCGCCAAATATATCTCAATTGCCCGCGGACTCCCGGCCGTGGAATCATGAAGATGGCACCGGCTTTGTCCCAATGCAGCGCCGATTCATTTTCAGCGAGCGGGGAGCGCTTCGAGACGTTCACGCACGATGACGATCACTTCTTTGCCCACCGTTTCCGCGCGTTTGGACAACCTCCAGATGTGGATGACCAGCAAGCCAATACCGCCCCAGAACACCGTTGAAAGAAAGTACATCATCCAGTAGCGGCCACCCTCCATGTTGCTGAAGACAAACGCAGCGAACAACAGCGCGGGAAGCTGGATCCACCAAGCGCTGAAAGGCAGTTTCGGTCCACCTTTTGCACCGGCATCGCCAGCCATCTTCTTTGCAAAAGAGCTCGAGGTCTTGATCTCTCCCGTGGCGAGGTTGCGCGCCCCCAGGCACCAGGTTTGACCCTTGTCGTCTTTGCCGCACATGAACACAACAGCATGCCCTGCACGCATCGCCAACCCCAAGGGCTGGAAGGCCAGCTTCATTTCTTTGCCGTCTTCGGTCCTGATCCAAACGTCCTGGACCGTCGACGCTTCGTTGTACACCTGACCCGGCAGCATCTTTCCATTGCCAATGTGAGTGTCGCGGTCTCGCACCGTGCTGAACTCGGTGCGAATTTCCGCTGACATGACAGTCCCGCCGACTGAGAATGCGGCGATCGTGGTGCCGTTGGAAGTGCGTATGGTGGTTTCGTTCATGTGGCGGTTTTCAGGATTGAAGTTCAAAGGTTTGATGGGCAGACCAAATTCATCCTACGCACAGACCTCGCCATTTCAAGGGCCTGGGTGGGTGTGAAGGGGACGGCCAGTCGGGCTACAGTAATTGCGCCGAACCCGCCGATCGCACACCCAACAGAGGGTTTTCCATTCGTAGAGCCACTCCGGGCCCCCTCCGACGCTTTCATGCTCGAAGGTCTGCAAAAGCTGAATCACAATGGCGCCCATGGATCTTCACCACTCACCACACCTGTCTACTCAGCGCGCAGTCGAGCCAAAGGTCGTCCGCTCATGAAAGCGCCCAACGGATATGAGGTCGATGTCCCAGGGCTCGCGCAAGCTGTAGCTGCCTGTGTGCCGGAGCCGACGCACCGTGCACTGATCTCTTGCCTGCGTGCCTTCGGCCAGCTTTCTGACGCGAAGCTGGCGACAACACGGGGCGGAGACGATGGCCACTACCTGGTTCGCCGCAAGGTACTGGCCAGCAACGGCGCCGTGGTTCATGAAGACCACCAAGTGTGGATAAAGGAACAGCTCGCGTTGGATGCGGGTGATGCATCAAAGACCTTCACGAGGCTTCTCGATGCCAAGTACCTTTTGAGCAAATGCCAGCTCACCAAGATCTACCTGGTCCATGACAAAGGCACGGACAACCCCGCAGCATTCGTCCAGGTTGCCATCCGCCAAGAGGATGAGTTCATCGATGCAAGGGCATTTGACAAGTACGTCTGGCGCACGCCCGCAAATTTGGCGGACCTGTTGGACGCGGTGGAGGGTGACCCGGTACCAACTGGCGACCGGTCGCGTGTTCGTCCACCGGCCTATATGCTGGAGGCGGTGGTTGACGTAGACGCCTTCGTGGCCGAAGCAGAGGCAATCGACGCTCAAGTTCGAAAGCTGCTCCACCAGCGAACTTACAAGGTGACTGGGAGTATTGCCCCGCTCGATGGCGCCCAAACGGGCGAGGTCAAGACTCACTCCGAACTGTTTCCTGGCTGGGACCGCCACCCACACAAATCGCGTCGGCTGTTCAACGACTGGAAGAACTCAAGTGCCGGCCGCAGCGGCGCTCGCCTGTGTGAACACTGGGTGATGCAACTCTCTGACTGGACAGACCCCACCAACAAAAATCGCGCCCTGGGCCTTGTGCCGATGTGGACGTTCCCTCAGAAGATTGCGAGGATCGACGCTTCCAAGGGCGATACCTACACCCACTTCGGCAAGCTGCAAACGCTCGATCGCCGCGTCAAAGTGCCGTTCGGTTGGTACTTCTACATGCTCCACGGCAACCTGGTTGGTGATGGCTCCGGCAAGCGCGTGGTCGCAGACGCAGAGGACGGATTGATCGTTCTCCCCGAGCATGACTACCGCGTCCTCAAGGCTTGGAGAGAAGACGGCTACGGCTTTTAGGACCACGACAGCGGTGCGAGCGACATTCATATCTGTACCGGTACACGCGCGAGGCGTCGTGTGAATGGCCCTGCCCTGCTGCATTTCGTGGGTCTACGGGTGAAAAAGAGCCATTTCCCAGCGAAGAAACACGCGCTGCCCCCCTAAACTCCAGGTGCCGCGCGGCTTGCGCGGTGATTCATTCTCAAAATCTGGAGCAAGAAAACAATGGCAACTGCAAAGAAAGCGGCCCCCAAGGCAGCACCGAAGAAAACCGTCGCCAAGGCGGCGCCAAAGAAAGTCGCGGCGAAGCCAGTGGGCGTGAACAAGCCCATCAAGGAAACCTTCAACAAGACCAGCCTGGTGGCCCACCTGGTGCAAGCTTCCGGCGCCGATGCCAAGACCGTGAAAGCAGTGTTGGGCTCGCTTGAGGCCACCATGCTCGCCTCCATCTCCAAGAAGGGCGCAGGCGCTTTCACGTGGCCAGGCGTTTTCAAAGTCGCGGCCACCCATGTGCCGGCCAAGAAGGCCCGCAAAGGTGTTGACCCGTTCACCAAGGTCGAGCGAATGTTTGCTGCCAAGCCCGCATCGGTCAAGGTCAAGGCCCGCTTCTTCAAGAAGGTCAAGGACGCCGCGCTGTAATCAGCGCCGACTCCATCCCAAAGGACTCCCCAGGCGGGAGTCCTTTTTTTTCGCCTGTGGGACCGCCATCGTGAACCGGCGATGTCGTACTTCGATGGACGTGATGCTCCGCTGGGTCAATTCAACCCGGTGCCTCGCACGGTACGGAGATCCATCTCACTTTGTGACCACTGCCCTGTCAGCCGACCAGGCGCTCATGGGCACCCAAGGCCAATCTTTGGCGTCGCAAAGTTGCTTTTCCCCAAGTTTGTCCAGTTTTTGAGCGGTGGACGGCTGCTAAACCCGACACAGTGGGGTGCAGTTGAGGCGGGCGGCAGTTCAACTTTCTTTCATTGACCAGTTCAACTTTCTTTCGCCGGACGGGTACCCGCCAGCTGCGATTTTCAGTAGGAGTGCAAAACACCATGATTCGTTGGGTAGGGTTTGCAAGTCTTCTGAGAACCCTACGCCGGCCCAGCGAAGTCCCGGACGATCAACTTTCTTTCACGGGAAGGAGAGTTTCGTGCAGGCGCTACTTCCTTAGTACTAAATTGCTGAGAACCGTATTTATTGAGGTTACGGACTGCGGAATACTAACTAGCATTAAGCACCCGATAAAGTAACATACACAAAAAAACGCTTTTGGCGTGTCTATCCTTTCCCGCACCTGAACTGTATAAAACCACAGCATTGGAACGCCCAGCGTGTTTCATCCAGTTTTGAACTCCACCTGAGATTCCCTTGAAAATCAACCACTTACGCACCATTGCAATCTCACCCAATGGTGAACCACGCATGCGAAGCACACCATGATCGACCTGGTGGAGGCAGCAGGCCTCTTGTTGCTGACGGTGGTGGTGGGCGGCACACTCTTCGACATCTACGGAGAGCGAGGTTTCAAGAAGCGGCGCAACACGCGCAGCGCAACAAGCATCTCAGCACCCACCGAATCGCCTGCCCTCCCCCTGCCCTATTCCGCAGATGTGGACGCCTTCCTGGAACCCATGGAGCCGGTTCGCCGCGCTCTGCAGACCATGCCTGAGGCGCAAAGGGCGCTGTGGCGTCGCAAGGCCGCCGAAGTCCTTGTCGAAGTTCGAGACATTGACCAATGGCTGCATGCCGTGAGCACGTGGGCACCGCATCAACGCGAAACGGTCTATGCCACTGCTGAGGCTAAGGTGCACCGGCGGCAAACGCTGATCAATGAGTTCGCACGGGACGCGCTCCAGGCTGGGCTCATCGACCGTGTCACGCCCCAGTAGCCGGGCACACCCCGCAAGCACTCAGAACGACAACTCCGCAGGAGCACCTATGCACGACGAGCCAGCTGAACACAGCACCCCTCCCAATGGCACCGTGATGCTCCCGGAGGCGCCCGACCTCACCGTGATCAAGCGCGGCCGCGGGCGACCCCGCAAGAGCGCTGCGCCAACAACGCCAAAGGCACCTGCAGGGCCACCCGGGCGGCCAGTGGGTTTTCGTGTGGCCACCTTCAACACCTTGAACGAGCTCACGCTGGAGGACTTCTCCTTCGTGCGGGGCGTCTTCAACGGCCTGTCGGCCCAGGACTCGTTCCTGCGCTTCTACGCCAACATCCATTTCGACCAGCGCGGCAACCCTGTCATCCCACACGGGCTGACCATCAACGCACGTTTCGACTACCTTGAAGGGCGCATCCAGCAGGCGGCCAATCTTTCCGAAGACAAGAGCCTTCAACGCGCGGCCAAGGTCCTGAACACCCCTCTGCCCTCGGCGATGGCAGACAAGGATGAGCGAGACAACCTCGAAGCGATCTACCAGCGCTGGTACGAGAACCTGCCTGAGGACCAGTTCACCGAGAAGGAGTTGCCCGAGGCGTTCCAGGCGTACTTGGTCGACAACGACATCAAGGTGAGCGTCGAGCAGACACAGGAGGTCAGTCGATCGACCCTGATCGACAGCAAGGTGAAGGCGCTCAACGAGCTGCAGACGGTACTCGCATACCTGCCCAGGCCAGATGCAAAAACCTCGATTTGGCTGGCCGCATCCGTGAACAAAGCGCTAGCAGACGCAAACATCTTGGACTTGCGCCAGCTCGTGCGATTCATCAGCTTTGCAGGACGAAACTGGTACCGCCAGATCGGCCGCATCGGCCCAGTGCGGGCCAAGAGGATCGAGGCATGGCTTGGCGACCATGCTGCCACCCTCGGGCACATCAACCGCTCGGGCGCAGCCTGGCGGCCGTACAAGCCGTTAAAAACCGCCCTTGTACCCTTGGAGCGGGCGCCGGAAATTGCAAAGCTTGAGTACGCGGAGGGGAGCAAGGTCGCTGCAGTGGCTGGGGAACAACTGATCCAGCGGGAGGGCATCGCCCCACTGGAGATGCTGCGTGTACCCGTGGCGCTCGATGGGAGCAAAGGGATGTTCCGCAACACCGGTCCAAATCACTGGGGCGCACACAACGATATGGAGGCCATCCGCCTCTGGCTCGGAACCTACCTCACAGCGAAAAAGAAGCGCACGTTTGAGGCCTACCGCCGAGAAGTCGAGCGCTTCTACGTCTGGTGCCTGTGTGAAGCGCAAGTGGCCATATCGAGCGTCAGCGTGGCGCATGCAATGGGTTATCAGCTGTTTCTTCGAGCGATCCCTGCGGCATACATCAGCACCGCGCGCGTGACGCGCGAAGACCCGCGCTGGCGTCCGTGGCGTGGCCAGATCGACCAACGGAACCAGGCCTACGCACTGACTGTCATCAAGGTGATGATGGAGGCGCTCCTTAAAGGGGCATACCTCACTGGCAACCCAATGGCGTCCCTTAAATCTGAGGCGACTGTTGAGCGGTCCATGGACACGTCGCGCTCACTCAATCAGAGCGACATAGACTGGGTGCGGGATCTGTTGGTGCGCTCTGCTGCACGCTACTCACAGCCAGATCCCGACGAAGCGGATGATGAGGATGACGACATCGAAGCGCCCACCCCTGCCCTGCCAGGTGCACGCACGCGCAGGCTCAAGCTCATCCTCAACGTACTCCTCACTACGGGTATGCGGCTGGAAGAACTCGCACACGCTTCGGTCAAACACATGCAACCTGCTGAGGTTGATGGCGAAACGTCACCAAACGAGTTTTCGCTGCGTGTGGTCGGCAAGGGGAGAAAGGTGCGCTCCGTGCAGATCAGCTCGACCGTGTACCAGCTGATTAACGAACACCATCGTGATGTGGAGACTGCAATAGCGTTACGCGAAGGCGAAGCAAGCCCTCGCCTGCTGGCATTCAGGATAGAGCGCCCTATGGTCGGAGTGCTTGAGTCGGCTCCCGCTAGTAAGGACAAAACCGCCAAATCAACGCAAGCTACCACCGGCCGAGCGCTTGCGCTGAGCACTCAGGGACTTTACAAGACACTCAAAGGCTTCTTCAAAACGAACGCCTTGCGTGAGCTTCGCCACACGCGCGCTGCGACAACCCATTTGCCGTCACGGCGACAGAGAACCGCTGTGCGATCGGCAGATTGGTGTGCGCGCCATGCGCGTAGCGCTTCCGCTGCGGCGAGGGGTTCTTTGAGCGGATCCGCCGGCGGCTTGAAAAGTTCCGGGGGGCCGGTGAGGCGCTCGGATCGCTCGTCCGGCCGGGAGACCGTGATCGAGACATCGACATCGCATCGACCCAGTGTCCAAAGCCATTCCTGCACATCAGGGTCGAGCGTTCGACCCTGGCACACGCCGGCCTCCTCGAGCGCCTGCAGTCCTGGATGGGAGGCCAGCATCGCCTCGGTGTCGCCCACGGGCCGGACACGCAGCGCCGCAGGAAGTCTGGTGACGCCCGAGAGCGCAGCTGTCAGCCACAGTCCTTCGGAAGTGGTCGACAGCTGCGCTTCCATGGGTCAGTCCTTCTCAGATGCCGACGAACCGGGCGGCGTTGGCCGCGTCGCCGACTGCGGTGTTGCTCGACGCCCCGCCGGTGGCGGTGCCGTGCCGGTTGATGGTCTCGAAGACCTGCTGGTAGGCCTGGGTGATCGAGCGCTGGGCCTCGGCGTAGGCGGTGGCGCCCTTGTCGGCCCAGAAGTCCTGCGTCTGGGCCAGGACGTTGAGCGCCTGCTCCTGAAGACTGTTCAGATGTGCGACCAGGCCAGATTGCGCGGCCACATGGTCGGCCATCTTCGCGTGGTCGTAACGCATACCCTCCATGGGTGTTCTCCTTCGAAGTTGTTGTTGGTGAGGGGATTACGCCTGGGTGGCGACGCTGGACAGGTTGGCCTGGTTCTCGGCCTCGACGCGGTCGTACTCGTTGGCGCCGATCTGCATGGCCTGGATCACCTGATCGAATCGCGCCGACACGTTGCGCCCCGTGGTGGCGACCTCCTCGGTGGTCTTCATCGAGGCGACCGATGCGACACCGACGAACGCGGAACC
>NZ_JBLYYB010000188.1:0-32038 GCF_048549895.1 Hydrogenophaga sp.
GATCCACCTGACGCCCCTCTATGGCCGACAAAAAAGCGACCTCCAGCGAAAAAGCGCTCTACTGCTCCTTCTGCGGTAAGAGCCAGCACGAGGTCAAAAAGCTCATCGCCGGCCCCTCGGTGTTCATTTGCGACGAGTGCATCGACCTGTGCAACGACATCATCCGTGACGAGTTGCCGGGTCTTGAGTCGGTCAAGGCCGCGGGCGACGACGTGCCCACGCCCTCCGACCTGAAGTCCAACCTCGACAACTACGTGATCGGTCAGCAGGGTGCCAAGCGCGCCCTGGCCGTGGCGGTCTACAACCACTACAAGCGCCTGCGCCACAAACAAACGGCCCGCAAGGACGATGTGGAACTGGCCAAGAGCAACATCCTGCTGATCGGGCCCACAGGCTCGGGCAAGACGCTGCTGGCCCAGACCATGGCGCGCATGCTCAACGTACCGTTTGTGATGGCCGACGCCACCACGCTGACCGAAGCCGGATACGTGGGTGAAGACGTCGAGAACATCGTCGCCAAGTTGCTACAGAGCTGCAATTACGACGTGGAACGCGCCCAGCAGGGCATCGTCTATATCGACGAAATCGACAAGATCACCCGCAAGTCCGACAACCCGTCCATCACCCGAGACGTGTCGGGCGAAGGCGTGCAGCAGGCCTTGCTCAAGCTCATCGAGGGCACCATGGCTTCCGTGCCGCCGCAAGGCGGGCGCAAGCACCCCAACCAGGACTTTCTGCAGGTCGACACGACCAACATCCTGTTCATCTGTGGCGGCGCGTTTGCCGGGCTGGAAAAGATCATCGAGAACCGCACCGAGGCTTCGGGCATCGGCTTCGGCGCCACGGTGAAGAGCAAGAAACAGCGCAGCCTGACCGAGGCGTTCAAGGAAATCGAACCCGAAGACCTGATCAAGTTCGGCCTGATCCCCGAGCTCGTGGGCCGCGTGCCGGTGATCGCCGCGCTGTCGGAACTCAGCGAAGACGCGTTGGTCGAAATCCTCACCGAACCCAAGAACGCGGTGGTGAAGCAGTTCTCCCGCCTGCTGGCCATGGAAGGCGCCGAGCTGGAGGTGCGGCCCGCCGCGCTCAAGGCCATCGCCCGCAAGGCCTTGGCCCGCAAGACCGGTGCGCGCGGATTGCGCTCCATTCTCGAAAACGCATTGATCGACACCATGTTCGAACTCCCGAGCATGAACAACGTCGAGAAGGTGGTGGTGGACGAGTCCACCATCGACGAAAACAAGCCACCTCTGCTGGTTTACCGCGAGGCGGCCAAGCAGGCCTGAACAGGTCTGCGACCACGGGCGCTGCACGCAGTGCCCCAGCGATGCGTCCGGTTGATATCGCCCGCACCAACCCCAGTTACCCGTTTTAGTCGAGGTTGAAATGTCCGGACAAACTCCTCTCCCCAGCTCCCCGGTGGAACTCCCGCTGCTGCCCCTGCGCGATGTGGTGGTCTTCCCGCACATGGTCATTCCGCTGTTCGTGGGCCGCCCCAAGAGCATCAAGGCCCTGGAGTCAGCCATGGAGTCCGAGCGCCGCATCATGCTGGTCGCACAAAAGGCTGCCGCAAAGGACGAGCCGTCAACCGACGACATGTTCGAAATGGGCTGCGTTGCCACCATCCTGCAGATGCTGAAGCTGCCCGACGGCACCGTGAAGGTGCTGGTGGAAGGTGTGCAGCGCGCCAAGGTGCTGGCCATCCGCGACGGCGAGAGCCATTTCATCGCCAGCGTGAGTCCGGTCGACCCGGCGGTCGAGCGCGCGGACACGCAGTCCAACGAGCTCGAAGCCCTGCGCCGCGCGGTGATGCAGCAGTTCGACCAGTACGTCAAGCTCAACAAGAAGATCCCCTCCGAGATCCTGACCTCGATCTCCAGCATCGACGACCCGGGCCGCCTGGCCGACACGATCGCCGCGCACCTGCCGCTCAAGCTCGAGTCCAAGCAAGTCGTGCTCGACCTCGACCCGATCAACAAGCGGCTCGAAAACCTGTTCGAGCAACTGGAGCGCGAGGTCGACATCCTCAACGTCGACAAGAAGATCCGTGGCCGCGTGAAGCGCCAGATGGAAAAGAACCAGCGCGACTTTTACCTGAACGAACAGGTCAAGGCCATCCAGAAAGAGCTGGGCGAAGGCGAAGAGGGCGCGGACATCGAAGAGATCGAGAAGAAGATCAAGGCCGCCAAGATGCCCGCCGAAGCGCGCAAGAAGGCCGATGCGGAGTTCAAGAAGCTCAAGCTGATGTCGCCCATGTCGGCAGAGGCCACCGTGGTGCGCAACTATATCGATGCGCTGGTGGTGCTGCCCTGGAGCAAGAAGACCAAGATCAAGCACGACCTGGCGCACGCCGAGGCGGTGCTCAACGAAGACCACTACGGTCTGGAGAAGGTCAAGGACCGCATCCTTGAGTATCTTGCTGTTCAACAGCGCGTGGACAAGGTCAAGGCGCCCATCCTGTGCCTGGTGGGTCCACCCGGTGTGGGCAAGACTTCGCTCGGGCAGTCGGTGGCCAAAGCCACCGGGCGCAAGTACGTTCGCATGGCCCTGGGCGGCATGCGCGACGAAGCCGAGATTCGGGGTCACCGCCGCACCTACATTGGTGCCATGCCGGGCAAGGTGTTGCAGAGCCTCTCCAAGGTAGGCACCCGCAACCCGCTGTTCCTGCTCGACGAGATCGACAAGCTGGGCACCGACTTCCGCGGCGACCCGTCGAGCGCCTTGCTTGAAGTGCTGGACCCGGAGCAGAACCACACGTTTGGTGACCACTACGTGGAAGTCGACTTCGATCTCTCCGACGTGATGTTCGTTGCGACTTCGAATTCGATGAACATTCCACCGGCCCTGCTGGACCGCATGGAAGTGATCCGTCTCTCGGGTTACACCGAAGAGGAAAAGACCAACATCGCGATGCGCTACCTGCTGCCCAAACAGCTCAAGAACAACGGCCTGAAAGAGGGCGAGCTGGAGGTGAAGGAAGAGGCGGTGCGCGACATCGTGCGTTACTACACCCGCGAAGCCGGTGTGCGTTCGCTTGAGCGCGAACTCTCCAAAATCTGCCGCAAGGTGGTCAAGGGATTGCTGCTCAAGAAGTACACACCCACCGTGGTGGTGGACGCCGAGAACCTCAACGACTTCCTGGGTGTGCGCAAGTACAGCTATGGCCGTGCCGAGGCGCAGAACCAAGTGGGCCAGGTGGTCGGTCTGGCGTGGACCGAGGTGGGTGGCGATCTGCTGACCATCGAAGTCGCGATCATGCCGGGCAAGGGCATCATCACCCGCACCGGTTCGCTGGGCGACGTGATGAAGGAATCGGTTGAGGCCGCGCGCACGGTGGTGCGCAGCCGCGCCCGTATGTTGGGCATCAAGGACGAACAGTTCGACAAACGCGACATCCACATCCACGTGCCCGACGGCGCCACGCCCAAGGACGGTCCGAGCGCAGGCGCTGCCATGACCACTGCGTTGGTGTCGTCCATCACCGGCATCCCGGTGCGTGCCGATGTGGCGATGACGGGCGAGATCACCTTGCGCGGTGAAGTCACGGCCATCGGTGGCTTGAAAGAGAAGCTGCTGGCGGCTTTGCGTGGCGGTATCAAGACGGTGATCATCCCTGAAGAGAACGTCAAGGACCTCGCCGACATTCCCGACAACGTGAAGCAGGGTCTGGAAATCGTGCCGGTCAAATGGATCGACAAAGTGCTGGCGATTGCCCTCGAACGCCAGCCCGTTCCGTTGACCGACGAAGAGGTGGCGGCGCAGATTGCTGCGGCCTCCACGCGTGCGCCCACGCCCGGGCAGGACGCGGTGAAACACTGATCAAAAAATTTGAGGGGGCTTGAAAGAGGCCTGTTTTTTAGGTTAGAATTTCAGCTTCCGGCAGACAAGCGGAACAGCACTGAAAAGTGTTGAAAAATGCGGGAATAGCTCAGTTGGTAGAGCGCAACCTTGCCAAGGTTGAGGTCGCGAGTTCGAGTCTCGTTTCCCGCTCCAGATTCAAAAAGGGAAGCTATGCTTCCCTTTTTTGTAGCCTTTTCAGATCGGTGCTTTCAGCACCGACGCTGATGGCGCGATAGCAAAGCGGTTATGCCCCGGATTGCAAATCCGGTTAGTCCGGTTCGACTCCGGATCGCGCCTCCAGATCATCTGCAACCCCGCCAACAAGTTTGTTGCCGGGGTTGTTTCATTTCAGCCGACCGGTGCTTGCGGCGGACTCTCTTGTGGGGTGTCGTCACCTGCGACAATCCACGCTCGGCCTCGATGGTGAAATTGGTAGACACAGCGGACTTAAAATCCGCCGCCATCCCGAAAGGGAGCGTACCGGTTCGACCCCGGTTCGAGGCACCAGGCTAGGTTTTTTCCGGTTTCGCCGGTACAGTGAGTTTTCATGACCCGATACAACGCGCCCTTCGAGATCCACGTGCATGGTGATGTGCCTTTGCGCGACGATGTGGTCTTTGCCCAGATCCAGGACGCGCTCAAGCCGTTGTGGGTCTACGCGGGTGCCAAGTCGTTGGCGGCTGCGGCCGAGAGCAGTTACGAGGATGAGCCGGGCATTCGTTTTGATGCTGAGTCCCACGTGCTGCAGATCTGCTGGACCGTGCCCGGCGACGAGGATTTCCGCCAGGTGATCGAAGAGGCCTGCATGGGTCTCAACGACATCGCGTCCACCGGCGCACCGCTGGAGGTGTCGTTCTACGACGCCGAGTTCGACGAAGAAGACGAGTCTTCCGAAGAAGAGGCGCGCGACGATTTCCTGATGTGTTTTGTGGGCCCCACGCCGGCGGCCATCATGCAGGTGCAGCGCGATCTGCTGGTGCAGGACGTGTTGCACATCATGGAGCGTCACTTTGATGCGTCCGAGCTGGGCGATGTGGTGGGCTCGATCGACAAGCTGTTCACCCAGCGCTTTGACGCCTTGGTGAATTCCATGCAATTGGGCAAACCACCGAGGGGTTACGGTGGCCAGTCGGGCCACGGTGGTCCGCGCAAGCCGCGTCATTTGCATTGACCGAGTCGGGCCTCTGTCGGCCCTGACATGCCCAGGCACTAGACTGCGCTGCACGGCGGAACTCCGAATCCGCCGCCCGGAGCGTCCATGTCTTTCTTTTCCACCGATGCCCTGAATCCCGGCGTGCGCAAGCGCGAGGTGTTTGGTTGGGCGATGTTCGACTTTGCCAACTCGGGCTACACCACGGTGGTGTTGACCGCGGTGTTTGCCGCTTACTTTGTGGGTGCGGTGGCCGATGGCGCCGAGTGGGCTGCGTTCGCCTGGACCGCAGCGCTGAGCCTGTCGCACCTGATCGTGATGCTCACCATACCGGCCATGGGGGCCTGGGCCGATCAGCATGGCGCAAAGAAGCGGCTCCTGATGATCACGACCGCCGGCTGTGTGCTGGCCACGGCGGCATTGGCCTGGGTGGAGCCGGGTGCGGTGGTGCTGGGCATGGTGTTGATCGTGGTGTCCAACGTCTTCTTTGCCTGGGGCGAGTCGCTGGTGGCGGCCTTCCTGCCGGAGCTGGCCAGGCCGGCGGCCATGGGACGCGTGAGTGGTTGGGGCTGGAGCCTGGGGTACTGCGGTGGCATGTTGGCCCTGGGCTTGAGCCTGGCCTATGTGTTGTGGGCACAGGCGCAAGGGCAGAAGGCGGCCGAGTTTGTACCGGTGACCATGTTCATCACGGCGGCGGTGTTCGCCCTGGCGTCGATGTTCACGCTGGTCTTGTTGCGCGAGCGTGCGCAACCTCTCAAAGGCGTGACGGGTTCAGCCTGGAGCCAGTCGTTCGAGCAACTGCGCAGCACGTTCCAGCAGGCGCGGCGCTACCAGGATTTCATGTGGCTGTTGGCCTGCGCCACGGCCTACCAGGGTGGCGTGGCGGTGGCGATCACACTCGCAGCCATCTACGCCGAGCAGGTGATCGGCTTCGTGCAGCAAGAAACCATGGTGCTGATCTTCGTGCTCAACATCGCGGCCATGGTGGGCGCGTTCGCGTTTGGTTACTGGCAGGACCGCCTGGGCCACAAGCTGGCGCTGGGCATCACGCTGGTGGGCTGGGTGGTCACCTGCATCATCGCGGCCATCACCACCACCAAGGGCGGCTTCTGGTACGCCGCGGCCATTGCGGGCGTTTGCATGGGGTCCAGCCAGTCGTCGGGCCGTGCCATGGCCGGCATGCTCGCGCCGCCGGGGCAGCTGGCCGAGTTCTTCGGCCTGTGGACCTTTGCCACGCGCGTGGCCAGCATCATCGGGCCGCTGAGTTACGGCGCCATCACCTGGATGACCGGGGGCAACCAGCGACTGGCCATCGGGTCCACCGCCATGCTGTTCGTGATCGGGCTGGTGCTGTTGATCCCGGTCAACATGAAGCGGGGCCGGGAGGCGGCGCTTCAGACAGCGAACGCCTCAAGCTGCTAACTTTTCTGCTCGGGTCCGCAGCCCGAGCCACCGTTCGGCGGCCTGCGACAGCGCGGCGGGATCGCCGGTGGAAAACAGCATCGGCGAGGTTGCGTTCGTGTTCGTCGGGTCGGACACGTTCAACACGTCGCGGGTGCGGCGTGCCACCGCCGTGCCCGTGTCGACCAACGCCACATCCGGCCCCAGCAGCTGCGCCAGAACATCGGCCGCAAACGGGTAGTGCGTGCAGCCCAGAACCACCGTGTCCATGTCGCCGGGCGCTTGGTTGCGAAGCGCTTGAACGTAGCGCTCGCACAGAGCCTGTTGCGTTTGCAAGTCACCCCGCTCGATGGCATCGGCCAGTCCATCGCAGGGCTGGCAGATGAAATGCACCGGGCTCGACGCCGTGCTTTCAAGCTGCGTGCGCAGGCGCGCAAAACGTTCGCTGTTGAGCGTGCCGCGCGTGGCCAGCACGCCGATGTGGCGCGTCTGGCTCGTGGCTGCGGCGGGCTTGAGTGCGGGTTCCACGCCCACGATGGGCAGGTCGGGGTGGGTGGCGCGCAGGCTGTCGATGGCCAGCGCCGTGGCGGTGTTGCACGCCACCACCAGGGCGTCGATGTGGTGGGTACTGCGCAGCCAGGCGGTGATGCTTTCCGATCGCTCGGTGATCTCGGCCACCGTGCGCTCGCCGTACGGGGCATGCGCGCTGTCGGCCACGTAAACGAAGCGCACCCCGGGCAGCTCGGCCAGCAGGGCGCGCAGCACGCTCAGGCCGCCCACCCCGCTGTCGAACACGCCGACGGTTTTCAAGCGGCAGCGACGCTGATGCCCTTGAACTCGCCGGTGGCGATGCGCTGCTTCCACTCGGCCGGGCCGGTGATGTGCGCGCTGGTGCCGCCCGAATCCACCGCCACCGTCACCGGCATGTCGACCACGTCGAACTCGTAGATGGCTTCCATGCCCAGGTCTTCGAAGCCCACCACCTTGGCATGCTTGATGGCCTTGGACACGAGGTAGGCGGCGCCGCCCACGGCCATGAGGTAGGCGCTCTTGTGCTGCTTGATGGACTCGATGGCGACCGGGCCGCGCTCGGCCTTGCCGATCATGGCGATCAGGCCGGTCTGCTCCAGCATCATGTCGGTGAAGCCGTCCATGCGCGTGGCGGTGGTGGGGCCGGCGGGACCCACGGCCTCGTCGCGCACCGGGTCGACGGGGCCCACGTAGTAGATGACGCGGTTGGTGAAGTCCACCGGCAGTTTCTCGCCCTGGGCCAGCATGGTCTGGATGCGCTTGTGTGCGGCGTCGCGGCCGGTGAGCATCTTGCCGTTGAGCAGCAGCGTCTGGCCGGGTTTCCAACTGGCCACCTCGGCCTTGGTCAGTTTGTTCAAGTCCACGCGCTGGCTCTTCTGGGTGTCGGGCACCCAGTTCACGTTGGGCCACAGGTCCAGGCTGGGTGCGTCCAGGTACACCGGGCCGCTGCCGTCGAGCACAAAGTGCGCGTGGCGCGTGGCGGCGCAGTTGGGGATCATGGCCACAGGCTTGCTGGCCGCGTGTGTGGGGTACATCTTGATCTTGATGTCCAGCACGGTGGTGAGGCCACCCAGACCCTGCGCGCCGATGCCCAGCGCGTTGACCTTGTCAAACAACTCCAGCCGCAGCTCTTCCACCTGGCTGAGCTTCTCGCCTTTGGAAGCCTTGCCTTGCAGCTCGTACATGTCGATGTCGTCCATCAGACTCTCTTTGGCCATCAGCACGGCCTTCTCGGCGGTGCCGCCAATGCCGATGCCCAGCATGCCCGGCGGGCACCAGCCGGCGCCCATGGTGGGCACGGTCTTCATCACCCAGTCGACCACCGAGTCGCCGGGGTTGAGCATGATCATCTTGCTTTTGTTTTCGCTGCCGCCGCCCTTGGCCGCCACGGTCACTTCCACCGTGTCGCCGGGCACGAGCTCGGTGAAGATCACGGCAGGGGTGTTGTCCTTGGTGTTCTTGCGCGCGAACTGCGGGTCGGCCACGACCGAAGCGCGCAGCTGGTTGTCGGGGTGGTTGTAGCCCTGGCGCACGCCTTCGTTGATGGCGTCTTCCAGGCTGCCGGTGAAGCCGTCGAGCTTCACGTTCATGCCGACCTTGAGGAACACGTTGACGATGCCGGTGTCCTGGCAGATCGGACGGTGCCCGATGGCGCTCATCTTGCTGTTGGTGAGGATCTGCGCAATGGCGTCCTTGGCGGCGGCGCTCTGCTCGCGCTCGTAGGCGCGGGCGAGATGGGCGATGTAGTCGGCCGGGTGGTAGTACGAGATGTATTGCAGGGCGGCGGCAATGCTCTCGACGAGATCGTCGCGCTTGATCGTGGTCGTCATGGGGAGGGCTGTGATGGGGTTGATGGGGATGCTCTCCAGTGTATCGAAGCCACCTCGTTCAGCTTTGTGAACGGGCACCGGACAGCGGTTGCAAAAGCTGAACACACCGGGGTCAGGCGCTCTCGCAAGTCGTTGATTTTAAAGGGTCGATCCCCGCTGCAGGGCTGGTACGCCGCTTGCAAACCACCACGGGCACAGGAGACCCGTTGACGTGATGCTTGCCACCCTTGTTTTTTCCACCCTGGCCGCCGGTGTGTTGGCCCCGGTGGTGGTGCGCCGGGGCCTGGCGCCCTGGCTGGCGCTGCTGCCCGCCGGACTGTTCGTGGCCTTCCTGTCCTGGTGGCCGGAGGTCACGGGCGGGCAGGTGGTGCTGCAGCAGCAGGCCTGGATACCGAGCCTGGGCGTGGCGCTGTCGCTGCGGCTGGACGGCTTGTCCTTGTTGTTTGCGCTGCTCATCACCGGCATCGGCACCTTCATTTACCTGTATGCCGCCAGCTACTTGCGCGGCGCAGCCGACCTGCCGCGCTTCTTTGCGTTCCTCACGCTGTTCATGGGAGCGATGCTGGGCGCGGTGCTGGCCGACGACCTGATCGCCCTGCTGGTGTTCTGGGAGCTGACCAGCCTCACCTCCTTTTTGCTGATCGGCTACGAGCCCGAAAAACCCCAGGCGCGCCGCGCTGCGCAGCAGGGTTTGCTGATCACGATGGCGGGTGGCCTGTCGCTGCTGGCGGGCGCCATCCTGTTGGGCTTGGCTGCGGGCTCGATGCGCATCACCGACATCGTGGCCCAGGGGCCGGCGCTGATTGCACACCCCCTGGCGCCCGCCATCATCGTGTTGGTGGCCATCGGGGCGTTTGCCAAGTCCGCACAGGCACCGCTGCATGCCTGGCTGGCCAACGCCATGGCCGCGCCCACGCCGGTGTCGGCTTTTCTGCATTCGGCCACCATGGTCAAGCTGGGTGTTTACCTGCTGGCAAGGCTGAACCCGGCGCTGGGTGAACACGCCCTGTGGAGCGCGCTGCTGATGCCGGTGGGCCTGCTCACCATGTTCATGGGCACAGTGCTGGCTCTGCGTGCCAGCGATCTCAAGCGCGTGCTGGCGTACTCCACCGTGGTGTCGCTGGGTACGCTGGTGACACTGATCGGGTTGCCGCACCCCATGGCGGCCACGGCGGTGGTCACCTTTCTGCTGGCGCATGCGCTGTACAAGGCCTGCCTGTTCATGGTGGCCGGCATCGTGGACCACGCCGCCGGCACGCGCGACGCCACGCGCCTGGGCGGGCTGGCCCGGGCCATGCCGCTGACAGCGGTGGTCGCCGTGCTGGCCGGGCTGTCGATGGCGGGTCTGCCGCCATTTGTGGGCTTCATTGGCAAAGAGTTGATCTACGAGGCTGCGCTGGGCGGCTCGTGGTGGGCGGTGGCTGTGGCCCTGCTTGCAAACGCCTGCATGGTGGTGGTGGCCGGCGTGGTGGCCTTGCGCTGCTTCTTCGGGCCAGCGCAGCCGGTGCCTGGCGCGCCGCACGACCCGGGCATGGCCTTGTGGTTCGGCCCGCTCGTGCTGGCGCTGCTGGGGTTGCTGTTCGGCCTGGTGCCGCAATGGCCCGCCGCCTTGCTGGGCCCCGCCGCCAGCGCCATGGCGGGTCGCGCCGTGGTGCCGGCGCTGTCGCTCTGGCATGGCTTCACACCCATGCTTGCCCTGAGCGCACTCACCCTGGCCCTGGGCGGGCTGGCGCTGGTGTGGTGGCCCGCGCTGCGCCGGGGCCTGGCTGGCCGGGGCGCCATTGATCGCTGGGGCACGGACGCTGGCTACGACCGCCTCATCGTCGGCCTGCAGCGCGTGGCTGCGTGGCAAACGCAGCGCATTCAAACCGGCAGCCTGCGGCGTTACCTGGGCACGGTGTTCGCGTTCACGGCCGCGTGCCTGTTGCTCACGCTCTGGCTGCGGGGTGGTGTCGCCGTGGCGTGGCCGCGCCGGGATCAGATCGGACCCGAGGTGGCGCTGCCGCTGCTGATGGTGCTGGCCGCTGCCGCTGTGCTGCGCGCCCGCAGCTTCATGTCCGGCATCGTCACAGCGGGCATGGTGGGCTTTCTGGTGGCATTGACTTTCCTGTTCCACGGCGCTCCCGATCTGGCGTTCACTCAGTTTTCGGTGGAGGCGCTGGCCATCGTGATCTTGCTGGCGATCGTGGGGCGCATGCCGTTTCATGAGGTGGACCCGCGCCGTGCCGCAGAGCGGCGCCGCGATGCGCTGGCCGCCGGGGCCTTTGGCGTGGCGGCTTCGCTGGTGTTGCTGGCGGTGGTGGCGACGCCGTTTGATGCGCGCCTGTCCGACTACTTCCGTGCGGTCAGCGTGACCGAGGCGCACGGACGCAACCTGGTGAACGTGATCATTGTTGACTTCCGGGCACTCGACACACTGGGCGAGATTGCCGTGCTTGCGCTGGCCGCGCTGGCCGCGGCTGCTGTCATTGCCAGCGTGCGTGCCCGCCAGGCAGACGACAAGGAGGCCGCATGAACCCGCTGATCCTGCGCGTGTGCGGTCGGCTGGTGCTGCCGGTGGCACTGGCGTTCTCGCTGTTCCTGCTCTGGCGCGGTCACAACGAGCCGGGTGGCGGCTTTGTGGGTGGCCTCATGGCGGCCGCAGGTTTTGCCATTCACGCCCTGCCGCGCGGGCGCGCAAGGCTGCTGGCCTTGCTGCGCCTGTCGCCCGGTGGCATCGCTGCCGTGGGCCTGCTGCTGGCGCTGGCCTCGGGCCTGCCCGGGCTGCTGCTGAGCCAGCCTTTTCTCACCCACCAGTGGGCGGTGTGGGAGGGCGGTTTCGTCATCGGCACGGCGCTGCTGTTCGACATCGGTGTGTACCTCGCAGTGCTGGGCTCGGTGCTGGCGTTTCTCTCTCATTACCTGGACGACTGATGGAATTCTTCTTTGTGCTGGCCTTCGGTTTCATGGCGTCCATCGCGGCCTACCTGTTGATGTCGCGCAATGTGCTGCGCATCGTGCTGGGCCTGCTCTTGCTGGGCAACAGCGCCAACCTCTCGATCTTCATCGCGGGCAGGCTCGGTTCGAGCGTGCCGCCGCTGGTGCCCGAGGGTGAGACCTTCATGGCAGTCAGCGCCAACCCGTTGCCGCAGGCGCTGATCCTCACGGCCATCGTGATCTCGTTTGCGCTGGTGGCCTACGCCGTGGTGCTTTTCGAGCAGGCGCACCAGCGCCTGGGGACGCTGGACACCGAGGCCATGCGCGAGGCGGAGCCCCGATGAACACCCATCTGCTGTTGACCCTGCCGGTGGCGATTCCGCTGCTCACGCTGGCGCTGTGTGCGCTGCTGCGCGGCCACCCGCTGACCCAGCGCTGCGCGAGTGTGGCCGGCAGCGTGGCCTTGCTGGCGGCGGCGATCGCGCTGCTGGCGGCGGTGTTCGACGGCACCATCCTCGCCACGCAGTTTGGCGCCTGGGCCGCGCCTTTCGGCATCACCTTCGTGGCCGACCTGCTGTCCGCCGCCATGGTGCTGGTGACGGCCGTGATGGCGGTGGCGGTGTCGATCTATGCGCTGGTGGACGGCGCACGCGAACGCGAGCGGGCGTTCTTTCATCCGCTCTACCACGGTCTCCTGATGGGCGTGTGCGGGTCCTTCCTCACGGGCGACCTGTTCAACCTCTACGTGTGGTTCGAGATCATGCTGATCTCGTCGTTCGGCCTGCTGGTGGTGGGCGGCACGCGCGCCCAGCTGGATGCCGGGGTCAAGTACGTCACGCTCAACCTGGTGGCCACCACCCTGTTTTTGATCGCGGTGGGTTTCCTCTACGGCCTCACCGGCACGCTCAACCTGGCCGACCTGGCGCGCACACTGCCCGGGGTGGGCAACCAGGGTCTGGTGACCACGCTGGCGGTGATGTTCCTGCTGGCGTTCGGCTCCAAGGCGGCGCTGTTCCCGCTGTTTTTCTGGCTGCCGGCGGCCTACCACACGGCCAGCGCGCCGGTGGTGGCGATCTTTGCTGCGCTGCTCACCAAGGTGGGCGTGTACGCGATCCTGCGCACCTTCACGCTGCTGTTCACTGGTGACGCGGGCTACACCGGACCGGTCATCGGCGCGGTTGCCGTGCTCACCATGGTCACCGGCGTGCTGGGCGCGGCGGCGCATTACGACATCCGGCGCATCCTGTCGTTTCACATCATCAGCCAGATCGGCTACATGCTGGTGGGCCTGGCTGTGGCCACACCGCTGGCGCTGGCCGGCTCGGTGCTCTATGTGATCCACCACATCGTGGTGAAGGCCAACCTGTTCCTGATCGCAGGTGCCATGCGCGTGGCCGGTGGCGGCTTCGACCTCAAGGCCATGGGTGGGCTGCACCGCAGTGCGCCCGTGCTGGCGTTGTTGTTTGCGGTGCCCGCGCTCTCGCTGGCCGGGGTGCCTCCGTTGTCGGGTTTCTGGGCCAAGTTCATGGTGGTGAAGTCCAGCCTGGATGCGGGCCACACCGTGCTGGCCGGCGTGGCCCTGGCGGTGGGCGTGCTCACGCTGTACTCGATGGTGAAGATCTGGAACGAAGCCTTCTGGAAAGCGCCCACCACGGCACTGTCTGCCCAGGCGGCAGCGCAATGGCGCGCTGCGCCGCGCAAGCGCTGGGCCATGCTGGTGCCGGTGGCGGGGTTGGCGGCCATCACGCTCACCATCGGCCTGGCGACCGAACCTTTCGTCGAGTTTTCCCTGCGCGCAGCCGACCAGTTGCTCGTGCCCCATGGCTACATGAAGGCCGTGCTCGGCCAGGAGGCGTCTCCATGATGACGATGCGATCGGTGTGGAACTGGCTGGCGCTGGCCGGCCTGTTCATGCGTGAACTGCTGCTCTCGGTACACCAGGTGGCGCGCACGGTGCTGCACCCGCAGCGGGCCGCGCGCAGCGGCATCGTGGCCATTCCGCTGACGGTGCGCAGCGACGCCGGCATTGCCATGCTGGCCAACATGATCACCCTCACGCCGGGCACCACCAGCCTGCACATTTCTTCAGACCGCAAGGTGCTCTATGCCCATGTGATGAATCTGGAGGGCGATCCGGTGGCGCAGATCGTGGACGGCTTCGAGGTCCGTGTGCGCGCTGCGCTGGGCGAAGGAGAGCGGCCATGAACCTGCCCACCTGGGTGCTCGCCACCACCGCTGCGCTGCTCTTGTTGTCGCTCGTGCTGGCCGGTGTGCGCATCGTGCGGGGGCCGCACGCAGCCGACCGTGTGGTGGCACTGGACATGCTCAGCCTGCTGGGTGTGGCCGCCGCCGGCGTGGCAGCGCTGGTGGCCGACGCCCCGGCGTTTGTGGACATCGCGCTGGGCGTGGCGCTGATCGGCTTTCTGGCCACCGTGGCATTTGCCGCTTTCATCGAACGCGGCTCGATCCGCGAGGAGGACGCACCATGACCGCCTGGCTGGCATCCCTGTTGCTCATCTCCGGCGCGCTCGTGTGCCTGCTGGCATCGGCCGGCGTGCTGCGTCTGCCGGACTTCTTCATGCGCATGCACGCCGCCACCAAGGCCGGTGTGGTGGGCAGCGGTCTGGTGCTGCTGGGCGTGGCGGTGGCCGAGGGCAGTCTCTCGACCTGGATCAAGGTGGCGCTGGCCATTGTGTTTTTGCTGCTCACCACACCCGTGGCCGGTCATCTGCTGGGCCGCGCAGCGTACGTGGGCGGGGCGCCGCTGTGGCGCGGCACCGCGCAGGACAGCCTGGCCGAGGTGCTGCCGCGCGGGCGCTTTGGCGCGGCACCTCGCACGGTGGGCCGAGTGGTGCTGGCCTTGACCGACGGGCCCTGCATGGCACGCGCCATCGAGGAGGCGGTGGACCTGGCGCGCCAGCACGGCGCCGAACTCTGCGGCGTGGCCATCATCGACGCCCCGCGCCTGGCTCGCGTGGGGCCGGTGCCCATCGGTGGTTTGACCTACGCGCAGCGCATGCGCGAGCGGCGTCTGGCACAGGCGCGCCAGAGCGCCGCCGACGTGATCCAGCGCTTCGAGCAGGCGGCTGCCAGATCGGGGCTGGGCTGGTCGGTGCGGCTGGAGGAGGGGCATCCCCGACGCCTGCTGCACGCCCTGGCCGGTGCTCACACCGTGGTTGCCGTTGCACCCCAGGCCTGGTTTGACCAGGGCGTGCTCGATCAGCGGGTGGATGTGGCGCGGCGCCTGCGCTGGCGTGCCGAGGTGCCGCTGCGGGTTCTCGGGGCCTGACCTGGCTGGTAAGGTCGGGTCACCCCTTGTTTCCGACTTGCCAGCATGCCGTTTCCCCGCTCGATCGCCGCCTGGTACCGCCGCCTGCCGCTGACCGTGCGCCTGCCGGCGGCGGTGGCCTTGATGATCTTTGCTGCCGCCATGGGCACCACCCAGGTGGCAATGCAAAGCGTGTCGCGCCAGTTCGAGGCGCAAATGGCCAGCATCGGACAGGTGTACCTGGACGGCCTGTCGGCCGCACTGCTGCCCGCGCTGCGCGCCGGTGATGCACCGGCCATGGTGGGCGTGCTGGAGCGTGCACTGGCCGTGACCGAGGGCGTGGAGGACCGCCGCCTGGCCGTGCTCGACGCACAAGGCCGCGCGCTGGCCAGCGCCGAGCGCACCGGTCTTCCCCTGGCCGCCTGGCCCGCAGACGTGTTGACGGCCCGCATCGGCGCGCGACTGGCCGATGGTGATCAGAGTGTGTGGGTCTGGCGCACACTGGAAGACTCGAACCGCGTGCTGGCCAACCTGGATGTGAGCGGCTTCAACCGCGAACGCGAGCAACTGCGCTGGGGCCTGGTGTTGCTTGATCTGGTCGTCAGCGTGCTTTGCGCCTTGCTCGGATTTGTGGTGGCGCGCCAGATGCAGCGCCCGGTGGCACGGGTCACTCAGCACCTGCAGCAGGGCCTGTCCTTGCCGGCCGATCTCATCGAGGCCAGCGATCCCGAGACCGCGCGGCTCATGCGTGCCGTCAACCGCATGGCCGATGACGCACGCGAGCGAGAGGCCATGCTCGGTCTGCTGTCCGAGCAGGAGCGCGAAGCGGTGTTGGGTCGGCTGGCCGCCACGCTGGCGCACGAGGTGCGAAATCCGCTGGGCGGCATGGTCACGGCGATCCAGACGCTGCGCAAGTTCGGCGACCAGCCCGAAGCGCGGCAAGACGCGCTGGACTTCATCGAGCGCGGCGTGCTGGCCCTGCGCGACGTGGTCGACGCCACGCTCACGACCCACCGCCCGGGCAGTCGTGAACGCAGCCTGGGGCTGCAGGACCTGCATGATGTGCAGCGCCTGGTGGCCGCCGATGCGCGGCAGCGCGGCGTCACGGTGCGGGTGGAGGCCGAGGCCGGCCTGCCGGACGAGCTGCCCGTGGCCGCCACCGAGGTCAGGCAGGTGCTGCTCAACCTGCTGATCAACGCCGTGCGCGCCACCCGTGCCGGTGGCGAGGTCTGTCTGCGCGTTCGCCGCGAAACGCGTGCGCTGGTGCTCGAAGTGATCGACCAGGGCACCGGCATGGCACCCGAGGTCGCGCGCAGCCTGGTCCGTGGAGAACCCCAGGCCGGGCAGGGCGGACTGGGTGTGGCCGTGATCGTGCGGCTGGTGCAGCAGTTGCGCGGCCGGGTCTCGGTCGATGCACACTCCAGCGGTGGCACCCACATCACCCTGCACCTGCCTCTGGACCCATGATCGACATCCTGCTGATTGAAGACGACCGTGTGCTCGGCGGCGCGGTGGCGCAACGTCTGCGCCTTGAAGGCTTCCAGGTGCGCTGGACCGAGACCTGCGCCCAGGCCATGGCCGCACTGCGCGCCAGCCGGCCTTCCTTTGTGCTGGCCGACATCCGCCTGCCCGACGGTTCGGGTGAAGACCTCTACCGCCGCGCCCTGCCTTTCCTGGGCGACACCCCCATCCTGTTCGTCACCGCGTTCGCCGACATCGGCCAGGCCGTGCGGCTGGTGCGCGCCGGGGCCGACGACTACCTCACCAAGCCCTACGACGTCGACGTCCTGGTCGAGCGTATCCGCGCGCTTGCCGCAGAACCTTCCGCTGCCGCCGAGCCGGTGTTTGGCCTCTCGCCCGCCACCGAAGGGCTCGCTCGCGACCTGCAGCGGCTCGCCGCCCGCGACCTGCCGGTGCTGCTGCGCGGCGAGACCGGCGTGGGCAAGGAAGTGGCAGCGCGCTACATGCATGCGCAGTCGCCACGCGCCGGGCAGCCTTTTGTGGCGGTCAACTGCGGAGCGATCGCGCGCGAGCTCATGGAGAGCCAGTTCTTCGGTCACGAACGCGGTGCTTTTACCGGCGCGGTCTCCGCGCACGTCGGGCATTTTGAAGAGGCGGGCGACGGCACGCTGTTCCTCGACGAGATCGGCGAGCTCGACACACGCCTGCAGACCGCGCTGCTGCGGGTGTTGCAAGACGGCGTGTTTCGCCGCGTGGGTGCGCGCAGCGATCTGCGTTTTCGCGGTCGCATCATCGCCGCGACGAACGCCGATCTGAACGAGCGCATGGCGCAGCGCGCATTTCGCGAAGACCTGTATTTCCGCCTGGCGGTGGTGGAGCTGACGATCCCGCCGCTGCGCCAGCGGCCCGACGAGATCGAGCCGCTGGCGCGACGGTTTGTGCGCGAGGCATCCAGGCGCAACGGCATGCCCGGCCTGTGTCTGGACAACGCTGCACCCGCCGCGCTGGTGGCCCACACCTGGCCTGGCAACGTGCGCGAGTTGCGCAACCGCATCGAGCGGGCTGCAGCACTGGTCGACGCAGACCACATCACGCCTGCCGATCTGTTCCCGGAAGAGCGGCTCGATGCGACCGCTCACGCCACCCTGGCCGATGCCCGCGAGCAGGCGGAGCTGGAGCAGATCGAGCGCGCTCTGGCGCTCTCGGGTGGGCGTGTTTCCGAAGCCGCGCGGCGCCTGGGCATTTCGCGCACCACCTTGTGGAAGCGCCGCCGCAAGAGCATCGATGGCGACAGCGCCTCGCCGCAAGGAGTCGATCCATGAACCAGAGCCTCACGCGCACCGAGCGCGACACCTTCGGCCCCATCGCGGTACCGGTCGACCGCTTGTGGGGAGCACAGACCCAGCGCTCGTTGCTCAACTTCGACATCTCCGGCGAGCGTCTGCCGCGCGAGTTCATCCGCGCGCTGGCGCAGGTCAAGCGCGCCGCTGCTGTGGTCAACCACGCGCTGGGCTTGCAGGACGCGCAGACGACCCAGGCCATCGTTGCCGCGGCCGACGAGGTGATTGCCGGGCAACACGAGGCCGAATTCCCGCTGGTGGTGTGGCAGACCGGCTCGGGCACGCAGACCAACATGAACCTCAACGAGGTGCTGGCCAACCGCGCCAGCGAGTTGCTGGGTGGGCAGCGCGGCGAAGGCCGGCTGGTGCACCCCAACGACGACGTGAACCGCAGCCAGTCGAGCAACGACGTGTTTCCGACCGCCATGCACGTGGCGGCGGTGGACGCGATCACGCACCGGCTGCTGCCATCGCTGAACGCGCTGCGGGCCACGCTGGCGCAGAAGGCAGCCGATTTCACCGACATCGTGAAGATCGCCCGCACACACCTGCAGGACGCCACACCGCTCACGCTGGGTCAGGAGATTTCGGGCTGGGTGGCGCAGCTCGCACACGGTGAAAAGCATGTGCGCGATGCATTGCCCCACCTGTGCGAACTCGCGTTGGGCGGCACGGCGGTGGGCACCGGCTTGAATGCGCCCGAGGGTTACGCCGAGGCGGTGGCGGCCGAACTGGCGCGGCTGACCGGTCTGCCCTTCGTGACCGCGTCGAACAAGTTCGAAAACATGGCCAGCGTGGACGCCCTGGTGCATGCGCACGGCGCGCTCAAGACCCTGGCCGCCAGCATGAACAAGATCGCCAACGACGTGCGATGGCTGGCCAGCGGGCCGCGCAGCGGCATCGGCGAACTGAGCATTCCGGAGAACGAACCGGGCTCGTCCATCATGCCGGGCAAGGTGAACCCCACGCAGAGCGAAGCGGTCACCATGCTGTGCGCGCAGGTGATGGGCAACGACGTGGCCATCAACATCGGCGGCGCTTCGGGCAACTTCGAGCTCAATGTGTTCCGGCCGATGGTGGCGCACAACTTCCTGCAGAGCGTGCGCCTGCTGGCCGACGGCATGCGCAGTTTCAACGACCACTGCGCCGTGGGCATTCAGCCCAACCGCGAGCGCATCAAAGAGCTGGTCTCGCGTTCACTGATGCTGGTGACCGCGCTCAACCCACACATCGGCTACGACAAGGCCGCGCAGATCGCCAAGAAGGCCCACAAGGAAGGCACCAGCCTGCGCGAAGCGGCCCTGGCTTCAGGCCATGTGACGGCCGAGCAGTTCGACCAATGGGTGCGCCCCGAACAGATGGTGGGGCGCTGAGCCTTCAGTGCGAGCGGCCCGGGGGCGGCTGCATCAGCTTGTCGGTCACCGCAATCGCCATGGCGCTGAGCAGGAACACCACGTGGATGATGGTCTGCCACATCAACACCTGCTCGGTGTAGTTGGCCGCGTTGATGAAGGTCTTGAGCAGGTGGATGGAGCTGATGCCGATGATGGCCGTGGCCAGCTTCACCTTCAGCACCGAGGCGTTCACATGGCTGAGCCACTCGGGCTGGTCGGGGTGGTTTTCCAGGTGCATGCGGCTCACAAAGGTCTCGTAGCCGCCCACGATCACCATGATCAGCAGGTTGGAGATCATGACCACATCAATCAGCGCCAGCACCACCAGCATGATCACGGTTTCGTTCAGGCCGGTCAGCTGCACATCGGTCTTGTAGCCGATGCTGCTGACCAGTTTGTCCAGCGCGACCTGGCTGCCAAACGCCGCCTCGACCAGGTGCACCAACTCCACCCAGAAGTGGAAGACGTAGATACATTGCGCCGCGATCAGGCCGATGTAGAGCGGCAGCTGCAGCCAGCGGCTGGCGAAGATCAGGTTGGGCAGGGCGCGGATCGGGGTGGGGTTGTTGACAGGGTCGGTCATGGGGGGAGGGGCGATGCGCCGGGTGCCCGGGACGGGCGGCCTCAAAGCCGCTGTATTGTAGGGTGGCGGGCTGGTTTGACCCGGGTTTGTACCGATGTCCTGCTGCTGTGCGAGGCTGTCCCAATGGGGTGGCAACGAGCCATGTAAGTGGCTCGTAAGAGCCCGTGCCCACAGTCATTGGTTGACCCGAATCCACAACACCCGAGGAGACTGCCCATGTCCGCACCGTCGACGTCCATCGAATCCACCCTGGTCGAAAACCGCGTTTTTGAGCCCACCGCGGCCACCGTCAAGGCCGCCCGTGTCTCCGGCATGGCGGCCTACCAGGCGCTGTGCGACGAGGCCGACAAGGACTTCGAAGGTTTCTGGGCCCGTCTGGCCCGCGAGACGCTGACATGGAACAAGCCCTTCACCAAAACGCTGGATTCGTCGAATGCGCCGTTCTACAAGTGGTTCGAAGACGGTGAACTCAACGCCTCGTACAACTGCCTGGACCGCCACATGGGCACGCCGGTGGAGAACAAGACCGCCATCATCTTTGAAGCCGATGGCGGCGAGGTGACCAAGGTCACCTACAAGGAACTGCTGGCCAAGGTCTCGCGTTTTGCCAATGCGCTCAAGGCGCGCGGCGTGAAGAAAGGCGACCGCGTCGTCATCTACATGCCCATGACGGTCGAAGGCGTGGTGGCCATGCAGGCCTGCGCGCGCATCGGCGCCACCCACAGCGTGGTGTTCGGCGGCTTCTCGGCCAAGGCCTTGCAAGAGCGCATTCAGGACGCCGGCGCCGTGGCCGTGATCACCGCCAACTACCAGCTGCGCGGCGGCAAGGAGCTGCCGCTCAAGGCCATCGTGGACGACGGCATCGCCATGGGTGGCTGCGAGTGCATCAAGAACGTGATCTTGTTCCAGCGCACGCCCACCGCCTGCAACATGGTGGCCGGGCGCGACAGCTTCATGCACGAGGTGATGGCCAGCGAGTCCGATGTGTGCCCGGCCGAGATGGTGAGCGCAGAACACCCGCTGTTCGTGCTCTACACCTCCGGCTCCACCGGCAAACCCAAGGGCGTGCAGCACAGCACCGGCGGCTACTTGCTGTGGGCCAACCTCACCATGAACTGGACCTTCGACCTGAAGGCCGACGACATCTTCTGGTGCACCGCCGACATCGGCTGGATCACCGGCCACACCTACGTCGCCTACGGCCCGCTGGCCGCTGGCGCCACGCAGATCGTGTTTGAAGGCGTGCCCACCTACCCGAACGCCGGGCGCTTCTGGCAGATGATCGAGAAGCACAAGTGCACCGTCTTCTACACCGCACCCACGGCGATCCGCTCGCTGATCAAGGCCGCCGAGGGCGACGAAAAAGTGCACCCGGCGCGCTCCGATCTGTCCAGCCTGCGCCTGCTCGGCTCGGTGGGTGAGCCCATCAACCCCGAAGCCTGGATGTGGTACTACAAACACGTGGGCGGCGAGCGCTGCCCCATCGTGGACACCTTCTGGCAAACCGAAACCGGTGGCCACATGATCACGCCACTGCCGGGCGCCACGCCGCTGGTGCCGGGCTCGTGCACGCTGCCGCTGCCGGGCATTGCCGCGGCCATCGTCGATGAAGCCGGTATCGATGTGCCCAACGGCTCGGGTGGCATCCTGGTGGTGAAGAAACCCTGGCCTTCGATGATCCGCACCATCTGGGGCGACCCCGAGCGTTTCAAGAAGAGCTACTTCCCTGACGAGCTCAAGGGCTACTACCTGGCCGGCGACGGCGCGGTGCGCAGTGCGGACCGCGGCTACTTCCGCATCACCGGGCGCATCGACGACGTGCTCAATGTGTCGGGCCACCGCATGGGCACGATGGAGATCGAATCGGCCCTGGTGGGCAAGACCGACCTGGTGGCCGAAGCTGCCGTGGTGGGTCGCCCGGACGATCTGACGGGCGAGGCCATCGTGGCCTTCGTGGTGCTCAAGCGCTCGCGCCCCACCGGCGAAGAAGCCAAGGCCATCGCCAAGGTGCTGCGCGACTGGGTGGGCAAGGAAATCGGCCCGATCGCCAAACCGAAAGACATCCGCTTCGGTGACAACTTGCCCAAGACCCGCAGCGGCAAGATCATGCGGCGTCTGCTGCGCTCCATCGCCAAGGGCGAGGCGATCACACAAGACACCTCCACCCTGGAGAATCCCGCGATCCTCGATCAGCTGTCGGAAAACAACTGACCTCCGCTCGGGACTTCGGTCCCGTGCAGGCAACAAAAAACCCGCTGGATTTTTCCAGCGGGTTTTTTGTGGGTGAAAGCAGCGCTTATTTCTGGCTGAGAACCCAGGCCGACAGTTTCTTGGCTTCGGCCTCGCTCACCTGCGTGTTCGCAGGCATGGGGATCGCGCCCCACACGCCCGAGCCGCCTTTGATGATCTTGGTGGCCAGGGCATCGACCGCCTTGGCATCGCCGGCGTACTTGGCGGCGACATCCTTGTAGGAAGGGCCGACCAGTTTCTTGTCCACCGCGTGACAGGCCATGCAGTTCTTGCTCTTGGCCAGGGCTTCGTCGGCGAAAGCGGGAGCGGCCAGCGTGGTCATGGCGGCCATAATCAGGAGAGCGCGTTTCATGGGGTTGTCCTTGTGAGTGAATGCTGAAACCAGCACAGTCTGGAGTTTAGCGAAGCAGGCGTCTGAAGAAACGATCGCTTACAGAATCTTGCCGTGCTTTGTCGGGCCTTTACTGGAGCGTGTGATGTATTTGCTGATCCTGGGCGTGATCTTGATGCTGATGAAGTACCTCGAAGTGGGCTTCGCGGTGAATCTCTCGTGGTGGTGGGTGCTGACGCCCTTTGCCCTGGCCGCGGTGTGGTGGGCCTGGGCTGACGCCACGGGTTACACCAAACGCCGCGAGATGGACAAGATGGACAAGAAGAAGCAGGACCGCATCGACAAACAGCGCGAGAACCTCGGCATCAAGACCAAGCGCCGCTCGCGCTGAAACCCATCAATAGTTGTCCAGAACAGCGCCCTTGCTGGCGCTGGATGCATTGAACGCGAACTTGGCCTGCACGCCACGCGTGTAGCGCGGTGCCGGTGCTGTCCACGCCGCACGGCGCTTGGCGATCTCGGCCTCGGGCACGTTGAGCTCCAGCAGCAGCTTGTGTGCGTCGATGGTGATGCTGTCGCCCTCGTTGACAAAAGCAATCGTGCCGCCAGCCGCAGCTTCGGGCGCTACGTGGCCCACCACCATGCCCCAGGTGCCACCGCTGAAACGGCCGTCGGTGATCAGGCCCACGCTCTCGCCCAGACCAGCACCGATCAGCGCGCCGGTGGGCGCCAGCATTTCGGGCATGCCCGGGCCGCCCTTGGGGCCGAGGTAGCGCAGCACCATCACGTCACCCGCCTTGATCTTGCCGTCCAGGATCGCCTGCAGCGCCGACTGCTCGTCGTCGAACACGCGTGCAGGGCCGGTCATCACCGGGTTCTTCAGGCCGGTGATCTTGGCCACCGCGCCCTCGGGGCTGAGGTTGCCTTTCAGGATGGCGAGATGCCCGTGCTCGTACATGGGCTTGTCGATCGGGCGGATCACGTCCTGGTCGGCGCGCGGTGCATCGGGCACGTCTTTCAGCACCTCGGCAATCGTCTGGCCGCTGATGGTCAGGCAGTCGCCGTGCAGCAGGCCAGCGTTGAGCAACACCTTCATCACTTGTGGAATGCCGCCGGCCTTGTGCAGGTCGACTGCGAGGTACTTGCCGCTGGGCTTCAGGTCGCACAGCACCGGGGTTTTCTGGCGCACGCGCTCGAAATCGTCGATGGTCCACTCGACATCGGCCGCGTGGGCGATGGCCAGGAAGTGCAGCACGGCGTTGGTGGAGCCACCGGTGGCCATGATCACCGCCACCGCGTTTTCGATGGCCTCTTTGGTCACGATATCGCGCGGCTTGATGTCCTTCTTGATCGCCTCGATCAGCACCTTGGCCGACTCCTTCGCCGAGTTCATCTTCTCGTCGTGCGGGTTGGCCATGGTGCTGGAGTAGGGCAGCGAGATGCCCAGTGCCTCGAACGCCGAGGACATGGTGTTGGCGGTGTACATGCCGCCGCACGAGCCCGGGCCGGGGATGGCGCGCATCTCGATCTCGCGCAGGTCGGCGTCGCTCAGGTTGCCGGCAGCGTTCTGGCCCACGGCTTCGAACACGCTCACGATGTTGAGGTCCTGATCTTTCCAGCGACCCGGCAGGATGGTGCCGCCGTACACATAGATGGCCGGCACGTTGGCGCGCAGCATGCCCATCAGGCCGCCGGGCATGTTCTTGTCGCAGCCGCCGACCACCACCACGCCGTCCATCCACTGACCGCCCACGCAGGTCTCGATGCAGTCGGAGATCACCTCGCGGCTCACCAGCGAGTACTTCATGCCTTCGGTGCCCATGGCCATGCCGTCGGAGATGGTCGGCGTGCCGAACACCTGCGCGTTGCCACCTGCTTCCTCGATGCCCGCAATCGCCGCGTCGGCCAGCTTCTGCAGGCCCGAGTTGCATGGCGTGATGGTGCTGTGGCCGTTGGCCACGCCCACCATGGGTTTCACAAAGTCGCCTTCCTCGTAGCCCATGGCGTAGTACATGGAGCGGTTGGGCGCGCGCGACTTGCCTTGCGTGATGTTGGCGCTGCGGCTGTTGATGGGCTTGATCGGGATGGTTTTGCTGTCGGCCATGGTCTTGTCTCGTGGGGTGGGAAAAAGAGCGTCAAGTATGCGGCAGCCCCCGGCCGCTTTCCAATTGCTTTGGATACCGCGTTTGATACGCTCGGCATATGAATGAGCCATCCAGATCGCTGCGCATTGAATTGCGCCAGTGGCGCCAGTTTGTGGCGTTGGCCGAAGAGCTGCACTTCGGCCGCGCCGCCGCGCGCCTGCACATGACCCAGCCGCCGCTCACCCAGGCCATCGCCGGGCTGGAAGCTGCGCTCGGCGTGCGGCTGTTCGAACGCACGCAGCGCAGCGTGCAGATCACGCCGGCCGGTGCGGCTCTGCTGCCCGAGGTACGAGAGCTGCTCAATCGCGCGCAAGCCTTGCCCGAACTCGCGCGCGCTGCTGCCGCTGGCGAGCTGGGGCGGCTGCGGCTGGCCTTTGTGTCCACCGTGGGATTCGATTTGCTGCCGCGCTGGGTGCGTGCGTTTCGCGAGCAGTGGCCGCAGGTGGCGCTGGAGCTGATCGAGGCCACGGGCGATGTGCAGCTGGAGCTGCTGGCGCGCGGCGAGGTGGACGCCGGCTTTGTGCTGCACTCGCCGGGCTTCACCGCCCCGGGCCTGGCGCAGGCGCTGATCGCCAGCGAACCGCTGGTGGTGGCCCTGCCCGAATCACACCTTTTGGCGGCCGAGGAGCGTCCCGCGCTCAAACGCCTGCTGGCCGAGCCGCTGGTGATCTTTCCCCGGCGCATCCTGCCGTCGCTTTTCGACGCGATCTTTGCGCTCTACAACGCGGCCGGGCGTGCGCCGCAGGTGGCGCAAGAGGCCATCCAGATGCAGACCATCGTGAACCTCGTGTCGGCCGGGCTGGGCATGGCCTGGGTGCCGCAGAGCGTGCGGCAGTTTCAGCGGCCGGGCGTGGTGTACCGCGCGGTGGCCTGGCCACGGGGCAGGGCGGTGCCCGCGTGTGAAACCAGCCTGGTGTGGCGCGCCGATGCCGTGAGCCCGGCGCTGGAGCACTTCATCGGTTTCGCCAGGGATCAGGCGGCAAGTCCCACAGCCCCGGCCCGCAACATGCCAAAGGCACAATAGCCCGATGCTTCAACACCCCCAAATCGACCCCGTCGCCCTGCAGCTCGGCCCGCTGGCCATCCACTGGTACGGCCTCACCTACCTGGCGGCCTTTGGCCTGTTCATGTGGCTCGCCAACCTGCGCTTGCGCCACCAGCCCTTTGCCGGCATCACCAACCCGCCGTGGACGCGGCGCGATGTGGAAGACATCCTGTTCCTCGGCGTGCTCGGCGTGGTGGCGGGCGGGCGCATCGGCTACTGCCTGTTCTACAAGCCGGCGTATTACCTGGCCAACCCGCTGGAGGTGTTTGCGATCTGGCAGGGTGGCATGAGTTTTCATGGTGGCCTGATCGGCGTGATGCTGGCCATGGTCTGGTACGCGCACAGTCGCAAACGCCCGTTCATGGAAGTCATGGATTTTGTGGCGCCGTGCGTGCCCACGGGGCTCGCGGCTGGGCGCGTGGGCAACTTCATCAACGGCGAACTCTGGGGCCGCGTGGCCGACCCGTCGTTGCCTTGGGGCATGGTGTTTCGCGGTGCAGGTGACTTGCCGCGCCACCCCTCGCAGATCTATCAGTTCCTGCTCGAAGGCCTGCTGCTCTTCGTGCTGCTCTGGCTCTATGCGCGCAAGCCGCGTGCGCGTGGTCAGGTGTCGGCCGTGTTCCTCATGGGTTACGGCGTGTTCCGCTTCATTGCCGAGTATTTCCGCGAGCCCGACGCCCACCTGGGCCTGCTCTCGCTGGGCATGAGCATGGGGCAGTGGCTGTGCGTGCCCATGATCGGCGCGGGCGCCTTCATGTGGTGGTGGTTCGGCCGTCGAACCTAGGGTCGCTGCCCCCACGCTCCACCGCTTCGCGGGTCGCTGCCCCCCGAGGGGACTGATCCGCCTGGGGGCGGCCCGGCGGCGGATCTGTCACCACTCATCGCCAGCAAGGGTAAATCCCCGGTACAGAGCGCCGGGGATTTTTTATCATTCGCCGTAATTACAGGTGATTACGAACCGATTCCCTTCCATGCGACTGGTGCTCAACTCCCTGCACGACGAAGTGGCCGCCAAGCTGCGCGAGCGCATCTTCGACGGTGTGCTGGCGCCCGGCAGCTTCATCGACGAACTTGGGTTGTGTGGTGAATGGGCGATCTCGCGCACGCCGCTGCGCGAGGCGCTCAAGGTGCTGGCCGCCGAGGGCCTGGTGCGCCACGAGCCGCGCCGCGGGTGTTTCGTCAACCAGATCACCGAGCGCGATCTCGACGAGATCTTTCCCGTCATTGCCCTGCTCGAAGGCCGGTGTGCGTTTGAAGCCGCGAGCAACGCCACCGACGCCGATCTGGTGACGCTGGAGCAGATGCACGACCGCCTGAACCGCTGCGCCAAAAACCGCCGCATCAACGACTACTACCAGGCCAACTTCGCGATTCACGAAGCCATCATCACGCTGGCCAACAACCGCTGGCTGGCGCAGGTGATCGGCGACCTGCGCAAGATCGTCAAGCTTGCGCGCCTGCAGCAGCTGCACGCGCCGGGCCGGCTGGACCAGAGCCTCTCCGAGCACATGGCGGTGTTTGCCGCGATCAAGGCGCGCGATGCCGAAGGCGCCGAAGCCGCCATGCGCACCCACCTCACGCGCCAGCGCGTGGCCTTGCGCGAGCTCGCGCGCAGCAACACGTCGAGGATCACCGCATGAACACGGCTGAATGGTTGGAGAAGGGCGCCTCCATGCTGCGCCCCAGTGGCAAGGCGGGTGTGCGCTCGACGCAGGAACGGCTCAAGGGCGCGCTGCGGCACGACGACGAAGCCATGTCGCCACGCCAGTTGCGCCGCCTGCTCGACCAGCTCAAGGGCATCGTCGATCCGCTGCTCAGCGAGGTGGAAGGCGGCGCCCGCGCCCAGGCACTGATGGCGTGGTACGCCAAGGCCACACCGCCCGAGCGGCGCGACCTGTGGTTGCTGATGAGCGAACATTTCGTGGCCGACGCCGAGCAGATCAAGGCCGCCCAGACCCAGTTTGCCGCCGCCGTGGGCACGCCCGACGAAGCCGCGGCCGAAGTGCTGTACCGCCGCGCCACGGTGTCGCCGCGCCGGCGCATCTTGCAGCGCTTCAGCGCGCACCCCGAGGGCATCCGTTTTCTGGTCGACGTGCGCGCGGAAATGCAGCCCCACCTCAAGGCTGACAAGCGCCTGCACGCGCTCGACGTGGAGATGGAGTACATGTTCTCCACCTGGTTCGACGTGGGCTTTCTGGAGCTGCGCCGCATCAGCTGGGACTCGCCGGCCTCGCTGGTGGAAAAGCTCATCAAGTACGAAGCGGTGCACGACATCCGCAGTTGGGCCGATGTGAAGAACCGGCTCGATGGCGACCGCCGCTGCTACGGCTTCTTTCACCCGCGCCTGCCCGAAGAGCCGTTGATCTTCGTGGAAGTGGCGCTCATGAACGAGATGGCCGACTGCATCACGCCGCTGCTGGACGAAGAGGCCGCGCCGGTTGACATCGCCAAGGCCAACACCGCCATCTTCTATTCGATCAGCAACACACAGAACGGTTTGCGCGGCGTGAGCTTTGGCGACTCGCTGATCAAGCGCGTGGTCGAGACCCTGCACCAGGAGTTTCCCAAGCTCAAGGTGTTCGTGACGCTCTCGCCCATCCCGGGCCTGCGGGCCTGGCTCAACAAAAACGCGCCGGCCGAATTGCTCAAGAGCTGGGAGAACCTGGAACAGCTCACCGAGTCCGCGCCGGAGCGCAAGGCTTTGCTGGGATGGGCTGCGCGGTACCTGGGCAAGGAGATGCAGGGTGGCAAGCCGCTGGACCCGGTGGCGCGCTTCCACCTGGGCAACGGCGCCCGTGTGGAGCGCCTGAACTGGGCGGGCGATCCGTCCAACAAAGGTTCCAAACAATCCTACGGTTTGATGGTCAATTACCTCTATGACCTTAAACGCCTGGAGAAACACCGCGCCTGGCTGGCGCAGGGAAAGATCCCGATAGCCGCAGCGATCGAAGACCTGTACCTTTGACGTTGCTTTTCACAACCACAGGAGACAAAAAACATGACCCATCACTTCAACCGCAGAGACATCTTGCGCACGGCCGTTGCCGGCGCCGCCGTTTACGGCGCCGGGGCATACGCCCAGTCCACCTGGCCCAACAAGCCGGTGACCATGATCGTGCCGTTCCCTGCCGGTGGCGGTACCGACGCGTTTGCCCGCCCCATGGCCGCGCAGTTCACGCGCATCGCCGGCAAGAGCCTGGTGATCGACAACCGCGGTGGCGCCGGTGGCACGCTGGGCGCCGGCATCGCGGCCAAGGCCGTGCCCGATGGCTACACCCTCTTCATGGGTGCGGTGCACCACACCATCGCGCCGAGCATGTACCCCAAGCTGGACTACAACCTCGAGACCGACCTGATCCCGCTGATCCTGGTGGCCAGCGTGCCGCAGGTGCTGGTGGTCAACCCCAAGAACATTTCGGGCGCGGGCTTCAAGGAGTTCCTGGCGCAGGTCAAGGCCAACCCGGGCAAGCTCAACTACGGCTCGGCCGGTGGCGGCACCTCGCACCACCTCGCGGGCGAGCTGTTCAAGCAGCAGTCCAACACCTTCATCACCCACATTCCCTACCGCGGCGCGGGCCCGGCTCTCAACGATTTGATTGCCGGCCAGGTCGACATGATGTTCGACGGCCTCGGATCGTCTGCGGCCCACATCAAGGGCGGGCGCATCAAGGCGCTGATGGTCTCTGGCAACAAGCGCAACGCGGCGTTCCCCGACGTGCCGTGCGCCGCCGAACTCGGCCTGCCCGAGTACAACGTGACCACCTGGTACGGCGTGTGGGCGCCCAAGGGCACGCCGGCCGATGCGCAGGCCCGTGCGATCGAAGAGATCCGCAAGGCCGTGAGCACCGACGAAGCCAAGGCCGTCTGGGCCAACCAGGGCGCCGAGTTCGCCAACATCAGCGGCCCGCAGTTCGACGCCTTCGTCAAGGGCGAGATCCGCAAGTGGGCGGCGGTGGTCAAGGCTTCTGGCGCCAAGCTGGACTGATCGCTTTGACCTCTGTGGCAGGCCGCGTTCAGGTGGCCATCGAAGGCTTGCTCGCCCGGGTGACCTTGTCGAATCCCGGCAAGTTCAACGCCATGTCGCGCGCGATGTGGCGAGAACTCAAGACGGTCTTCGAGGGCCTGCAGGTCAGAACCGACGTTCGCTGCGTGATCGTGGCGGGCGATGGCGGTCATTTCTGCGCCGGTGGCGACATCGTCGAGTACCCCGACTTCCGATTTGATGAGACCGCCCTGCGCGGTTTTCACGAGGACGAGGTGTGGGGCGGCCTGGGTGCCATGCTCGCGTGCGACCTGCCGCTGCTCGCACAGATCGAAGGCAACTGCATGGGCGCGGGCGTGGAGATCGCGAGCTGTTGCGACATCCGTGTGGCAGCCAGCGGCTCGCGCTTTGGCGCGCCGATTGCCAAGCTCGGTTTCCCCATGGCAGCGCGCGAGGCCGCGCTGGTGGCGCGCGAGGCGGGTGCCGCCACCGCGCGCGAGATGTTGCTGGAAGCGGCTGTGTTCGACGCCACCGAGATGAAGGCGCGCGGTTTCCTGAACACCGTGCTGCCCGACGGCACGCTCACACCCGCCGTGCTGGCGCGCGCGCAGCGCATCTGCGCGCTGTCGCCCCAGGCCGCGCGGCTGAACAAACAGGCTTTGCGGGCCACGCAAGATGCAACTTCCGCCACGGCCGATGGCGCCTACCGTTACGCCGACAGCGCGGAGCATCGCGAGGGCATCGCGGCTTTCCTGGCCAAACGGCCTGCGGTCTTCTGATTTTTTGTCACACCACTTTGCTGACCAGAACATGAGCAACTCCAACCTCTTTGCTGCCCTGCGCGCGGCCTTTCCGCAGGACCTCGACCGCGTGGCGATCGAGACCGACGATGGCCTGAGCTATTCGTGGCGCGACCTCGACCGCGCCTCGGCCATGGTGGCCAACCTGCTCGATTCACTGGCGCTGCCACCCGCCTCGCGCGTGGCCGTGCAGGTGGAGAAGTCGGTCGAAGCGCTGGTGCTGTACCTGGCCACGCTGCGTGCAGGCCATGTGTTTCTGCCGCTCAACACCGCCTACCAGAGCGCCGAGATCGAGTACTTCATCGGCAACGCCGAGCCTGCGGTGGTGGTGTGCAGCCCGGGGCAGTTCGGTTGGGTCAGCAAGATCGCCTTCACCGCCGGCACGCGCCATGTGTTCACGCTGGGTGACGACCGCACCGGCAGCCTGCTGGAGCGCGCGGCCCACATGAGCGACCGGCACACGCCGGCCGTGCGGGCAGACGACGACCTCGCCGCCATTCTGTACACCAGCGGCACCACCGGCCGCAGCAAGGGCGCGATGCTCACGCACGACAACCTGCGCAGCAACGCCGAGGTGCTCAAAACCTACTGGGGCTGGAAGCCCGACGACGTGCTGATCCATGCGCTGCCGATCTTCCATGTGCATGGTTTGTTCGTGGCCATCCACGGCGCGCTGATCAACGGCAGCAAGATGTTCTGGATGTCCAAGTTCGACCCCAAGCTGGCGATCCGAAAGTTCTCCGAGGCCACGGTGTTCATGGGCGTGCCCACGCTCTACACCCGCATGCTGGCCGAGCCTTCGCTCACGGTGCAGCAGGCGGCCCACATGCGCCTCTTCATCTCGGGCTCGGCACCGCTGTTGATCGAAACCTTCAACGACTGGAAAGCCCGCACAGGCCACACCATCCTGGAGCGCTACGGCATGAGCGAAACCGCGATGCTGACCTCCAACCCCTGCAACGCCGACGCACGCCATGGTGGCGCCACCGAGCGGCGCGGCGGCACGGTGGGTTTCCCGCTGCCGGGCGTGGAATTGCGCGTGATGGGTGACGACGGCCAGTTGGCACAAGCCGGCGAGATTGGTGGCATCCAGGTGCGCGGCCCGAACATCTTCAAGGGCTACTGGCGCATGCCGGAAAAGACGGCCGAAGAGTTCACAGCCGACGGCTTTTTCAAGACCGGCGACGTGGGGCGCATCGACGAGCGCGGCTACGTGAACATTGTGGGCCGCAGCAAGGACCTGATCATCTCCGGCGGCTACAACGTGTACCCGGCCGAGATCGAGGGCTACATCAACGAGATGCCGGGTGTGGTGGAGAGTGCGGTGATCGGTGTGCCGCACCCCGACTTTGGCGAGGTGGGTGTGGCGCTGTTGATTGCCAAGCCGGGTGCGCAGGTGGACGCTGCTCAGGTCTTGGCTTCTTTGAAGTCACGTCTCGCGAACTTCAAGATTCCCAAGCGCTGTTTTGTGGTGAACGAGTTGCCTCGGAACACGATGGGGAAGGTTCAGAAGAATTTGCTGCGGGATCAGCACAAGTCGTTGTTTGCTTGAGCCTGGTTTCGTTGGCCTGATCCGGTCGCCGGCAACCGGGCTGACCGGCTCCGCGGCTGTCCCCCGCCCGGGGCTGCGCCCCGTGCTCCTCCTTTATGCCGCTGCGCCGGTCAGCCCGGCTGCCGCCGACCTCATTGGCGCGCGAAGTGGGTGTGGACAGTGGTGTGCAGGGGTGCAGGCCGCTCGCGGGCGTGGGGTGCGCTGCGCAGCGAAATAAAGGA
>NZ_JBLYYB010000189.1:0-6871 GCF_048549895.1 Hydrogenophaga sp.
GGGGGAGTTGGCTCCCGCATTCACTCCCTCTCCCTCTGGGAGAGGGCTGGGGTGAGGGCCCGCACACAGAAACCCAGGCCAACGAGCCCGCCGTCAGGCCGGGCTGAGCAGCGCAAGGCAGCCCGCAGGGTCCCGGTCTTCGGCTCGCCTTTTCTTTGGCTACTTTCTTTTGGGCGTTGCAAAAGAAAGTGAGTCGGCCGCCGGGCCGAGACCCGGCTCGCCACGAAAGCAGAAACATCACAAAGAAGAAGAAAGCCCAGAAACAGCCTGAAACAAAGCCTGCCGCGCCTGCACCACCACCCGCGCCTTCCACTCTTGCGTATCCACATAAAAAGCCGCCAACAACCGCGCCTTGATCGCCGCACGCAAAGCCTCGGGCGCATCCGGATGCAGGTGCAGCCAGTGATCCCCTCGCAGCGCGTCGATCACCTCCTTGATCGGCACCGTGCCGTACTCCATGGCTATGCCGGTGTACTGCGCCTGCGGGCACTCTTCATCGGCGACGTTCCACATCAAACCGGTCAGCGGGGACGATGTGGACGAGCCGTCGTGCATGGACGTCACCGGTGTCTGGCCACCGCCGCCCCACCAGCGGCGGGCACGCGCCAGCGCCACCGCGTCGTCGCGGCTGGCAAAGATGCGCTCACCCAAACCGGGTTCACCCAGGCCGGTGTGCAGGTCGATCCACGCCAGGTGGCGGGCACGCTGCCCATGGCGGCGCAGCACCTGGCGCAACGTGCGGTTGCTCCAGGTGGCTTCAATGCCACCGTAAAACAGGCCGTCGGCGAACGCGTGCTGGCCTTGCGACACCGCGGCCTGAAAACGGGCCAGGCCGTGGGTCTGGATGTGAGCGCCGATGGCCGCGGCGTTGTCCGGGCCGGGCGGCCATTGTTCGGGCAAGAGCAGCTCGTGCAGCTCTGCGTAGGCCTCGTTGGCGGGCAGTGGCTGGCTGAAGTCGTGGAAGTTGCGGTTGAGGTCGACGTTCTCGTGCGTCACACGGCGCACCCACGAGAAGCCGTGCGGATTGAGCGCGTGGATGTAGAGCACGGCCACGCCGGCTGCGCGTGCGTGTTCGCGCCATTCGGCGTCTTGCGCGGCAAACACCTGCACACCCGAACCGCAATGGCCCTCCACGCCGTGGCAGGCGCTGCTGACGATGAGCAGGCGTTCGGCGGCGGGGTCGCCGTCGAGCGCCACGTCCATCGCGAGCACCTCACCATCGCGGCCGGGCAGCGGATGGTTGTGGCTGCTGATGGCCATGCCCGCACTGGCGGCCACCTCCAGAAACTGCACCCGGGCGCGGGCGTACGACGGCGAAAAAGCGTCGGCGGGAGCAATCAACCCGCTGTCCCCGGGCGCGGGCGGCTCAGCCACTTCTCAGCCAGTTGCACCCAGTAGGTGGCGCCCAGCGGGATCAGGTCGTCGTTGAAGTCGTAGCTGGGGTTGTGCAGCATGCAGGGGCCACCGCCGTGGCCCATTTCGCGGTGTGCGCCGTCGCCGTTGGCGATGAAGGCGTAGCAACCGGGGCGCGCCTGCAGCATGTAGGCGAAGTCTTCCGCGCTCATGGTGGGCTCCTGGTCCACCACGCGATCAGCGCCCACGATGTCGGCCATGACCTCGCGCGCAAACGCGGTCTCGGCGGCGTGGTTGATGGTGGGCGGGTAGTTGCGCTTGAAGCGGAACTCGACCGTGGCGCCGAAGGCCGCGCTGGTGTGCTCGGCCACCTCCTGCATGCGGCGCTCGATCATGTCGAGCACCTCAAAGGTGAAGGTGCGCACCGTGCCCTGGATCACGCAGCTGTCGGGCACCACGTTGGTGGCCTCGCCGGTGTGGATCATGGTGACCGAGATCACACCGGCGTCCACCGGCTTCTTGTTGCGCGAGATGATGGTCTGGAAGGCCATCACCATCTGGCAGGCCACCGGCACCGGGTCGATGCCGTTGTGGGGCAGCGCAGCGTGCGAGCCCTTGCCGCGGATGGTGATGTGAAACTCGTTGCTCGACGCCATGACCGGACCGGCACTCGCAGCGAAGGTGCCCACCGCCATGCCGGGCCAGTTGTGCATACCGAACACCGACTCCACCGGGAACTGCTCGAACAGGCCGTCCTTGATCATCTCGCGCGCGCCGCCGCCGCCCTCTTCGGCCGGCTGGAAGATCAGGTAGACCGTGCCGTCGAAGTTGCGGTGTTGGGCAAAGTGTTGCGCGGCGCCGAGCAGCATGGCGGTGTGGCCGTCGTGGCCGCAGGCGTGCATCTGGCCAGCGTGCTGGCTGGCGTGGGCGAAGGTGTTGTGCTCCTGCATGGGCAGGGCGTCCATGTCGGCGCGCAGGCCGATGGCGCGGCCACAAGCCCCGCCGTCGCGGCCGTGCACGATGCCCACCACGCCGGTGGTGCCCATGCCACGGTGCACCGGAATGCCCCACTCGGTCAGCTTGGAGGCCACCACGTCGGCGGTGCGCACTTCCTTGAAACAGAGTTCGGGGTGGGCATGGATGTCTCGGCGCACGGCCGCGATGCCGGCGGCTTGCGTGAGGATGGAATCGATGAGCTTCATGGGTACCTTTGCGTGCCGCCAGGGCGGCGGGGAAGACAACTCACCATGGTATCCATGACCCTGACCCAGCGCCGCCGAACGAGCGGCAAACCCGTCAACAGAAAGGTCTGTATCGGGCGGGTCAGCTCACTCCTTGCGGCGGATCACGCTGGCGCGGGCGGCATCGTCCTTGTAGACGTAAGTGCGTTCACCGCCTTGCCAGGTGCCCAGCCACAGCATGTTGGCGGAGATGGCGTCGTGGTCGGCGCTGCTGAACGGTTTTTCGTAGGTGGTGACCACGCCGCGGTAGGGTTGCTGCAGGTTCTCCAGCGACTGCTTCAGGGTCTTGCCGGTGATGTTGCCCTTGGTCAGGAACATCGCGCGCAGCAGCAGATGCACCGAGTCGTAGGTCTGAGCGGCCGACATCATCGAGCCGATGGGGCGCTCTTTCGACAGCTTGGCGTAGCCCCGCAAAAAGGTGCTGTTGCGCTCCATGAAGGTGTTGGGCAACACGGTCTGCACCACGTACGTGCCCTCGACAGCACCCTTGGACGCTTCAAAGGCAGAAGCGTGCGACAGGCCCCATGGGCCGTACTGCGGCACGTTCCAGCCTGCGGCGGCGCGGCTGGCCGAGATCACACCCTGCTCGGGGCCCACGGTCCAGCCGATCAGGGCGTCGGCGCCGGAGTCCTTGAGCTGCTTCATTTCGTCGGCCAGGGTTTTCACCCCCACCTTGAAGCGCACGACGATGTGGGGCTTGAGGCCCACGGCCTGCAGCGCCGCCTCCAGATCTTTCAGGCCGCCGTCGCCATAGCCGGTGCTGTCCACCAGCAGGGCCACCTTCTTCAGGTTGCGCTTGACGATGTCGGCCACCAGAAACTGCGACTGCAACTGATCGCGCGCCGAGGTGCGAAAGATGTAGCTCTCGGCCGCCGGGTACTTGGCGGTGATCGCGGTGCCGGTGGCGCAAGGCACGATGAGCAAGTGCTGGTTGTTCTGGAACACGTCAAGCGCCTTCATGGCCACACCGGTGTTGCAGAAGCCCACGGTGGCGGCCACTTTTTCGGTGAGCACCAGTTCCTCGGCGTGTTTGAGGCCCATGTCGTTGTTGGCCTGGTCGTCGCGGATCACCAGCTCCAGCTTGCGCCCGAGGTAGCCACCCACTGCGTTGATCTCTTCCACCGCCACCTGCGCGCCCACGCGCGCGCTGTTGCCCATGTCGGACGAGCCGCCGGTGAGCGGCAGGATCAGCCCGAGCCGGATCAGTTTGGGGTCCGGCGCTGCAGTTGCCGGAGCGGGGGCCTGAGCCCAGGCGGGTGACAAGCCGGCCAACAAGGCCAGCGCCAGCCAATGGCGAACGGGCAACTGCATCAAGGACCTCCAAAGCGGTGGGGTGTTTCTCAACCGACTTCAACAGGCTACAGCGCAACGCTTTGCGGTGGCAATCGGGCCAAACGATCTGTGGGTTTTCGCCCCGACGGCGGCCCGACCGGACCAGCCGCCGGCCGGTTACTTCAAACCGGGTAGTTATTTCTTCCGGATCGGCTCAAACAAATACAAAGGAATTCATTTCCAATGGCAGGCAAGCGCAACGCGTCTCCACGCCGAAGAGCACCGATGTGATGCAACGGTGCAACGCGACCACCCGGGCCTCGCTCAGCGGCGGATACGGCCGTCCTCGGTGAGCAGTGTGAGTTCGACAAACCGCGAACCGGTGTGCTTCGCGGGCCCGAAGTCCACCGGAAAGCCCCCCAGGTTCACGTTCTGCATGCCCTGCACCGCGTTGATGAAACCCTCGCGCGTGAGCGCCTTGCCCGCGCGGCGCACCGCTTCGGTGAAGACCTTGGCCGCCACAAACCCTTCCATGCCGGAGTAGTTGGGCTCGACACCGCGCTTGTCCTTGATGGTGGCCAGGTACTCGCCCGACAGCGGGGTGGCCGGCGTGTAGGGAAAGGGCATCACCTGGCTCACGGACACACCACGGGCCTCGGCACCGAGCTCGTCGATGAGCGCCTGCGTGCCCACGAAGGACACGTTGTAGAAGTTGCCGCCAAAGCCGGCACGGCGGGCCTGGCGCACAAACGTGGCCACCGCCTTGTACGCCCCGATCTGCACGATGGCCTCGGGCTTCTGCGCCATGATGTCTTTCACCGCCTGGGCCACCTCGATCGTGTTGCGCTCCACCGTGCCCAGTGCTGCGGGCTCCAGGTTGATGGCGGCCATGGCCCGGGTCACACCGTCCAGACCGGTCTTGCCGTAGGCGTCGTTCTGGTAGAAGACCGCGATCTTCTTGATGCCGGTGGACGTGATCTGGCGAACGATGGCGGCCGTCTCGTCGAAGTACGAAGCGCGCACGTGGATGGCGTAGCGGTTGAACGGATCGCGCAGCGCCTGCGCACCAGTGAACGGCGCAAAGAACGGCAGCTTGGCGGTGGTGGCCAGCGGCAAGGCTGCCAGGCTGGTGGGCGTGCCGATGTAGCCAAACAGGGCAAACACATCGTCGGCAATGAGCTGGCGCGTGTTGGCGGCGCAGCGCTCGGGCTCGTAGCCGTCGTCCAGGCGTTTGATCTCGATGGTGCGGCCGTTGACCCCGCCCTTGGCATTGACCACATCGAAATACGCCTGCGCACCCAGGTGAAACTGCAGGCCCAACTGCACGGCAGCCCCGGTGAACGGGGCTGATTGCCCCAGCACGATGCGCGTGTCGGTCAAGGCCGCGCTCTGCGCGCCGGCCGAGCCCCCCCACGACGCCAGGGCGCCCGAGCCAACCAACTTGCACACATGGGACAAGGCTTCACGACGCTGCATGCGAACACTCCTGATATGCTGATTTGGGAACCCCACAGGGTAAAGCAAGTGCCCTGCCAATCGGCCTGTCCCACGAACCTTGAACACTTCCTTCCGATGAACACGACCGTGCACACGATCCGCGGCGCCTGCCCTCACGATTGCCCCGACACCTGCTCCTTAGTCACCACGGTGGAGAACGGTGTGGCAACCCGCGTGCAAGGCAACCCCGAGCACCGACACACCGACGGCGCGCTGTGCACCAAGGTGTCGCGCTACACCGAGCGCACCTACCACCCCGAGCGCCTGCTGCACCCCATGGTGCGCACCGGCCCCAAGGGCAGCGGGCAGTTCAAACGCGTGGGCTGGGACGAAGCGCTGGACCTGATTGCCGAACGCCTGAAAAACATCGCCGCGCGCGACCCGCAGGCCATCGTTCCCTACAGCTATGCCGGCACCATGGGCCAGGTGCAGGGCGAGGGCATGGCGGCGCGCTTCTTCCACCGGCTCGGTGCCTCACATCTGGAACGCACCATCTGCGCCTCGGCCGGCGGCGAAGGGCTGATCCAGACGCTGGGCGGCAAGGTCGGCATGAAGGTGGAGCACTTTGCCGACGCCCAACTCATCGTCATCTGGGGCAGCAACTCCATCGGCAGCAACCTGCATTTCTGGCGCCTGGCGCAGCAGGCCAAACGCAACGGCGCGCGGCTGGTGTGCATCGACCCGAGACGCTCCGAGACCGCCGAGAAGTGCCACGAACACATCGCCCTGCGCCCGGGCACCGACGCCGCACTGGCACTCGCGCTCATGCACCAGCTCATCACCCACGACTGGCTGGACCACGACTACATCGCGCAGCACACGCTGGGCTGGGAGGGCCTGCGCGAGCGTGCGCTGCAGTGGCCGCCCGAACGCGCCGCCGAGGTGTGCGGCATCCCGGTGCAGCAGATCACCGACCTGGCGCGCGCCTACGGCACCACCAAGCCGGCCGCCATCCGCCTGAACTACGGCATGCAGCGCGTGCGCGGCGGTGGCAACGCGGTGCGCGCCGTGGCCTGCCTGCCGGCGCTGGTGGGCGCGTGGCGCCAGCCGGCGGGCGGTCTGCTGTTGTCCAGCTCGGCGCAGTTCCCGGTGAACCGCACCGCCCTGCACAAGCCCGAGCTGCTGGCCGGGCGCACGCCACGCACCATCAACATGAGCACCATCGGCAACGACCTGCTGAACCCGGGCTCGGCCGCCTTCGGCCCGAAGATCGAAGCGCTCATCGTCTACAACAGCAACCCGGTGGCGGTGGCGCCGGAGTCGGGCAAGGTGGTGCAGGGTTTCCTGCGCGAAGACCTGTTCACCGTGGTGCTCGAACACTTCCAGACCGACACCGCCGACCATGCGGATGTGATCCTGCCGGCCACCACGCAGCTCGAACACTGGGACATCCACACCAGCTACGGCCACACCGACGTGCTGCTCAACCGCCCGGCCATCGCACCCGTGGGCGAGGCCCGCACCAACACCGACGTCTTTCGCGCGCTGGCCGCGCGCCTGGGTTTTGA
>NZ_JBLYYB010000190.1:0-3832 GCF_048549895.1 Hydrogenophaga sp.
ATTTCGACGGCATCGTGGCGGTGGTGATGTCGCTGACACCAGCGGACTTCTACAAAAGTATGACCACGCATGCCGACCACCGCATCTGGCAAGACGTGTACCGCCCTTCAACACCGGCGGGCGATGTCTATCTGAAACTCACCGTCGTTGACGACGTACTCATCGTGTCATTCAAGGAGCTCTGACCATGAAATGCCCTCACTGCGGTGCCGCGAAGCTGGTGCACGACACCCGCGACATGCCCTACACCTACAAGGGCGAGAGCACCACCATCCCCGCCGTCTCGGGTGACTTCTGCCCTGCGTGTGACGAGGTTGTTCTCAAAGCCGACGAGTCCGCCCGACTGAGCGCAGCGATGCTGGAATTCAACAAACAGGTGAACGCTGCCATCGTGGACCCGGCCTTCATCGTCAACGTGCGCAAGAAGCTCGCACTGGATCAGCGCGAAGCCGCCGAAATTTTCGGCGGTGGGGTCAACGCGTTCTCCCGCTACGAGAACGGCAAGACCAAACCACCGCTGGCGCTGGTGAAGCTGCTCAGGGTGCTGGACCGGCATCCGGAGTTGCTGGATGAGGTGCGTGCTGTTTGACGCACAGGTTTTTGCTCACACCCCTCAATGAAAATCACGGCTCACCGTCGACAACCCGTGCAGCAGCGGCGTGAGGTCTTCCAGGTGGCCGGCAATCAGGTTTTTGGCTTCGCCTTCGCGCTGCCACACGCCATGCACCACCAGCAGGCGTGATTGCGTGAGCACCGTGCGCTGGCGTTCGCGCAGGTGTTTCCACACGATGACCTGCACCACGCCGGTTTCATCTTCCAGGCTCACGAACACCACGCCCGACGCGGTTTCGGGTTGCTGGCGCAGGGTGACGATGCCGCAGTGGCGCACGAGTCTTCCGTTGGGGGCCTGATTCAGTTCTGCGGCGCTCATGAGCCTGCGTTTCGCGAGCTGTGGCCGCAGCAGCGCCAGCGGGTGGCGGCGCAGGGTGAGGCCCAGGCTGTCGTGGTCCCAAACCACCGCCTCGCCTTCGGGGGCTTCGGGCAATTGCAGCGGGGCTTCGTCGATGGGGGCATCGCGCATCAGCTCGGGGGCAGCTCTGAGCGCGGCGGCGTCCCACACCTGCTGGCGGCGGTGGCCGCTCAGGCTTTTCAGCGCGTCGGCGGCGGCGAGCAGTTTCATTTGCGGTTGGTCGAGGTGGGCGCGGCGGGCGAGGTCTTGGGTGGTGGTGAACATGCGCTGGGTGCGGGCGTTCACGATGCGGTCGGCGGCTTCACGGTTCAAGCCCGAGATCAGGCGCAGGCCCAGGCGGACAACAGGCATGGTTGGCGGGCAGGCCCTCACCCCTGCCCTCTCCCAGGGGGAGAGGGGGTCAGACCCTTCCAGCGTGCAGTCCCATTGGCTGTGCACCACGTCCACCGGACGCACCTCGACCCCATGGCGCTGGGCGTCCTGCACCAGCTGGCTGGGGGTGTAGAAGCCCAGCGGCTGGCTGTTGAGCATGGCCACCAGGAACTCAGCGGGGTGGTGGTGCTTGATCCAGCAGCTCACGTAGACCAGCAGCGCAAAACTCGCGGCGTGGCTCTCGGGGAAGCCGTAGCTGGAGAAGCCCTTGATCTGCTCGAACACGCTTTGGGCGAACTCGGCCTCGTAGCCCCGCGCGGTCATGCCGTCGACCAGGCGGCGCTCGTATTGCTGCAGGTTGCCGCCGCGTTTCCATGCCGCCATGGCGCGGCGCAGCGCGTCGGCCTCGCCGGGTGTGAAGCCCGCCGCCAACACCGCGATCTGCATGCACTGCTCTTGAAAGATGGGGATGCCGAGCGTGCGGCCCAGCGCTTCTTTCAGGTCGGCGCCGCCGCGCGGGCCGGGGTAGCTCACCGGTACCAGGCCCCGCCGCCGGTCCAGATACGGGTGCACCGCACCGCCCTGGATGGGGCCGGGTCGCACCAGCGCGACCTCGATCACCAGGTCGTAATAACACCGCGGTTTGAGGCGCGGCAGCATGCTCATCTGCGCGCGACTCTCGATCTGGAACACGCCCACGGTGTCGGCGGCGCAGATCATGTCGTAGGTGGCCTCGTCCTGGGGCGGGATGTCCTGCATCTCGATCACCCGCCCTTCTTTGGCGCCGATGAGGGCGAGCGCCTTGCGGATGGCGGTGAGCATGCCCAGCGCGAGCACGTCCACCTTGAGCAGACCCAGCGCATCCAGATCGTCCTTGTCCCACTCGATCACGGTGCGGTCTTTCATGCTGGCGTTTTCAATCGGCACCAGGCGCGAAAGCGGCAGCTGCGTGAGCACGAAGCCACCGGTGTGCTGCGAGAGGTGGCGCGGAAAACCCATGAGCTGCGTGGTGAGCTGCAACAGCTGGCGCACCGCGAGGTCGTCGGGGTCGAGCCCGGCTTCGCGCAGCCGCTCGGGCTCGATCGCGTGGCCGTCCCACCAGCGTGTGCTCTTGGCCAACACGTCGAGCGCGCCCTCGGCAAAACCCAGGGCCTTGCCCACGTCGCGCAGGGCGCTGCGCGGGCGGTAGCTGATGACGGTGGCGGTGAGCGCGGCGCGTTCGCGGCCGTATTTTTGGTAGAGGTACTGGATGACTTCCTCGCGCCGCTCGTGTTCAAAGTCCACGTCGATGTCGGGCGGCTCGTTGCGCTCGCGCGAGATGAAGCGCTCGAACAACAAACCCGTGCGCTCCGGGTCCACCGCGGTGATGCCCAGGCAGTAGCACACCACGCTGTTGGCCGCCGAGCCCCGGCCCTGGCACAAGATGTCCTTCGAGCGCGCGAAGGTCACGATGTCGTTGACCGTCAGGAAGTAGTGCTCGTACTTCATGTCGGCGATCAGTTCGAGCTCGTGCTCGATCTGCTTCGCAAAACGCGGCGGTGTTCCCTGCGGCCAGCGCCAGGCCTCGCCTTCGCGGGTCAGCTGCCGCAGCCACGATGTCGGCGTCTGTCCCTCGGGCACCACCTCGCTGGGGTACTGGTAGCGCAGCTCGTCGAGCGAGAAGGCGCAGCGCGCCGCCACCGCGAGCGTCTCGGCCAGCAGCTCGGGTGGATAGCACTGGCCCAGGGTGAGGCGCGAACGCAGGTGCTGCTCGGCGTTGGGCTGCAGCGCCAGCCCGCAGGCGCTCAGCGGCTGGCCAATGCGCGTGGCGGTGAGCACGTCCTGCAGCGGCTTGCGCGAGCGCACGTGCATGTGCACATCACCCACCGCCACCAGCGGCACGGCGGTGAGCGCACTGCTCTGGCGCAGCTTGTGCAGCAGCATCTCGTCATCGAGCCGGCGCAGCTGCGTCACGCCCAGCCAGCAGCGGCCCATGAAATGCTGCAGCAGCCAGCGGGCTGTGGCGTCCATCGGGTCCTGGTCGCTGTCGCGATCGGGCACGGCGATCACCACGCAGTCGGCCAGAGCCTCGGCGCGGATGGCGCCCAGCGTGAGGCGGTAGGTGCCCTTGGGCGATGTGCGGCGAAGGTGCGTGATGAACTCGCACAGATTGCCGTAACCGTTGAGGTTGCAGGCCAGCACGATGAAGGTGAAGGGAGCGTCGCATTGCACGCGGAACTGGCTGCCCACCAGCAGTGGCAGGCCGTGCTTTTTGGCGGCCACATGGGCGCGCACCACACCGGCCAGCGAACATTCGTCCACCAGCGCGAGCGCGCGGTAGCCCAGCGCCTGGGCGTGCTCCACCAGCTCTTCGGCGTGGCTGGCGCCGCGCAGGAAGGTGAAGTTGGAGATGCAGCGCAGCTCGGCGTAGTCGGGGAGGGTCATGCGAAATGCCCATGCAGGTACCACGCTGGCGCTTCATCCAGCCGCGTCTGGAAGACCCACAACACG
>NZ_JBLYYB010000191.1:0-18975 GCF_048549895.1 Hydrogenophaga sp.
CGCAGCAGCCCATCGGCGACAACGGCTTCGGTTTCGATCCGGTGATGTTCCTGCCCGCGTTTGGCAAGACCTTCGCGCAATTGCCCACCGAGGTGAAGAACGCGAACAGCCACCGCGGGCGCGCAGCCCAACAGATGCTGGAGTTGATGCGCGAGCGCTGGTTCGCGCCGGCGGCCGGCGCTGCACCATGAGTGCCGACCAGCCGGTGTCCTGGCCCGGTGGTCTGCCCGGCCACAAGCCATCGAAGCCCGAGGCGCCCTGGAACGACGTGCGTCACTGGATGCGCCCCGGCACCTTGCAACTGCAAAGCCTGCCGCCGCTCTCGCTCTACATTCATCTGCCGTGGTGTTTGAAGAAGTGTCCGTACTGCGATTTCAATTCGCACGAGTGGAGCGCCACCTCCGAGCCCGGTCAGCCGCTGCCCGAGGCGCGCTATCTGGACGCCTTGCGCGCCGACCTGGAAGCCTCGCTGCCGCTGATCTGGGGCCGCACGGTGCACAGCGTGTTCGTTGGCGGTGGCACACCCAGCCTGTTTTCACCCGCGGCCATCGACCGCCTGCTGGGCGATGTGCGTGCCCTGCTGCGGCTCGATGCCGACGCCGAGATCACGTTGGAAGCGAACCCGGGCACTTTTGAGAAGGACCGTTTCCGCGCGTTTCGCGAAGCGGGTGTGACGCGCCTGTCGATCGGTGTGCAGAGTTTCAACGACGTGCATCTCAAAGCGCTGGGCCGCGTGCACGACCGCGACCAGGCGATGGCCGCGGTGGAAGAAGCCGCGCAGGCCTTCGACACCTTCAACCTCGACCTCATGTACGCCCTGCCCGGGCAGACGCTGGCCGACTGCGAGGCCGACGTGCGCACCGCGCTGTCGTTTGCGCCGCCGCACATCTCCATCTACCACCTCACGCTGGAGCCCAACACCTACTTTGCCAAGTACCCGCCAGCGCTGCCGCCCGAGGACGAAGCCTGGGACATGCTGGACCGCATCACCGAGCTCACGGGCGAGGCGGGGCTGCAGCGCTACGAGGTGTCGGCCTATGCGCGCGCGGGGCACCGCAGCTGGCACAACACCAATTACTGGCAGTTCGGTGACTACCTGGGCATTGGCGCGGGCGCGCACAGCAAGCTGAGCTTTGCCCACCGCGTGGGGCGCCCGGTGCGCGTGCGCGAGCCGCGCCTGTACATGGAGCGCGCGCTCGCGGGCAACGCGGTGGTGAGTGCCGACGAAGTCTCGCGCAAGGCGCTGCCGTTCGAGTTCATGCTCAACGCCTTGCGGCTCAAGGAAGGCTTCAGCCTGCAGCAGTTCATGGAACGCACGGGTTTGCCGCTCTCCAGCATTGAAGCCGGACTCGCGCTGGCGGCCCAGAAAGGCTTGATCGAGCGCGATGCGGTCCGCGTGTGGCCCACCGAGCGGGGCTTCGATTTCCTCAGCGACCTGCAGGAAATTTTTCTGGCGGACTGAAGCCGCCCCGGCTCACGCGGCGTGCAGGCTGAAGCCCACGCGTGTGGTGCCGCCACTCGACTCGGCCGCAGGGAATCCGTCGTGCATGCGCGCGATGGCCGCCACGATGGACAGGCCCAGTCCGTGGTGCGGCTTGTCCGCCTCGCCGCGCGACACGTCGGCACGGAAGAAACGGTCGAACAGGCGCGGCAGATGCTCGGGCTCGATCGTGGGGCCGGCGTTTTCCACCCACAGCCGCACGCTGTCCCCGGCTTCGCGCGCGATGCGCACGCTCAGCGTGGAGCCCGCATCGGCGTAGCGGATCGCGTTGCCCAGCAGGTTGGACAGCGCGCGTTTGACCAGCGGCTCGTCCACCGACAGCGCGGTGTCGCCTTCGATGGCCACGGTCAAGCCGCGCTCTTCCATGGGTGCCTCGTGGAACTCCACCACCTGCCGCACCAGCTGAGCCAGGCTCACCGCCGCGCCGCGGCGAGCCTTCACGCCACGGTCGGCCTGCGCCAGGAACAGCATGTCGTTGACGATGGCCGCCATGCGGTGCAGCTCCTCCAGGTTGGAGTGCAGTGTGTCTTCCAACTCACCCGCTGTGCGTTCGCGGCTGAGCGCCACCTCGGTGTGGCCAATGAGGTTGGCCAGCGGCGTGCGAAGTTCGTGTGCGACATCCGCGTTGAAACCTTCGAGCTGTGCATAGGTGCGCTCCACACGCTGCATCAGGCCATTGAACTGGTCGATGAGGGGCTGGAGTTCTTCCACGGGTTCGGCCAGCGAGAGCCGCTGCCCGAGGTGGCGCGCGTCGATCGCATTCGTCTGCGCGGCCAGGTCGATCAAGGGCCGCAGGCTGGAGCGCACCCGCCAGAACGTGCCCCAGCCCACCATCGCAGCCCCGGCCAGCACCGCCACGATCAACAGCAGTGCCATGCGCTGGGCGGTCTTGGCGTCTTGGGAGCAGTCGAGCATGAGCTCGCCTTGCAGCGGTGCTGCACCCTGGTTCAGAGGCACGTCAAACGCCATGGAGCGCACGGCGGGGTTGTCCACGGCGAAGGTGGGCGCCGTGTCGCGGTAGAGCTCGCTGCCATCAGCGCGCCTGAGCTGCACGAAGGTGCCTGGGCGGCGCTCTGCCAGCCAGGCCAGTTTGTTCCTGATCTCGGCTTCTCCGCCCGAGTGGCCAGCGTCGCGCACCACATCGACCAGCACGGCGGTGTAGCTGCGCAGTTCTTCCTCGTGCTTGGCGGTGAACAGCATGGTGGTGGCGCCGTGGATGAACGCCAGCAGCACACCCAGGCCGATCACGGTCTGGATGGCCAGCAGCAGCGACAGGCGCCGGCCGATGGAGTACGCACACGGCGCTGTGCTCATGCCCGCTCCTCCAGCACATAGCCCATGCCGCGCACGTTGTGCAGCAGCTTGGGCTTGAACGGATCGTCCATCTTGGAGCGCAGGCGGCGCACCGCGACCTCCACCACGTTGGTGTCCGAGTCGAAGTTCATGTCCCACACCTGCTCGGCAATGGTCGTGCGCGACAGGATCTGACCCTTGCGCCGTGCCAGCAGCGCCAGCAAAGAGAACTCCTTGGCCGTGAGGTCCAGCCGCTGCCCGGCGCGCCAGGCTTTGCGGCTGAGCAAGTCCATCTCCAGGTCGCTCACCGCCATGCGGGTGTTGGTTGATTCGGTGGCGGTCGGGCCCCGGCGCAGCAGCGCGCCCACGCGGGCCAGCAGTTCAGAGAAAGCAAAGGGTTTGACGAGGTAGTCGTCGGCACCGGCCTGCAGGCCCTGCACGCGGTCTTCCACCCGGTCGCGCGCGGTGAGCATGAGCACCGGTGTGCCGCGTTTCTGACGCAACGCCGACAGCACACCGAAACCATCGATGCCCGGCAGCATGATGTCGAGCACCACCAGCTGGTAGTCGCCGTCGAGTGCGAGGTAACGGCCTTCGATGCCATCGCGCGCCACGTCCACCGTGTAGCCAGCCTCGGACAGGCCACGCCTGACGTAGTCGGCGATCTTGGCTTCGTCTTCAATCACCAACACGCGCATGGCAGGGTCCATCTGGGTTGCAGGGCAGGGGTGTGAAACCCCCGGGGGTGACCTGAATTGTCCCGGAAACCGCCTTTTTGCTGCATTACGAATTCGTCATCCTGGCGTTCGGGAAACGACACGCTCGGTTTTTAAAGTTTGTCCTGTGCCCAACACAGAGGCACAACAGTCTCCCTCCAACGCTCTCACAAGGAATCATCATGAAACTCTCGACCAGCCTCCTCCTGCCCTTCGTTTTTGCCGCCACCGCAGGCACCGCCATGGCCCAGAACGCCCCCCTGACCCGCGCCGAAGTACAGGCCCAGGCCATCGCCGCCCGCGATGCCGGCCAGCTCGGTGACCGCGACCTCATCATGTTTTATGAGCCCGCTGGCGTCGGCAAGACCCGTGCACAAGTGGTTGCCGAACTCGCCGAAGCCCGCCGCCTGGGCCAGCTGGGTGACCCGGACACGGTGACGTTCAAAGCGCCCGCCGGCCCCGGCAAGACCCGCGCACAAGTGAAGGCCGAGTTGGCCGAAGCCCAGCGGCTCGGCCTGGTGAACGTGACCGACAACAACTACCCGGTGACCATCACGGCCGAGCAAGCCGAGCAGATTCGCCAGGCCGGCCTGCGCGCTGCGGGCGACATGAAGGTGGGTCAATTGAACCGGTCATGATGCGAACGAGCCGCCTGGCGCAACACCACCAACGGGCCTGCGGGCCCGTTGGTTTTTCTGTCTCCGGACAACCGTGGTGGCTGCCCGGTTTCAGTTCATGCGCCACAGCGCAGACGTGCGCGAGAGCAGCAGTTGCGCGCGCAACCGGATCACCTCGCAGGACAGCGCCTGCACTTCGGCCTCTTTTTCGCGCAGCAAACGCGAGACGCGGTCCTGCAACGCGCCCAGGTGCCGGGCGAGCGCCGCGTGTTCGCGCACCACACCCGCCGGCATGGCACTCACTGCACCGTGGAGGCGGTGGTGTGCCACAGGCGGCGCTCCGGCAGCAGGTCGTCGTTGGTCAACGAGGCGCGCGTCACGGTTGCATCATTCGCCGTCACCAGGGCGTCCCAGTGCTGGTGCATGCGCTGAACCACGGTCCGAAAGTTCGGTGTGAGCTCCGGGTGTTGGCCCATGAAAAACAAGTTGGAGCGGATCTTGCGCCCCATGAGACCGCGCTGCGTCGCGCAGGCGCTCTGGGCGTGGCCCGTCATCAGCGCCAGCGTGCCAGCGAGCATCGCCTCGGCGCAGGGCATCACGTGTTCTTCGTCTTCATGCAATTCGGGTTCGGTGTTCACAGAGGTCTCCAGGCAAGGGTGTGGATGTCGCGCTTGCGCGCGCACGGTGCTGGCTGCCGGTCTGGATTCGAGCGTGACGAACGACTGGGTGTGGCTTGCAAGGCCATCATAAATGCGAATGAATCGCATTTGCAAGAAACGGAGGCGGAATGTTTTGCAAGCGGGTGTTTCTTGCCTTGATCGCGCTCGCGAAGACCAGAAAAAAAGGGCCTTGATTGCTCAAGGCCCTTGAATTCGTTGGCGGAGACGGTGAGATTCGAACTCACGGACCCTTGCGAGTCGGCAGTTTTCAAGACTGCTGGTTTAAACCGCTCACCCACGTCTCCGGATGCGGTCGCAACGCACGGATTTTAGCCTGCGATGGCGGCTGGCTCGGCTTGCGGCTGGGGCAGCATGCCGCGCGTCTCGATGAAGCGCACCACCTCGTCCACACCGGCCAGCGTCTTGAGGTTGGTCATGACCCAGGGGCGGCGCGCGCTGTCGGGGCGCATGCGGGCGGTGTCGGCCTTCATCACTTCCAGGTCGGCGCCCACGTGCGGGGCCAGGTCGGTCTTGTTGATGACGAAGAGGTCGCTCTTGGTGATGCCGGGGCCGCCCTTGCGCGGGATCTTTTCGCCCGCGGCCACGTCGATCACGTAGATGGTGAGGTCGCTGAGTTCGGGGCTGAAGGTGGCGGCCAGGTTGTCGCCGCCGCTCTCGATGAACACCACGTCGGCGTCGGGAAACTCACCAAGCATTCGGTCGATGGCCTCCAGGTTGATGGAGGCGTCTTCGCGGATGGCGGTGTGCGGGCAGCCACCGGTCTCCACGCCCATGATGCGTTCGGCCGGCAGCGCGCCGCTCACGGTCAGGATGCGCTGGTCTTCCTTGGTGTAGATGTCGTTGGTGATGGCGATCAGGTCGTAGCGCTCGCGCATGGCCTTGCACAGCATTTCCAGCAGCGTCGTCTTGCCCGAGCCCACGGGGCCGCCGATGCCCACGCGCAGCGGGGGCAGGTGCTTGGTGCGGCGGGGAATGTGGTGCAGGGGGGTCATGAGCGGAACAGGCGTGAGTACTGGGTTTCGTGGCGCGCGGAATGGATCGCCAGCAGGGGGGTGAAGGCCTGGCGGTCATTGTCGTGCAGGGCGATGGCGTGGTCCACCGCGGCCGGGATCTGCTGCGCCAGGCACGCGAGCATGCGCTGGCCGGCGCTCTGGCCCAGCGGCACCGACTTGATGGACGCCTGCACCATGTTCTCGCACCAGCCGAAGGCGTAGCCGACCAGGCTGTCGTGCACGCTGGCTGCGGTGCTGGCCGCGGCGCAGGCGCAGGCCACGGGGTAGGTGGGTGGGTCCAGGCGGGCGCTGTGCAATTGTTCAAACACGCCGGTGCCCAACTCGCCGAGTTCGCGAGCCCACGCCTGCAGCGAGCGCCCCATCTGTTCGCTTTGCAGGCGGAATTCGAGCGTCTCGCGGGTCTGCAGCACCCAGTGGTTCAGCGTGTTGATGCGGTCCAGATCGTTCGCGCGCCAGGCCGGAATGGCCTGCGCCACCACCGCCAGGTCGCTGCGCGCGAGACTCAGGTGCAACTGGTCGGTGAGCCAGGCGGCGGCGCTGTGTTCGTCACACACCAGGCCGGCGTCCACAGCCGATTCAAGCCCTTCGGAATACGAAAAACCGCCCACCGGCAGGGCGGGGGAGGCGAGCCAGAGGATCTGCAGCAGGCTGGCGGCCGAGCGGGGCGGCGCCTCGCCCAGGTCAGCCGTGGTCATGGTTGTGGTGGGGGTGGTCGTGTCCGTGGTGGCCGTGAGCCTCGTGGGCACCGTGCGCGTGAACGTCACCGGCGCCATGAGCGCCATAAGCGCCGGCCTCGGGTTCGAACGGTTCGCGCACTTCCACCACCGTGAGGTGCATGGCGCGCAGCATGTCGGCCAACACATGGTCGGGTTCGATCTTCAGGTGGTCTGGCCGCAGCTCGATGGGCACATGCCGGTTGCCCAGGTGGTAGGCCGCGCGCATGAGGTCAAAGGCCTGTTCGTGGGCCGGATGCTCGGGGCAGGCGGTGATGCGCAGCACCGGCTGGGGAGCGGCCACCACGCGCAGCAGCGAGCCGTCTTGCGTGAGCAGCACGTCACCACCCCGCACCACGGTGCCGCGTGGCAGGAACACGCCCACGTGGCGCTCGTCGGAGGCCACGGTGTCGAAGCGGCTCTTCTGGCGGATGTCCCAGTCCAGCACCAGCTGCGCGGCGCGTTGCACCAGCGGCTTGGCCAGGCCTTGGCCCTGGGGAATGAGTTTGGAGACTTGCAACATCAGGTCGTGGTTCAGAACAAAAAGTAGCGCTGCGCCAGGGGCAACTTGATGGCGGGCTCGCAGGTGAGCAGCACGCCGTCGGCCCGCACCGCGTAGGTTTGTGGATCGATTTCCATCCTGGGCAAGAGGCTGTTGTGCACCATGCTGGCCTTCGTCACATTGCGGCAGCCGCGCACCGCGTCCAGCGTCTTGCGCAGGCCGTAGCGCTCGCCCACACCGGCCGAGAGCGCCGCTTGTGAGACGAAGGTGAGGCTGCTTTGGGCCATGGCACCGCCGAAGCTGGCGAACATGGGCCGGTAGTGCACCGGTTGCGGTGTGGGAATGGAGGCGTTGGGGTCGCCCATGGCGGCCAGCGCGATGCTGCCGCCCTTCAAGATGAGCGCGGGCTTCACGCCGAAGAACGCCGGCTTCCACACCACCAGGTCGGCCCACTTGCCGACTTCGAGCGAACCCACGATGTGCGAGATGCCGTGGGCAATGGCCGGGTTGATCGTGTACTTGGCGATGTAGCGTTTGACGCGGAAGTTGTCGTTGCGTGAATCCCGATCAGCCTGAGCTTGTCGAAGGCCAGGCTCAGCCCGACCCTTCGACAGGCTCAGGGCGACCGGTTCGGGTGCGAGCCAGCCGCGCTGGCTTTTCATCTTGTCGGCCGCCTGCCAGGTGCGGATGATCACCTCGCCCACGCGGCCCATGGCCTGACTGTCGCTGCTCATCATGCTGATGGCGCCCATGTCGTGCAGGATGTCCTCGGCCGCGATGGTCTCGCGGCGGATGCGGCTCTCGGCAAACGCCAGGTCTTCGGGAATGCCGGCGTCCAGGTGGTGGCACACCATGAGCATGTCCACGTGCTCGTCCAGCGTGTTGACCGTGTAGGGCATGGTCGGGTTGGTGGAGCTGGGCAGAAAGTTGGCCTCGCCCACCACGCGCAGGATGTCGGGCGCATGGCCTCCGCCCGCGCCTTCGGTGTGGAAGGCGCAGAGGCTGCGGCCCTTGGTGGCGGCGATGGTGTCTTCCACGAAGCCCGACTCGTTGAGCGTGTCGGAGTGAATGGCGACCTGGGTGTCTGTTTCTTCGGCGACATCAAGGCAGTTGCTGATGGCGCTCGGGGTGGTGCCCCAGTCTTCGTGCAGCTTCAGGCCGATGACACCGGCGTTGATCTGTTCAAACAGCGGGGCGGGCAGGCTGGCGTTGCCCTTGCCCAGAAAACCCAGGTTCATGGGCAGGCCGTCGGCGGCTTGCAGCATGCGTTCGATGTGCCAGGGGCCGGGTGTGCAGGTGGTGGCAAAGGTGCCGGTGGCCGGGCCGGTGCCGCCGCCGAGCATGGTGGTGATGCCGGAGGTCAGCGCCTCGTCCACCTGCTGCGGGCAGATGAAGTGGATGTGGCTGTCGATGCCGCCGGCGGTGACGATGTTGCCTTCGCAGCTGATGACCTCGGTGCCCGGGCCGATGACGATGTCCACACCGGGTTGGGTGTCCGGGTTGCCGGCCTTGCCGATGGCGACGATGCGCCCGCCCTTGAGGCCGATGTCGGCCTTGACGATGCCCCAGTGGTCGATGATCACGGCGTTGGTCATCACCGTGTCCACGGCGCCTTCGGCTCGGGTGCGCTGGCTTTGCGCCATGCCGTCGCGAATCGTCTTGCCGCCGCCGAACTTGACTTCTTCGCCGTAGCCGCCGGCGGCCAGGGTGAAGTCTTTCTCGATCTCGATCATGAGACCGGTGTCGGCCAGGCGCAGGCGGTCGCCCACGGTGGGGCCGAACATGTTGGCGTAGGCGCTTCTTGAAATCGTGCTCATGCGAGCTTTCCTTGAACGAGGCCACGGAAGCCATACACGACGCGGTCACCCGCGTAGTCCACCAGCTCCACCGTGCGTTGTTGGCCGGGCTCGAAGCGCACGGCGGTGCCGCTGGCGATGTTCAGCCGCATGCCGTGTGCAGCAGCGCGGTCAAAGTCGAGCGCGCCATTGACCTCGGCAAAGTGGTAGTGCGAGCCCACCTGGATCGGGCGGTCGGCGCCGTTTTTCACCACCAGGGTGTGTGTGCGCCGACCGGGGTTGAGGGCGTGTTCGCCTTCGTCGGTGAAGAGTTCGCCGGGGATCATGGTTGCCTCTTTCAGTGCTTGCCGCTGGACCACCACAGCGCCACGGCAATGGCCACCACCACGCCGAGGAAGCCGAGCGTGTCGGTGGAGTGCCAGTGGGAACCGAACAGGCCGTGGCCGTCGTGGGCGAGGGCGGGCACGCAGAAGGCAGCGGCGGCAAAGAGGGCGGTGGCGAGGCGCATGGGGGCTTTCGGTGAAGGCATCAGGGAATGGGTTGGTGCACGGTGACGAGCTTGGTGCCGTCGGGGAAGGTCGCTTCCACCTGGATGTCCGGGATCATCTCGGCGATGCCCTCCATCACATCGGCGCGGGTGAGCACGTTGCGCCCCTCGCTCATGAGCTGGGCCACGGTCTTGCCGTCGCGCGCGCCCTCCATCACGGCCGCGCTGATCAGGGCCACGGCCTCGGGGTAGTTGAGCTTCAGGCCGCGGGCCTGGCGCCGCTCGGCCAGCAGGGCAGCGGTGAAGATCAGCAGCTTGTCTTTCTCTCGGGGCGTGAGTTCCATGGTGGTGCGTGCGTTCTCGGTGGTGCTTGAGTGACTTGGTCAGCAATTCCCGTGCCCCGAGCCGGCTCCATCGGCAGCGTGGCACGAAAGCTGCAGAAACGCCGTGTGACAACCATACCCATCGTCCCCATCAGAACCGCTACCGCGCCCACCGCAGGGCAGGAGCCCGGGCAGGACGCACCCCAGCGCATCACCCGCGTGCGCCGCGACTACAACAGCTGGGTCGGCAGCGAGACCATGGAGGACTACGCGCTGCGCTACACCCCGCAGCGCTTTCGCAAATGGAGCGAATGGCGCGTGGCCAACACCGCGTTTGGTGCCGCCTCGTTCCTGATTCTGGAGGCCGTGGGCGCCACGCTGCTGGTGCAATATGGCTTTGTGAACGCCGCGCTGGCCATCCTGTGCACCGGCTTGATCATCTTTTTTGCGGGCTTGCCCATCAGCGTGTACGCCGCGCGCTACGGGGTCGACATGGACCTGCTCACGCGCGGCGCGGGCTTTGGCTACATCGGCTCCACCATCACCTCGCTGATCTACGCCACCTTCACCTTCATCTTCTTTGCGCTCGAAGCGGCGGTGATGGCCTACGCGCTGGAGCTCGCGCTCGACATCCCGCCCGCCTGGGGTTACCTCATCTGCGCGGTGGTGGTCATCCCGCTGGTGACGCACGGGGTGTCGGTGATCAGCCGCTTTCAGGTCTGGACCCAGCCGCTGTGGCTGGTGATGATGGTGGTGCCTTTTGGGGCGGTGGCGGTTATGGCGCCCGAGACATTCACCAACGTGGTGCGGTACGGGGGTGAGTCTGGTGCGGGCGCGCGGTTTGACTGGCACTTGTTTGGTGCGGCGCTCACGGTGGGTATCGCGCTCATCACGCAGATGGGTGAACAGGCCGACTACCTGCGCTTCATGCCGGCCAAGGAAAAGGGCCGGGGCCTGCGCTGGTGGGCCGGTGTGCTGGCGGGTGGGCCGGGCTGGGTGCTGCTGGGCGTGGTGAAGATGTTGGGCGGCGCGCTGCTGGCGTACCTGGCCATCAGCCACATGGTGCCGCCCGATCGTGCGGTGGACCCGAACCAGATGTACCTCGCGGCCTACGAATACGTGTTCTCCGACTACGGCTGGGCGGTGGCGGCCACGGCGCTGTTTGTGGTGGTCTCGCAGCTCAAGATCAACGTGACCAACGCCTACGCCGGCTCGCTGGCCTGGAGCAACTTTTTCTCGCGCATCACCCACAGCCATCCCGGGCGCGTGGTGTGGGTGGTGTTCAACACCTTCATCGCTTTCATGCTGATGGAGATGAACGTGTTCCAGGCGCTGGGCCAGGTGCTGGGCGTGTACTCCAACATCGCCATCGCCTGGATCATGGCGGTGGTGGCCGACCTGGTGATCAACAAGCCGCTGGGCTGGAGCCCCAAGGGCATCGAGTTCAAGCGGGCGTATTTGTACGACATCAACCCGGTGGGCGTGGGTGCGATGGGCCTGGCTTCCGTGTTGTCCATCGTGGCGCACATGGGGCTGATGGGCGAGGGCGCGCAAGCGTTTTCGGCGGTGATTGCGATGGTCACGGCGTTTGTGACGGCGCCTTTGATTGCATGGGGCACGCAGGGGCGGTATTACATTGCACGCGCTTCGGGGGTTGGCGATGTTGCGACGGGTTTGCGCGCGGGCCCTCACCCCCGCCCTCTCCCAGAGGGAGAGGGAGCCGTGCGGGGAGAGGGAGTCAAGGCACGCTACTCGCTGCAACGGTGTGTTGTGTGTGAACGTGAATACGAAGCGCCCGACATGGCGCACTGCCCCGCCTACCAGGGCGCCATCTGTTCACTCTGCTGCACGCTCGACGCGCGCTGTGGCGATCTCTGCAAACCGCACGCCAAGCTCTCCGAGCAGTGGATGGGCGCGCTGCGGCGCGTGTTGCCGCGCTCCATCTGGCCTTACCTTGAAGCGGGCCTCGCGCACTACCTGCTGCTGATGTTCGTGATGGCGCCGGTGCTCGCGGCGGTGCTCGGTTTGTTGTACCGCCAGGAGGTGCAGGGGCTGGCGCAGCGCATCGGTCTTTCGGCCAACGCCGGCTTGCTCGACGCTGCCTTGCGCTCGGGTTTTGTGCGGGTGTACGCCGTGCTGCTGCTGATCGCGGCCACGGTGGCGTGGTGGCTGGTGCTGGCGCACAAGAGCCGCGAGGTGGCGCAGGAAGAGTCGAACCGGCAGACGCGGTTGCTGATGCAGGAGATCGAATCGCACCGCCTCACCGACGAAGCTCTGCAGCAGGCGCGCCTGGCGGCCGAACACGCCAACCAGGCCAAGACGCGCTACATCAGCACCATCAGCCACGAGCTGCGCACACCGCTCAACAGCATCCTGGGTTATGCGCAGCTCTTGCAGGAAGACACCGGCATGGCGCCGCACCGTGCGCAGGCCATCCGTGTGATCAACCGGGGTGGTGAACACCTGCTCTCGCTGATCGAGGGCACGTTGGACATCGCGCGCATCGAGTCCGGCAAGCTCGCGCTCGACGTGCGGCCCATGGCCTTTGCCGGCGCCATGCAGGAGGTGGCGGGCATGTTCGAGCTGCAGGCCAGCGCCAAGGGCCTGCGTTTTGTGTTCGAGTCCGGCAGCCGCCTGCCCGACACGGTGCGCGCCGACGAAAAGCGCCTGCGCCAGATCCTCATCAACCTGTTGGGCAACGCGGTGAAGTTCACCCACACGGGCCAGGTGCGCCTGCGCGTGACGCATGCGCGCGAGATGGCGCAGTTCGAGGTGCACGACACCGGCCCCGGCATGCGCGCGCAAGACCTGGAGCGCGTGTTCGAGCCGTTCGCACGCGGGCAAAACGAAGCCGCGGCTCCTGGCCCGTCCACCGGCACCGGCCTGGGGTTGACGATTGCCAAGATGCTCACCGACCTCATGGGCGGCGAGATGACGGTGCGCAGCGCACCGGGCGAGGGCTCGGTGTTCACCGTGCGCCTGTTTCTGCCCGAGGTGCACGGCGCGGTGCTGCCGCGCCCGTTGGCCCTGCCCAGCCACGCGGGTTACGAGGGCGCACGCCGGCGCGTGCTGGTGGTGGACAACGAAGAGGCAGACCGCGAGCTCATCCAGCGCTGGCTGGCACCGCTGGGCTTCGATGTGATGCTGGCCACCAGCGGGCTGGACGCGCTGGCCTTGCTCGAAGGTCTGCACCCCGGTGAGGCCGGTGCGCCCGACGCCGTGTTCATGGACCTGGCCATGCCCGGCATCGACGGCTGGGAAACCATGCGCCGGCTGCGCGCCGGGGGCTGGGGCGGGGTGCCGCTGGCGATTGTGTCGGCCAATGCGTTCGACAAAGGATTGGACAACGATCTCGGCCACCGTCCGCAAGACTTCTTTGTGAAGCCGGTGCGCCGCGACGACCTGCTCGGCTGGCTGGGCCAACGCCTGCAACTGGTGTGGATCGAGGTGGCGGCGTCGGAGGCTCCATTGCAACCCTCTGCGCCGGTGGGGGCTCCCGGGTCGGACCACGACTTCGAACCCTTGCTGGCGCTCGTGCGCCTGGGCTACTACAAGGGCATCGTGCAGTGGCTCGACGACTGGGTGCAGGACCACCCCGAGCAGGCGGGTTTCGCGCAGCAGCTGCGCACGCTCGCGCGCGAGTTCCGCTTTGACGCCATCGAGCAGCAACTGCTGCAGCGCCATGTCTGAGTTCACCCCCACCCGCCACAGCGGCACCGTGCTCGGCCCGGCGCCGCTGCAACAGGCCGACAAGCTCATCGTGCTGATCGTGGACGACGTGCCCGACAACGTGGCGCCGCTGCACGACGCGCTGGACGACGCGGGCTACACCGTGCTGGTGGCGCTCGACGGCGAGAGCGCCATCCGCCGCGCCACGCAGGCCCTGCCCGACGTGGTGCTGCTGGACGCGGTCATGCCCGGCATCGATGGTTTTGAAGTGGCGCGCCGCCTCAAGGCGCAGCCGGCCACCGCGCACATCCCCATCATCTTCATGACCGGCCTGACCGAGACCGAACACCTGGTGGCCGCACTCGACGCGGGCGGCGCGGACTACGTGACCAAACCCATCAAGCCGCGCGAGGTGATGGCGCGCATGGGCGTGCACCTGCGCACCGCGCGCCATGTGCGCCAGGGCGCGGTGGAGCGCAGCCAGGCGCGCAACGCACTGGATGCGTTCGGCTACGCCACCATCACCGTGCGCGAGAGCGACGGCCGCCTGATGTGGCAAACGCCGCTGGCGCGCGACCTGCTGCGCAACTACTGCGGCACCGAGTCACCCACCACACCACCGGCCGTGCTGCAGTGGCTGCGCCGCCACCTGGGTGAAGCCAGCGAACAGCGCGAGCCACCCCGCCTCACCCTGGAAAACGGCCCGCGCCGCCTCACCTTCCGGTTGCACCAGCGCGTGGGCGATGAAGACGGGGAGGTGGACGCCGGGGGCGACTGGCTCATCGTGATGCAGGAGACGTCGGACGCCAGCGTGCTCTCCAGCGTGGCCGGCGCCTTTGGCCTCACGGCGCGCGAGGCCGAGGTTTTGTACTGGGTGGTCAAGGGCAAGATCAACCGCGACATCGGCGACATCATCGGCGCCAGCCCCGCCACCGTGAAAAAACACCTGGAGCGCATCTACGCCAAGCTCGGCGTGGAAACCCGCACCGCAGCGGCGGCGATGGCCATCAACCGCGTGCCGCTGCTGCAGCCGCAGCACGGCGGCTGAGCCCGGTCCCAGCCGGGCTCGCGGTTCACTCCGTGATGTTGTTCGCCTTGATGAACGCCGACCAGGTGGTCATCTGCTTTTCCACGAAAGGCTTGAACACCTCGGGGCCACCGCCCACCACGTCGATGCCCTGTTCGTCGAGCTTTCTGGCCACGTCCGGGCTTTTGAGCGCGGCGGCCACGGCGGCGTGGATGCGGCTGGTGATGGCTGGCGGCAGCTTGGCCGGGCCGATCACACCCCACCAGGCGGGAGCGTCGAAACCGGGGAAGCCACTCTCGGCGATGGTGGGCACGTTGGGCATGTCCTTGGCGCGCTTGCTCGTGCTCACCGCCAGCGGTGTCACGTTGCCCGAGTCGGCGTGCGGTTTGATCAGAAACAGCGAGCCCACAGCCAGCGGCACATGCCCGCCCACCGCGTCGTTCATCAGCGGGCCCCCGCCTTTGTACGGCACGTGGGTCCAGTCAAAGCCGGCGTTCTTGGCCATCTGCGCAATCGCCAGATGTCCCAGGCTGCCGGTGCCGATGGTGCCGTAGCTGTTGTTCTTCTTCGCTTTGGCCTCGGTCACGAGCTGGGCGAAGCTTTTGATGGGCGAACCCTTGGTGGCCGCCAACACCATGGGTGCGGTACCGATGAGCGTGATGTGCTCCAGATCCTTCATGGTGTCGAAGGCAATGCCGGGCTTGAGCGCCGGGTTCACCGCGTGCGTGTCGAACACCACGCCGATGGTGTAGCCATCGGGCGCGGCCTTGGCCACCGCTGCGGTGCCGATCACGCCTGACGCGCCACCGATGTTCTCCACGACCACCGACTGGTTGAGCTGCACGCGCAGCGCTTCACCCAGGATGCGCGCGACCTGGTCGACCGATCCGCCCGGTGGGAAGACGGCGATCACACGGATCGGCTTGGCCGAGGGCCACTCCTGCGCAAAGGCCACCGAGGTCGAGGTCGCCACCACCGTGGACACCAGGGCGCCCACCACGAGTTTTTTCAGCATGTCTTGTCTCCGTCGGGTTGTTGTGACCCGATGGTAAGCATGCACACCCAAGCATCGACAGATCGATAACCCTAGTGATTCAGGCCCGCACGATCAGCGCGGCCCGCAGCTCGCGGATGCGTTGGTCGATGTAGTAGCCGCCGTACTCGGTGTAGCGAAGAAACGGGAAACCGCATGCTTTGCAGGCCCACACCTCGCAGCGGTTGTAGGGGTGGTGGGCCAGCGAAATCGGCGCGTCGGCCGACCACACATCCACGCCGACCGGGCGGTGCTCTTCCAGCGTGGGTTCATCGTCGCCTGGCAGCCAGAGCGCGCCCAGGGGCTGCAGCGCGGCGCCGTCTTGCGAAGCGGGGAACGACTCCCAGCCCGGGCTGGCGTAGGGCCGGCAGGTGGGGCAGGGGGCGGGGGCGGTGTGGGCCAGCGCAAGCGTGGTCACGGCGTCCGGGGTCAGGCGTTCGGGTGCGGGTGGGGTGGGCATGCGGCCGATGCTACTGGAGGAAAGGGGCGGTGATGCTCGGTTGTGGCCGTGTTCGATGCCGTATTGATGCCGTACCATGCGCCCATGACCACCTTTGCCGAATCCCTCAAAAAAGAGATCGCCCGAGTAGCGCGCAAGGAACTGCGCGATGAAATCGGTGCGCTGCGCAAAACATCGCTTCTTCAGCGCACCGAGATCGCTGCCCTGAAGAAGCAGCTCAAGGCCTTGCAGAGCCAGGTGAACCGGCTCGGCAAGGTGCGGCCCGAGCCGGCGCGGGCCGCCCTGCCTGCGGCCAGCGCCGCGAGCGTGGCGCATCCCCGGGGCAAACCCGGGCGCAAGGTGGTGTTCACTGCGGAGCGATTGAAAACCCAGCGTGCCCGGCTCGGCCTCACGCAGGAACAGATGGCCAGGCTGCTGGGTGTGTCGTCGCTCTCGATCTGGAAATGGGAGTCCGGCGGCGCTGCTCCACGCGCCTCGCGGGTGCCCAAGATCCTGCAACTGCTCGCGCTGGGCAAGCGCGAGGCTCTGGCGCGGGTGGAGCCTGAGGCGCCTTGAGCGAGGCTCAGCCCTTGCGCGTCAAGGTTTCCACCGGCACATAGAACTCACGGCCTGCGGCCTTGAATTCGGCCGACTTCTCGGCCATGCCTTCTGCCAGGGCTTCGGCCTCGCCCAGTCCTTTCTTTTCAGCGTAGTCGCGCACGTCCTGCGTGATCTTCATGGAGCAGAACTTCGGCCCGCACATGCTGCAGAAGTGCGCCTCCTTGCTGCTGTCCTTGGGCAAGGTTTCGTCGTGGAAATCGCGCGCGGTGTCCGGGTCCAGGCCGAGGTTGAACTGGTCGTGCCAGCGGAACTCGAAACGCGCCTTGCTCATCGCGTCGTCGCGCGCGCGTGCGCCCGGGTGGCCCTTGGCGATGTCGGCCGCGTGGGCGGCTATTCTGTAGGCGATCAGGCCCTGCTTCACGTCGTCGCGGTCGGGCAGGCCCAGGTGTTCCTTGGGCGTCACGTAGCACAGCATGGCCGTGCCCATCCAGCCGATCATGGCCGCGCCGATGGCGCTGGCAATGTGGTCGTAGCCCGGCGCGATGTCGATGGTGAGCGGGCCCAGCGTGTAGAACGGCGCCTCGTGGCAGTGCTTCAACTGCTCGTCCATGTTGGCCTGGATCAGGTGCATGGGCACGTGGCCCGGCCCTTCGATCATCGTTTGCACGTCGTGCTTCCACGCGGTCTGCGTGAGCTCGCCCAGCGTCTTGAGTTCGGCGAACTGCGCCTCGTCGTTGGCATCGGCGGCGCTGCCGGGGCGCAGGCCGTCGCCGAGCGAGAAACTCACGTCGTAGGCCTTCATGATCTCGCAGATCTCGTCGAAGTGCGTGTAGAGAAAACTCTCGCGGTGGTGCGTGATGCACCACTTGGCCATGATGGAGCCGCCGCGCGAGACGATGCCGGTGCGCCGGCTGGCCGTGAGGTGGATGAAGGCCAAACGCACACCGGCGTGGATGGTGAAGTAGTCCACGCCTTGCTCGGCCTGCTCGATCAGGGTGTCGCGGTAAATGGCCCAGGTGAGGTCTTCGGCCACGCCGCCCACCTTTTCCAGCGCCTGGTAGATCGGCACCGTGCCGATGGGCACCGGCGAATTGCGCACGATCCAGTCGCGCGTGGTGTGGATGTTGCGGCCGGTGGAGAGGTCCATCACGTTGTCCGCGCCCCAGCGGATCGCCCACACGAGTTTGTCCACCTCTTCCTCGATGCTGGAAGTGACCGCCGAGTTGCCGATGTTGGCATTCACCTTCACCAGGAAGTTGCGCCCGATCGCCATCGGCTCGACCTCGGGGTGGTTGATGTTGGCCGGGATGATGGCGCGCCCGCGCGCCACCTCGTCGCGCACGAACTCGGGCGTGATCAGCGCCGGAATGCGCGCGCCCATGGGGTTGCCGCGCAGGCGGGCTTCGCGCGTGGTGTCACCCAGGTACTCGGCCATCCATTCGCGTTTGCCGTTCTCGCGCACCGCCACGTATTCCATCTCGGGTGTGACGATGCCGCGGCGCGCGTAGTGCATCTGCGTCACGTTCATGCCACTGCGTGCGCGACGCGGTGTGCGCTGCAGGCCGGCGGCTTGCGCGCGCAGCGCTTCGATGCGTTCGATGGTGGTGTCGTTCTGGCGCGCCTCGTTCTTCACGCCATCGTCCAGCGCCTGGCGGGCGCGGCCGGCATAAGTTTCGGTGTCGCCGCGTGCGGCAATCCACGCGCCGCGCACATCGGGCAGGCCCTGCGTCACGTCGATGGCGGCCGTGGGCTCCGAGTAAGGGCCCGAGGTGTCGTAGACCACCACGCGTTCGCCGTTGGTGAGCGCGATCTCGCGCATGGGCACCTGCACACCGGGCTGCTGGCCGGGCACGTACAGCTTGCGGGAGGCGGGGAAGGGTTCGCGGCTGAGGGCGAACGGTGTGGCGGGCAACTTGTCGGGGGCGTTCATGGTGGCGGTCTCCGGTTCCGGTGGATGGGCAGTGAATGCTCCGGAGGACCGCCCCAGGGACCGCGACGGCGGGTGTGCCATCTCCGCGTTGACAAACGGAGGAGGTGGTCACCCACATGCCGCGTGGGGCATGCGCTCTTCTTTCGCCGGTACTAACCGGATCAAGTTCACGGGTTTGGCTGGTGAGCCATCTCAGCGCCCGACCTTTTCAGATCGGTGCACCCCGGAGCAGGTGGGAGTGTATGCGGTCTGCTCGCCTTCTCTGCTCAGACCCAGCTGGCGGCCAGCACCGGCGTGAGCGTGGAGCGCTGGTCTTGCGACAGCGTGATCTGCCCGGGTGCCGGTGGATTGAAAGCCGCCATGGCCTGCACCAATTGATCCACCTGGCTCGACAACAGTGTTTGCCCGCTGCTGGTCTCGAACGCGTCGATGCGCAGGGGCGTGCTGCCGTACCAGCTGTTGAGCCGCACCGTGTCGTCGGTGCCGATGATGCTCACCTCCAGGTTCGTGTTCACGCGGCGGAACCACAGTTGGTCGGCATCGATGCCTTCGAGGAAACGCAGCGTGTCCTGCGTGGCCAGGCCCGCATCGGCTGTGTAGTCGGGGTTGTGGATCTCGTCGCGCCCGTCGCCCCGCCCGAACAGGTAGGTGTCGGAGCCTGCGCCCCCGTTCAAG
>NZ_JBLYYB010000192.1:0-32066 GCF_048549895.1 Hydrogenophaga sp.
CCAAACGCTCAGATACTCCACGCACTGCAGTTCGGCAAATTGCCTTGTTTCAGGTGCCTGACGTGCCCAAGCCCTACAAGAAGGCTGTTCAGGTCGTTCACAGCAAACCGCGAGCACCGATGTCGCTGGTGCAGCGCAAGGTTTCCAACAGCTGGCTGAAGAACGCGGTTCAGAACAAGCCAGACGAAGAGGGCTGGTGGTCGATCCGCATTGCGGATATGGCTACAGAGATTGGCTTCGACTCCAACAACCGAGAGTACTTGCGCGACTCCGCCTTGGAGTTGATGCGCATCGTCTTTGAATGGGATGTGGTGGCCGTTGAGGGGAAGCGTCCCAAGTGGAAAGCCTCTGTCCTGTTTCCCGATGTGGAGATGACCGCAGAGGTGGTCCGCTACAGGATCAGTACGCAGTTGCGCGACCAGGTACTGAACCCCGACATGTACGCAATGATCGACATGAATGTGGTGGCGAAGTTCAGGCGGGCGTCGTCGCTGGCTCTGTACGAGTTCTGTGTCCGCTTCGAGCGCATCGGCAGGACTGCTGAGATTCCCTGGGAGAGCTTCCGGGACATGGTCCTCGGCGAATCCACGGAGGCCAAGTCATACCTCGAGTACAAGTACTTCAAGCAAAAAGTGCTCAAGCCCAGCGTGGCCGAGGTGAACTCACAGGCCGACATTCAGGTTGAACTGATGGAGACCCATGAAGGCCGTCGAATCAAGAACATTTGGTTCACCGTTCACAAGCCAGGACCGCCACAGCTTGAAGTGGTGATCGATGATGAGCGCGTGATGAAGCTGGTGGGAGAGATGGTCAACATCGGTCTGCTGCAATCCGAAGCGAAAAGACTGACCACTCAGCACCAAATTGAAGAACTCACCGCTGCGGTCGCGTACGTGAAACGCAGGATGGCAGACAAGCGCGCGGCGACCGTAGAGAACCCGGGTGCCTACCTCCGTCAAGCCTTGAAAAACAACTGGGCAATCGTGGACTCGCTGCCAGCCAACGCAGAACCCAAGAAGGGACTTCCTGGACGCAAGGCTTCCGGCGCGGACAAGCTCCTTGAGCAATACATGGCTGAGCAGCTCAAACAGGCAGAGGGGTACTTCAATGAACTCGACGCTGCAGACCAAGACGCTTTGATTCAGCGCTACAACGCACAGCAAGAGATACCGGGCCTGCGGATTGGGGCGAAGCCAGGGAAGGCCGCCAAAACAGCCTACTTCACCTGGGTAGGCCTTCAGACCTGGGGTGAGCCGACCCAGTCACAGCTTCTGGAATTCGCCACCGAAAAGCTGATGGGGTGAACGAGGGCGCATAAGGGCCTGCGTTTGAACGCCCGCGTGCAAGCAACTGCTGGGGTGGCCTTCTGACGACGTGCGTCAGGCGTGCTGGACCGCTACTAGCGCAACAGCACGCTCAACCCACCGATTGGCCAGTCGTCCAGGCGCGAGACGGCGTGTGCTGGTGCCAGTGCTCAATCTCGATCACACCGTCACTGCTCAGGTCTGGCCAGTGGTTTGTCTCGCTGCAGGCCTTGTAGACGGCCAGACAGTCCTGGAACTTCTTCGCCCCATTGCTGAGGAAGGAGTCGCCGGCGGCCAGCGTGTGCACCGAGAACGGCTCGCTCGTCTCAGCGGCGATGAACACGAAGGGCTTGGGACTGCTGGAGCCCTCAAAGAGGGAGCGGCCGAGCGAATACATGAAGGCCTGCAGGTCGTAGTCGAGCTTCACTGCATCGCGCGTGAACAGCGGCACCGAGGGATGGCGCGTGGATTTCAGATCGAAGTCCAGATCCGGGTGGTAGATGTCCGGGCGGATGCGCAGCTGCAGGCCGGTGGTGGGCTCGGTGAAGTAGATGCTGACCTCGGTCATGGCCTCTTCGATGAACTTGCCCAGCGTGCGGCCCTTGTAGAGCGTTTCCTGCACCTTGCCTGCCAGCTGGCGTGCTTTGGAGAAGGTGGGCTCGTCCACCACCAGTTTCATCGCGTTGTTCTCCAGGAACTGCTTGTAGTCCTTGTTGGAGGAGTGAACGATGCCGGGGTAGACGGCGACCTCCTGTCCAGCCAGATGCGGCTGGAGCAGCAAAAGGTGGAGGAGGGAGCCAAAGTCCTTGGCGTCGGTGTCCTCGCGCCGTGCGGTGAGGGCGGTCTTGAAGTGGGCCGGCGAGACCAGCAGCGGCTTCAGGAGGGAGCAGCTGAGTGCGTCGCGGTCTGCGTGATAGATGTGAGCGGGCAGGGACTTGTAGAGCAGGCTCCCCTCGGCATAGCCCGTCATCGGCTGATCTTCGTTGGTGGCATCGGCCACCAGGTCCAGTACGTCGCTGAAATTCGTGAAGTTGTCCATGGTCGTGTCGCTCCTGTGTTTCCTTGATCTATGAAAACACGGCGCACTTCGATGTCAAGGCCGCACTTGCATATCGCATGAAGAAATACCGCGATCAACGCAGTGCCGATGCCTTGTTAGGGGGGCTTGAACATGGAGAAGGCCGTGATACCTTAAACCGGAGGTAGCCAAAAAATGAACACAAACACTCACTGCAACAACCCCGGCATGCACGCACACCCAGTTCTCGTATCGGCCCAGTGGCAAGTCGAACTCGATGAGGCCATTCGACGCAACGATGACGCCGGCATGTGGGACGTGGTCGCGCGCCAGCCCGACCAGGAGGAAGCCCAGGAAGCGATGGCCACCTTGGTTTCGCGCCTGGCGTTCCGGGTGGACAACCGCCCACGCTTCTCCGAGATGTTTCTCATGCCAGTGATCGCCCCTGCGGGCAGCGAACTCATTGGCAATGCCACCAACTGGAAATCAGCCAGCTTTGCGGTGAGTGAGGCCTTGGACCGTTGGTTGCCCACCAGGGCGTTCAAGACAGTGTTCAACGGCATCCGCCCGTTCGACTGGGTAGGCACATGGCGTCCAGCGGTGCTGCGCAGCCATCTGTACCGCACCATGCCCGGTAACGCCCAGGCCAAGATCACCACGGTCGCAGAGGACATCGACTATCCAGCCGAGGCACCGCGTCTGGGCTTCGTCTGCATGGTGCTGACCAGCGATCGCGGCTGGCCAGCGCTGCCCGATCCCAGCACGATGTCCGACAAGCGCCTGCAGGATGTGGTCGGCTACGCCCTGCACCACGTTGAGGACGCGGACATGCCGACGATCCTCACCCCGGACCGGGTGCAGTTCTCCATCACGGACGGCGTGTGCCGTTGGCTCCGCGAACTCGACCAGTCGGTCAAGGTGTTGGGCTGGAGTGTTTCACCCGTGGCCAGTTCTGCCGATGTCATCAAAGTCAGTTTGCGACTCGACAGCCAAGATGTTTCGCTGACCCAGTTCACCTTGCGCAAGCACCAGATCGGGTTGCGCGGTGTGGACGAGATCATGCAGATGCTCATGGCGCTGGCCCCGGTGATGGATGTGGCGCGCGATGGCGGGCTCCCTGCAAAAAGGTCAGCCGAGCGCTCTTGACACTCGAAAGCTTCGTGTTTTCATGGATGAAGCAGATCCCAAAACACACGAAAGCGAACACGCCATGAACCTCAACACCATCGCCATCACCCCCTTCGCTCAAGGCATCATCAAGGTCGACAGCGAGGAGGGCGCCTTCCCCGGCACGATCAAGACCAAGCCCAGCATGGTTGTCTGCGCTCGCCACCACCAGGCTCCCGCCGAAGGGAGTGCGGACATGCCCAAGCTGGCTGCTCATCCGATTCAGGAAACCCTGCTTGCCACCGACGCGAACAAGCAGGCCGGCGCTCTGGTTGAGATTCCAGTGCGCATGTTCTTCAACCGCCCCGACAAGTCACTCAGCCTGCAGTACAAGGCCTACGCCACCGACACCGGCGCGCCTCTGTGCACGGGCGATGGCAAGGACGCCTCGCGCATCACCGTTGCCGGCGACCACACGCAGACCTTCACCTCCGTTCCATGCCCCGGCGCCGAGGTGTGCGCCTTCGCGCAGCAATCGGGCGTGGCCTGCCGCCGTCAGATGAAGATGACGGTTCAGATCGAGGGCCAGGACGATTCACTGAGCGTCTTCGAGGTCCGCTCGTCCTCGCTCAACAGCTACCGCGCGCTGGCTGCGCAACTCAAGATGCTCCACCTGCGTTTTGGCGGGCTCCGCCATGTGCCGCTGAAGCTGCAGATGTGGCAAGCCAGCAATGCCGCCAGCCAATACGAAGCGTTCGATCTGCTGCGCCTGTGCATCGATGCTCCATCCGAGGCAGAGGCCATGAAGCAGGCGAAAGTGGCGCGCGAGCAGGCACAGGCCGATGGACTCGTGGACGTGATGGATGAGTTGTTCGAGGGCTCGACGAGCAGCGACCCGATGGCGCTGTTCTCCGACGACTTCCAGCTCGTGAGCGACTTCTACGCAGTCGAGCAGCCCGCGCGCCGCCGCACCGCTGACCACGCCATGACTGTCACACCCGTGGGCAAGCGTGGCCCCGCTCCCGCCGACACAGCGGGCAACCTGATCGCAGATGCGGTCCGCATGGCCGGTGCCGCGCGACCCGCCGAACTTGAAAGCATGCAAGCATGAGCCAAGCTGACATCACCCGCCTTGTCGTGGGCGAGCCCTTCACACTGGGGATGGGGCGAGCGGTGGGGCAGTCCCTTCGTTCGTCCGACGTTTCGAAGTCGCTGCAATGGCGCGACGGCAAATGGCAGGGGCAGAAGTCGCTCCTGTCGGTGCTGTCCAAAAAGAAGCGGCCCAAGCACCTGGTCTTGCCTGCTGGAGCAGGCCGTCGCCTTCGATTGAACGCATGGGTGATTGCCGCTTTGGTGGGCCTTGCCGGTACGGGCGTTGCCCTGGGGTTGCTTCTCCAGTCGCGTGAGGCTCCCTTGGCTTCAATTGCTCAACCAGCTGCGGCTCAGTCGTTGCCCCTCGTGCAGGCGCTTGAGAACGTGCGGACAGTTGACCAGCCGTTTCCTACAGCGCCCGCAGAATCGTTCCAGGTGATCCAGACGGCCGAAGGTGAGGCGCCCACAGCTGGGACGCCTTCGCTTCCCATCTTGGCCCCAGCTGGTGTGGGCGCCACCACGGCTTCGGCGAGCGCAGGCGCGAGTCTCCCGTTCGTGGCACCTGCTCCCATGCCAACGCCGATTGGGCCCGCTCCAGAACTCACTTCGGAGAGGTCCAGCACGCGAGCCGAAGCCCGCCCACCCGCGAAACCTGCCAAGGAGGAGCCCAAACCGCCAGCAGTGCTGCTCGATGAGATGGTGGAGAAGCCGACCGCCGCAGCACCAGCCAAGCCCGAGGCGCCGAGCAAGGCCCCCAGCGTTGCCACGAAGCCCACCGTGGTGGCCAACGCCGCAGCCACCCCTGCAGCGGCACCATCAGCAGCTTCGCCTGCCGCCCTGGCGCCGGCACGTGGCCTTATCGCAATCACACCGGATGGCAAGTCGGCGGTTTTCACCGACCCAGCCACCCGTCTACCAAAACAGTTCAAGGTGGGTGACAAGTTGACCAGCGGCGACACGATCAAGAGCATCGACGCTGCGCAGGGCAAGGTCATCGCCGGAACGAAGGAGTACAGCCTTGACTGAAGAAAACCGCAACGAAGACATCGTCATCGACCCGGTGGCGATGAAGATCGTCAACCGCATCGCGCCTGGCACCAAACAGTCCGGCACCATTGACTGCGCAGGCGGCCTGATGATCGAAGGCGAGTTCACTGGGACGATCAACGTCATGGGTGGCCCGTTTGTGCTCATGCCCGAAGCGCGTGTTTGCGGTGTCATCAACTGCGACCAGGACGCATACCTGTTCGGTTCGATCTTGGCTCGCGATGATGGCGAACTGAGCGAACTCACCGCCCACGGCGCGGTGTTTCTGACCGAGACCGTCAACGCCAAGGCCAACATCACGGCAGGCGCCTTCAAGACCTATGAGGGCTCCGAGGTCGAAGGCAAGATCAAGACGATCCGGCGCTCCTGAGCAGGGCAGGGAAGCGCCCGTGACCGCTCTTTCGCACAAGTGGCTTCGCCAGGTCCTCACCGACAGGGGCGTCAAGGCACCCTCCGATGCAGCATGCGCAGCGTTCGTCAAGTCTCTCGATCCAGCGGGGCTTGAACAGGCGCGCGCGTTTCTCAACGCCGTCACGAAAGGTGTGGAGTCCACCGATGGCATGACAGCCTTCCTAGCGTCTATCAACGCAGCACACCGAGAGGCGGCACCAGTCGCGACGGAACCGTTGCCAGTGCGTGCGCTGCCGCTGCCATCTCGCAACTCAAGGTCTGTTCCGCCCGCGTCCCCGGTAAAGCGAAAAGCCGTGCCCGCGGCTGACAGTGCTGAGCGCGCCGCCCTGCGCGACCAGGGGATGCACATCTACGCGGGCAAGGCAGCGATGAAGATCGAACTGGACATGCTGAGGGCCGCAGAGGGCGATCCAAGCCGCCTCACTGTCCAGATCGAGCTGGCACCGGCCATGGCGCCGCGCTCATTCGATTGGGAGCAGAAGATACCGTTCCAGTTCACACGTCGAGAACTGCCGCTCCTGGGCGCCATGCTCATGGGGTACGCCGGCGGCTCTCTCGTGTTGACCAACCACGGGCCCGACCACGACAAGCGACTGGAGTTGCATCAGCAGGGAAACGTCTTGTTCGTGAAGCTGCGCCAGGGTACCAAGACGCTGGCCATGCCCGTCGAAGCAGCCGACCTCTTCGGATGGGTAGCCATCACGATCACGGCTCTAAAAAATCACCATCAGGCCCTTGACTCTGGTGCGTTGTTTGAGATCCTGAAAAGGACCGGGGCAATGCATGCAGCGGCCTCAACCCCAAAACCCTAAATCGGAAAGAACCCATGAAATCCACTCACTCCCTCAAACTCAGTCTGGCCATGTTCAGCGTGGCCGCTCTCCTCACCGCATGTGGCGACGCGTCCCTTGGTGGCGCCTCCTCTTCGAGCGCCGTTCCCAGCATCGAAGACGTGAAAGCATGGCGCGTGGCCAACGTCGACACCAAAACCTACAACGTGAAGTCCTACGAGGTCAGCGATCTCAGCTGCTCCGCCGTGAGCAAAGAGGAACTGGAAACCGTCAAGAAGAGCTACTCGGCCTTTGGCATGAGTTCGGATGACTTGATGAAGGCTCTCGTCCAGTGCAGCTACACCGTGAACGCCTCGCTGGTGGGGCGCGACAAGGAATACCGCAAGACTCAGGACCGAGACATCACGAACCACAAGGTGAAGGATGAGAAATTCGGTCTGCTGGTCAAGGGAGGCACCCCCCAATGGATGGGAACCCCCCGGTTGCCCAAGAACGAAGGATGAGCAGCGACCTGATGGGCTGGCCGCCCGCACGCAGGATGTTTGCGTCCGTTCAGGGCGCTGCACCTCATGCGTTCGCTCAAGCCATGCTGGTGCTGTTGGCTGGCGTGGTGCTGGGCTGGCTGGCCTGGGGGGAGGGCAGGGCGCCCGCACTTGCGGCCCTGCTGCCCGTCCTGGTGGCCCTGTGTCGCTCGCGCACGCAGGCCTTCCTGCTGGGGTTGGGCTACACCATCGCCTTGCTGAGGCACACGGCGGCATTCATCGGCAGCTGGTTTGATGACAGCTTGCTGGTGGGGGCATCCGCAGTTCTGGCGTACGGATTGATCTCTGGCGCGGTGTGGTGTCTGGGCTGGAGCCGTTCGGATCGCCCTTGGCGCAAGTCGGTCGCGGTGGTGGTGGCCTGGATGGTGGCGCTGTTGCCCCCAGCCACGGTGGGACTTCCCGGACACCCCCTGATCGCATGGGGGGCGATTACGCCGGGGTTGGGCTGGGTAGGGGTGGCGCTGGCCCTTGCGGTGCCTGCAGGGCTCGTCTGGTGGCTTGCTGAACACCGTCTGCGCCCTTTGCAGACTGCTGCAGTGCTCGGTGCGCTTCTCGCCTCCTTGGGGGCGGTGGGCATCCTCCAGTTCGTTCCAGGGAGCAGCTACGGGCCTGCGACGGTGGCGGTGAACACGGCATGGGGCAAGCTCGATGGGGTGGACGATGTCCTGCGCCGCGTGGAGAGCATGGGTCAGATGTCCAAACAGCTGGCGCAGCAGGAGAAGCCCGCGACCGTGATCTGGCCAGAGTCGATTCTCGGCAACTACGACCCCGCTCTCTACCCGGTCCTCGACATTGCGTTGCTCAAGGCGGCTAGGGCATCTGGGCAGACACAGATCATCGGCATGGACTTGCCAACAAAGGAAAAGCACTGGGAAAACGCCGCCGTGGCGTTCTACCCGGATGGGCGCTCGGCACGTGCCGTTGCGCGCCAGCCCGCGCCGCTCTCCCTGTGGCGGCCCTGGCAGGAAACGAACAGCTTCGTCGCCGACTGGACCGCAAGCAACGTCCTCACCTTGAGCAACACCATGCGAGCGGCCTTCATCTTCTGCTACGAGGAATACCTTCCCGTGCTGTACCTCATGAACGAGGCGCAGGGCAGGGTCGATATGTACGTGGCGGTGACAAACACCTGGGCGGCACAGAGCCCGGTGGCCGCCGAGATCCAGACCCAGCACTCGTTGGGCATGGCCCGCCTGTTCGGTCGACCCTACGTCAAGGCTGAAAACCGACCACTGAAGGCCGAGTAAACGCGGCATGGGGCGCTTTGCCCTGGTGCTGAGTGGGTGGTCGTCATCGGTTGCGGTGGTTTACGTGCCCCCCTAGAATTGCCTCAACCCCTCGCTTCCGTGAGGACTGCGCGTCTTGTGCGCGCCATCAACCAACCCCCCTCTGGGATTCCATGAATCCCTTAGCGGGCCGTGGAATCCCTTTTTTTCTGGAGATTCCATGGAAAACACCACCACTCGCAATGGCGAGAGTCGCCTGATCCCCGTCTCGGCGGTCAAAGAAGGCTTCAACTACCGTCGCCGCTACAACGCGGAGAAGATGGCAAGCCTGCGCGAAAGCATCAAGCTCCAAGGGCTGCTCCAGCCCGTCACCGTTCGCCAGCTCGACGACGGCTACCAGCTCATCGCTGGTGGTCGCCGCTTCAAGGCGTTCGTGGAGGAGTTCGGGCCCCAGTCGGAGATCAAAGCTGAAATCCGCGTCATGACCGATGCGGAAGCAACGGCTGCGATGCTCGCGGAAAACAACGAACGCGAAGACCCCTCGGTCATCGAAGACGCCGAAGGCGCTGCCCGCATGCTGGGGCTGTGCAACGGCGATCGCGACGAAGCCGCCCGCCGCCTGGGCTGGACCCGAAACAAGCTCGACCGCCGCGCTGCCGTGATGAACGCCATCCAGCCGGTGCGTGATGCCTATCTGGAAGACAAGATTCTGGTGGGCCACGTCGAGATCTTTGCTGCCCTGCGCAAGGAAGTGCAGCAGCGGGTCATCGAGATGATGCTCAAGGCAGAGCGCAAGATCACGGTCGACGAACTCCGCACGATGGCCGAAGCTTCCCTGCAGAGCCTGGAAGCCGCGATCTTCGACAAGGTCGATTGCGAGCGCTGCCAGTTCAACACTGGTGAGCAGCAGGCAATGTTCGACACCTCTTTCAGCGGCTCGCGCTGCACGAACAGGGAGTGTTTTCAGACCAAGACCGAAGGTGAGCTCCAGGCACGCGCAACGCAGCTGGCCGACACCTACCAGGTCGTGCGCATCGTGCGTCCTGGGGACAACAACTCGGTCACCGCGGTTCGTGCACTGGGCGACAAGGGCGTGGGTGAGGAACAGGCGAAGGCCTGCCGCACCTGTGCGAGCTTCGGCGCCTGTGTCATGGGCACACCGACAGCGTTGGGCAAGGTCATCACCGATGCGTGCTTCAACACGACCTGCAACTCTGAAAAGGTCGCGGCCAACGCGAAAGTCGTGAAGGCCGCACTGGCTGCCCAGTCGAACGAAGCTGTGAAGGTGCAACCTGCCGCCGGCGCAACGCCACCGAAGGCAGCGACAGGCAAAGCAGCTGGAAAGACCCCGGATGCCCCTAAGGCGACCCCGAAGGTGACTGCCAGCTCCGAGCAACGCACTGCAGTCAAAGAGTACCGCGAGGCCATCTGGCGCGCGATCTTCAAGCGGGCGGCTGAAAAGCTGCCTGTGATGCAGAACCGGGCCCTCCTGGTGGCCATTGCGATTCACCGGCCGTCCGACATGGACAGCCATGGGAGCTGCGATGCCATCGAGAAAGCACTGGGTACCCAGCTGCAATCCGGGCTGAACACTGAAACGCTGTTGGGCAACGTGCTCGCACTGGACCAGGCAGGCCTGGCCACCGCGTTGCAGAACCTCGCTGCCAACGTGAGCAAGACGGCATCGATCAGCGACGTCACGGGCTACCTCAAGGCCTTGGACATCAAGATCGAGTCGTACTGGAAACTCAACGAGACGTTCCTGGACATCCTCACCAAGACCGAGATCGATGCCGTGTGCATTGAGCTGGGGCTGGCGGATGCGGCCGGCAAGCACTACGACAAGCTCAAGAACGGTCCCAAAAAGGACTTCGTCAAGGGCATGTTGGCGGTGGAAGGCTTCCAGTACGTGGGTGCTGTCCCAGCCCTTATGCGCTGGGGGCAGTAAGCCAAGACCCTGAGAGCCTCGCTCTCATCACAACCTCCTGACGGGAATCACCTTCCCGTTGGGGGGGTGGTCCCTGTCGCTCTTTCCTCAGAGAAAAACGACATGAACCTCTTTCAACAATTCGCTCCCCTCATCGCCGCCGGCGTGACGGTCCACCTCAAGCTCTCCGCCAATGGCGAGAACATGCAGCTGGATCTGATTCCGGTGGCCAAGGAAAACAAGGCAGGCATCAGCCTCAGCCCGAAGGCACTGGTCGCATCTGCGGCCGAGCTGGACGAGAAGCTGCCAGCCTTCCTGGAGACCTACTTGGCATCGCAGGTTCGCATCAGCGACCTGATCGAAGCCTCGCAGAAGGAACTCGACGCTGCAGAAGAAGCTGCGAAGGCAGCCGCCCAGGCCGCCAAGACAACCGCTTCGAAGGCGCCTGCCAAGGCAGCCTCGGGCACGCGCACCGCGACGCCTGCGACGACGAAGAAGCCTCGCAACATGGCCGATGGGCTGATGGACGAGGACGACGAAGCGGATGACACCGGTTCGGGCGAAGCCACCGGGAACGTTGGTGGTGCCGAAGAAGGTACTCCGGTCAACGGTAGCGGTGCAGTGGAGGACAAGACCACTGCCAGCACCGGTGAACTCAGCGCAGCGTTGTTCTGAACGGGAGAGAGAGCATGCAAGTACTCAATCTCGTCCGCAAGTTCAAGTACAACTCGGTGACGCTGCCTGATCCGAACGATTCGATGGCACCCGACCAGGTGCGCGAGTTCTACGCAACCCAGTACCCCGAGCTGAACAACGCGATGCTCGAAGGCCCGGTAACCGCAAACGGAGTGTCCACCTGGACGTTCATGCGGGCGGCTGGAGCCAAGGGTCGTATCAAAGCGCCCGAGCAGGCTCAAACCTGCGACGCGCGCGAACTGATCATGAAGGCGGTGGCCTCCGGTGCTGCCGGCGCTTCATCTTCCTCCCTTGCACCTGTGCGCGAAAGCGCCCAGTTCACGGGGCGGCTGGTGAAAGTGCTGGCGACGCGGGATGCCAGCGGCCGAGCCATGAGCCTTCCCTCTTCTGCCTTTGGCATGTGGGGGTAAGGAACCACAAAACTCAAAAGGCCCACGTCGGATGACGTGGGCCTTTTTCTTTGGGCGTTCGCTTACGGAGTTTCGTACCTTACGGTCTTCCGTAGCCTACGGCGGATCGTAGGCACCATCCCTCGGCAGACGGGCGCAGCGTCGGGGGTCAATGCTTTTCACGTTGAGAATCTTGCCAAACGCGTGAGAATTTGCCAAATGTTCTGAGAACAGTTGGGCTGTGTCTGCGACCGCAAGAAGGTGCCGTCAGGGGGCGGCGCCAGTCACGTTGATCGGGCTGGCATGGACTTTTCGGACAGGCATTCTCACTGCCTACGGCATTTCTCTCAGTTTTCATGGCAATGGTCAGGCTGGTCCGCATCCTTTGACGCCGGCGGACGGGCAGACGAAAATCAAGGCGTTTTCGCAAATTGCGATCTCGTGCTGCGCTTAGACGCAGTGCCTCAACCAACCCTACGGGAATCAACTTCCCAGTAGGGCAAGTGGGTTCCCGCACCTGGAGAACCCATGGAAACAGCAGAACTCACCCGTGGCGCCTCGGCGTCGCATGGCTTGTTCGCACTGCCGGCCATCTCGCAGGAGATTCCGGTGGTCATCGAGGAGGCCTCAGAGCGCTCCCGTGTGATTGCGCGTTTCGCGCTGGCCAGCGAAGCCCATGGGCTGCAGCTGCCCGGTGGCAACTTCACGCGCCTTGAAGAGGTGGTGGCCCAGCAGTGGAACCTTCACCTCGAAAGCATCGCGGATCACTTTGGCGAAACCTTGCTCGGTAGCCCGAGCCTGGTGGTTACCGATGAGGATCTGACGGTCCTGATCAACGCCCAGGCCGGCATTGACACTTTCCGACTCAAACCCGTGATCGAGGCGCTGGAGCAATCCCTTCCCGGTCTCGGCTGGTTCGTGGTGGATGTTCTCGGCAGTGCCCGGTGCGCGGGATTGTTCTTCTACGACATGACCATGGTGGCCTACCACCTGGACTATCGCTTGAGCGATCTGGACGAATTCACCGATCAGGCCTACGCGCGCGTCATCCTCGCCGAAGAGGGTGATCGTGAATACGAAGACGAAACCGAGGTGCCTCCCGAGCAGATCGAGGAGATGCGCCAGTCGTACCAGTTCTGGCCTTCGCAGATCCTCGAAGCCGTTGGCGGCCACATCCACCTCTTGGGGTTGGGTGGCATATCCATCAGCAAGAAGACGGCCTTCATTCCCCGCAAACGCATCTCAACGGCGCGCGTGAGGAAGTGGCTCAAGGACAACGCAGAAGACGCAGGATCCTCCTGCATTCGCGCGGCATTGGACCTGAACAAGGCGCTGAAAGCCAAAGACTCACCTGACTTCAGTTTCTACGTTCGTGAAGACGACGTGGAGTCGATTGGAGCCATGTGCTTCATTGCCTGGGATGACCCCGATTTGGTCTGGGACGCTTGTGGCCACGCAGAAGAGATGGCCTACAACTCCAGCGAAGTCGTCGAGGCATATGCCCGAAAAACCTATCCCCTCAGTGGCGGCATCACCGATCAGCAGCTCGCTGAACTGGTGAAAGACACCATGGGGTACCTCAACCGATGGCACCTGCTCGAAAAGCTCGTGTCGCACTTTCCATCAGCGAGAGATGACGATGAAACTTGAAGTAAACAGCTACGGCGAGAGCTACGCGCTCAAGCACGCTCTCCTCGTGTACGAGTCGCCGGGCAACCAGGCGTCATACGCCACGAAACATCCCGTTCAGATCATCGACGGCAAGCCGATGATCCGACCGGGTGCACCGCTGACCGAGGGCGACTACAAGGCGCTGATCGAGGGCCTAAACCGCTGGCCAGATTGGAGGTGAACTGGCATGACGGGGATGAACGGAAAACCACTGTGGTCGAAGTGATCCGCGAAGATTTCCTTCTTGAGCGTCTTGAGGTGCTGCGCTCACAGGACGACGCCATCGAAGAGCGAATCCATGCGTTTCGACTTAGCCCGGAATCGGGACTTGGCGCTGGTGAGGGCTGATTTTTGGGCTGAGCACCACGCCATCGGCACGTAGGGCCTGTGTTGAGTGGCGCGCCGGCGTGGCAGCAGCTTCTAGAATTTTGGCTATGCCACTGAAACATCACTCGGATCTCCTTTTCTACTCGGAGATCGCAGACGACGAAGACTCTCCCGTCCCCACCCACGAGTTCTTCGTTGGGCTCTACAGGGACGCCGCGCTGCAGCCGATCCTCAAGTGCGAAAGCTCCAGGTTTGTCCGCTTCGGCCGTTGGATGCTCGCCCGTAGGCTGGAGAAACCTGCACCGGTCTTTGTGGCGGCCGCGCTGGTTCGGCACCAGAGCGGAGCGTTGGTCATTCGCAACGTGGGTGCGCTTCCGGGATATGGCCCTCTGCTGTATGCCAGCGTGTTGCACCTGGCGCGTGCACGGGGCCGCATCGGGGTGATTCCTTCCAGCGACCCCTCCAAGATTCTGGCCAAGCCGAAGAAGATCTGGCTGAGGTTCGCCACCGGTGAGGAGTACGCCGACAAGGTTGCGGTGCTTCCGTTCGACGGGCTGCACGCCGAGCCCTGGCTCAACATGATCTACAACCTGAACTCCGATCAGGACCTCTTTGCTTTCGATGCGATGAGGCGCAAGGCCAGAGCCTACTGGCGCTTCTGGCAGTCCAGAGACTTCGAGCCAAGCCTGCTCGCCTACCCGGCGCGAAAGATGGCTGAGTTGAGCGTGCAGGCCCACCAGGAAGCCTCGGCAACGGCTGTCGTTTGATGGCAGCGCCCTAGCTTTCGGAAACGAGATCGCAGGCCTCAGGCGGGAACAGGGACATCATGTCACTACGGTGTCGCAGCTCATACGGATCGAACCCCGCTCGCTGAGACCAACACGGCATCGAGACCGAGCTGCAGCTTCACGCGGGCCGGAATCTTCAGGAGTTGTCGCTCCCATTCTTTGGAGTCAGGCACCGCGAGCATGAACTTGATGTTCTCGTCAGCGCCGCCCATTGAGAGAACCAACTGCCCAAGGGCCGAGTACATGGCCTGTTCCTTCTGTCGCGATGAGTCGCCCTCAACTTCAATGACGAACGTGGGTTCGCCAGGCTTGGTCGCGACCATGTCCGCACGCCCGTGAATCGGATGGGCCACGATTACGGCACCAGCTGAGCGTAGAGCGGCCTCTGCCAAGCCCGCGGCTTCCTTCTTTCCGGCAGGGTGCAGGCCTCCGTTTGCTCTCTCCATGGCATCAACGTCCACCGTGAGGCTCCAGCCTTCAGAGGGTGGGAAGCGGTGCTCCATCAGCCACCTCTTCACTTCAAGCTGGTACATCAGTTTCTCCGGTGGACCTGTGCCGGCAGTCTAGCTTCAGTGACCTGAAGAGGAGGCGAACTGGGCTCGCCGAGCGCGTAGGCTCATGCACCCATGGTGATCCGAATGGGTGGCCACCAGTGGTCCCCTGCCATGGCGAAGATGCGGGATCGCGCTGCGCCATCGATCTGAGCAGCAAGTACAACGACACGTTCAATCAGGTTGTCACACGACGATTTGATGGATCACACCTTCAGCTGCCGGGCATGAGTGCGGTGGTGGTGCCTTACCCGCACCAGAAGGACGCCATTTGGCGAATCGTGGTGGGTGGAAATACCTTGCTGGCGCATTGCGTCGGTGCGGGAAAGACGCTCACGATGATTGCAGCAGGCATGGAGTTGCGCCGTCTCGGCAAAGCTCGCAAGCCGTTGCATGTGGTTCAGGGATCAACCCTTGAGCAGTACTGTGCCGAAGCATTGCGCCTGTATCCGCAGAGCAAGGTGCTGATGGCAACGAAAGAGGACCTTAGTGGCGACAAGCGCCGGACGTTCGTGGCACGTGTTGCCACGGGTGACTGGGACGCGGTTGTGATGACGCAGTCGACGTTTGAGCGTCTGATGCTGAGTCCCGAGGTGCAACGAGACTTCATTGACGGGATGCTGAAAGAGGCACGCATGTCGATGACGTTGACATCCGATTCCGGCGCAAAGAGATCCATCAAGGAGATCGAGCGCCGCATGAAGGATTACGAAGCCAAGCTCGAAAGACTTGTCGAAAACGGCAAATCGGATGACACTGCAGTTTGGTTCGATGACCTCGGAATCGACCACGTCATGATCGACGAAGCCCATGCCTATAAGAACATGGCGAAGATCACCAAGATGCCACGCATCGCGGGGATTCCGAACACCGCTTCACAGCGTGCGTTCGACGTGTTCATGAAGACGAGAGTCATCATGGAGAAGCGCGGTGGGCGTGAAGAAGGGGTGGTGATGGCGACGGCAACGCCGCTGTCCAACAGCCTCTGCGAGATGCACACCTTCCAGGTGTACCTGCAGCCGAACACGCTGAAGCGCTACGGTATCTATGAGTTCGACGCCTGGGCTGCAAGCTTTGGTGAGAGCGTCACGGGTATCGAGTTGGCACCGGACGGAAGTGGGTTCCGCACCAACACGCGTTTCAGCCGATTCTGTAATCTCGCGGAACTGATGGCCATCTTCAAAGGGGTGGCTGACGTGAAGACGAAGCGCATGCTGAATCTGCCGACACCGGCGATCGAGGGCGGTAAGCCTCAGGTCATGGTGGCACAGCCAAGCGATGTGCTCAAGGAGATCATCAAGGGGCTGGTGACGCGCGCGGACAAGATTCGCAACCGTCAGGTGAAGCCAGAAGAAGACAACATGCTCTCGGTGACCAACGATGGTCGCCGCGCGGCAATCGATGTGAGGATGGTTCACCCGTCCATGCCATTCGATCCCAATGGGAAGTTGGCGCTGGTAGCTGGCAACGTGCATCGCATCTGGAGAGAAGGTGCGGAGCGGCGAGTCACGCAGCTGGTGTTCAGTGACCTGGGCACGCCTGGAGCAAAGGGGCTGTCTGTCTACGAGGAGGTCAAGCGCCTGCTGGTGGAGAAGGGGATACCGACTGCCGAGATCGAGTTCATTCAGGACCATTCAAGCGACAGCGCGAAAGCGAAGTTGTTCAAGCGGGTTCGGGAGGGGGTCGTGAGGGTGCTGTTCGGGTCCACGTCGATGCTGGGAACCGGCACCAACGTGCAGGTCAGGTTGAAGGCGATTCACCAGATCGACAGCCCATGGAGGCCATCGGATGTTGAGCAACGCGACGGGCGCGCAGACCGTCAGGGCAACGAATGCGAAAGCATCGAACTCTGGCGCTACGTGACCGAAGGATCGTTCGACAGCTACAGCTGGAACCTGCTGGACGTGAAGGCCCGATTCATCGATCAGGTGATGACGGCAGAACAGGGGCTGCGAACCGTGGAGGACATCTCCATGACCGCGCTATCCTATGCAGAAATCAAGGCACTGGCCTCCGGAAATCCCCTGGTCTTGGAAAAGGCTACGGTGGATGCCTCGGTGCAGAAGCTGAGTCTGAAGTTCGACCACTACGAGCAGGACCGCTGGAAGATGGGGCGCCGCAAGGCCGACCTTCAGCACCGGTTGAAGTGGCTGGATGACAACATGCAGAAAGCTGAGGGCATTGCTCTTGATGCTGATGCAGTGACGGCCGACATGGCATTCAAACCCCTGCTGGCAACGGCGGCGGCGGCGATGGCGTCGGAGACCAACAACTGCATGGCAGTTGGTCAGGCACTCAAGGCTGTGAACAAGGTCTTGGGTGGTGATTCGAAGGTGGCTCAGCTGGGCAACTTTGTTCTGGAAACTGCCCGCTGGGGCGGTACCACGGACCTGGTGCTGGTCGAGCAAAGCATGGGCGTGCGGGTGCGGGTTGAAAGACCCCCGATGCATGACGTGCTCGGTGTGGGCGTGGCGACTTATGAGGCTTTCAAACGCTTTGTGAGCTTGCCAGGGGATTTGCGCGAGGAGTACGGTCAGAAGACCAACGAACTCGCCGGCATCCAGTCCATGCTGAACCAAGACTTTGAGTTCCGCGAGGAGCTTGAAGCGGCGCGCAAGCGTCAACGCGAGATCGAGGCCGAACTGGATCTCGACAAGGCAACGGCTGGCACTTCCGCAATGGAGGCCGAAGGAGCCTGATGTACCGAAAAGCCCTCTGACTTGGATGTCAGGGGGCTTTTTTTTTGGCTGCGCGATGTCTCAAGAAGTTACTTCTTGGAGGCCATCTGGCGCACTGCACAAATCTTGAGCAATCTAGGGAGAGCCCTTTTCGGTCAACGACTTGGCGGTGGTGTCTGCACAGAACCAACAGGGTTATCCACAGAATCTGTGGCCCGCCCATGCGGATTTTCTGGATAGGATCGTTGAGTCATCAACACAGCAGGGGGAAAAGGTGTACAGGATCATCACGGACATCGCGCGGGTTGAGGCTCTGGCGAAAGAGCTTGAAGAAAAACTGGAAACGTCCTTCACACACCGTGAGCAACGCAAAGTGAACTGGCCGCGCGGGAGAGCCCGCAAAAACGAACCGGCGCTGGTAAGCCCAGAGGTTCGCTTCCAGCGGTCCGGAACTGCACCTGCGAGGGCCTGGTCTCCCAACCGGGAAGAATTCAAGTTTCGAAACTTTTTGATGTTCGGTGAGCCCGGTAGTGCCGACTCCATGAACATCGCCGTCCAAGTCAACTTCCCACTGGGAGAGTTCCACTTGAGCAACGGCGGTGTGTTCCTTGAGGACCAGAAGGGCGAGATCTGGATTGGTCACACCGGCAAGATGACCCGCGTCACCCAACTCCGCCGTAAACCCATCCTGCAGCGCTTCCAGGACGTGACGGTCCAGGCAGAAGTGGATGGAAAGAAGGCGCGAGAGATCATCCGCATCACGAAGCTTCGGGGCCGCTCCACCATCAGCGAGTTGTGGGCGTTCGCCTCGCGAGCGCGCGAAGTCGCCGATGAGGCTCACCGTGAGCGCGAAAGGGAAGGGGGCGACCCGGTCATAGGAGCGGTCAAAGCGCCCACGAAGCGCGAGGTCGCCATTCTGGGCAAGCTGAGAAAGTACCTCAAGGAGCACAGCGGGCGTGGCTCGCGCAAAGCGGTGGCCGCCGGGGAGGTTGACGTTCAACACGGTGCGATCGTCGATGCGCTCGCCTTGGAGCTGGGTCAGGGAGGTTTAGAAGTCAAGAACTCCCGGGCGGTTGACCTCGCCCTGGTCGTGGGACGAGGGGTCGAACTTTTCGAGGTGAAGACTTCGGTGGACACCCAGTCGCTATACACCTCCATCGGGCAACTCATCGTCCACAGCGCGGCCCTCGGCCGCGACGAAAACTTCGAGGTCCGTCGCAATCTTGTGTTGCCGAAAATGCCGCCAAGTCCCTTCGACGACATCATTCGTGAAGAGGTAGTTGCCCGTCTGATCACCTACCGCAAGGTCAAAGGCGGATATGTCTTCGAGGGGTTGTACGCCGATTGAGGCCCCCAAGGCCACGCCCTTGATGTCAAAACAACCCAAATGATCCGCATGTTGAAATCATTGTTCAAACGAAAACCGCCGGCCACCTTTTCTGAAGCCTGGATGTCTGAAAACGCATCTCCGTCCACTCCCATAGTATTCGAGGCGGCAGCCAGAACCGCAGGCAAGTTTCCGATTTACCACGTCACTTGCCCAGAGTGGGCAGCGTCCATTCATGACCAGCGCAGCATTCATGGTGAGGATGTGGTGAGTTCAGCGCACTTTCATTGGACCATTGCTGGCGCGTCCCGGCAGGCGCGCTGCTCCGGCGCAGTGTTGGGGTTCGTGTGGCAGGGGCAGCCGCACAAACTGAATCTGAACCGCAATTCTTCAACGCACATGGATCGCCGTCCCAACATCCTTTTCGACGTGCCAGTCGCAACTTACGACCCGCAAACGTGGGAGTTGCGTCTGTACCCGGGGTCCAGCGGCTTGGAGCTCAGCTTTGTACAGATAGGAAGCAAAGCGCACTTGCTCCGAAAGCCCGTCGAACTTGAGGTTGTTCACAGCGTCTGATCTCTGTTGGATCGTGGTGACCCGGATGCACCACCCACTTCGCACTCTGTGTCCTCAGACTGGTCGCGATACGACGACAAATCCGCGCAGCCGCTCTACAGTCGGAGCACCTTTCGCAACTGCGATTGCTTCAAGCTTGACTTGAACTCCACCCGTACGGGTGAGCCCAATGGGCTTCCCGTGCTTCATCAAACCCACGCTGGGCCCCCGTGCCCAGTGCCGGGGGTCTTGCGTTCGTTCATCCTCCAAATGACAAACGAAGACTTGATTCCCTCCTACTCGCTCCTGCTTCAGAACGGTAAGGGCTCGATTGCCAAAGCATTGAGCGACCTCAACAGGGCCTTGCTGCGAGGTAGCTGGTGTGATGTGGCCGACGAACACGACTTTTGTGAGCTGGCCAAGTCGACCTTCTGGAGCCGTATGCACGCTCAGGTACTGACGGCAGCCCATGGCCAGACTTCCTGGCCCGGTTCCTACGGCCAATCGCCATACGCCGAGGTGTTCGCTGTGATGCAGCACGTCCTCGCGGGCCACATGCTTCCACGCACAGCCTCGAAGACGGAACGCTCGCTTCACCGCGCGCTGTTCGACCTCCTGGCGCCACCGGCAGCTGTCAGCAGATCCAAGCTCGACGAAGCCGGACGGACCAAGCGCTACAAGCGCCTGCTGTTCGGGATGCGCGAGGCTGCGATCCTGACCCGCACCGAGGCCGACGCAGTCCTGCGCCAGCTCCTCGGCGCACATCCGGGAGATCGGGGCTCGCTGATCCCCTGCAGCGAAGCGGTGGCCCATTTCGGCGGCACCATGCGCGTGCTCACGAAGTCATTGAACCGGCGCGCGTACTACCGCGACTTCCGCGTGTTGTCCGCATAGGTCTTCGGACCTGAACCTGAACGCCCTGACAGAAATGTCGGGGCGTTTTCTTTTGGGGCTCCCGGAAGTTGTTGCAGCAATCTCTGTGGTGCGCCAGACGCCGCGGCCGCGCTCTTCCTCGCTACCATCGGGGCGGTGCAGCATGGCACTCACAACCGGGGCGGGGAAAAGACATGGCAGCAACATTCACAGTGGATTCGCGCGAGACCAACAGCGGCGTGATGGACCTCTTGCGCAACTTGGGGGTGAAGTTCGACGTGCAGGAGATGCCGGCAGGTGACTATGCGGTGGGGGACTTCCTCATCGAGCGCAAGAGCGTCGTGGATCTGGCCGCATCCATTCTGGATGGCAGGCTCTTTGCTCAAGCCGAGGCGATGGCGCTGGCCAGCGAACGCCCGGCACTGCTCGTGGAGGGCAATCTGCTGGAGCTGCCCAACCAGATGCATGAAGACGCGCTGCCGGGGGCACTCTCGGCGCTCAGCGTGTTCTGGAATCTTTCGGTTTTCTCCACGCCGAACAAGATGGGGACGGCACGCCTGCTCGCGCGCCTGCACAAGCACCAGGTCGAAGGTCTGGGATACGAGGTGGCCACGCGCGTGCTCAAGCCGAAGGATCGCCCGGACGGCGCGCTCTCACAGTATTTGATTTCGGGCCTTCCGGGGGTGGGCCCCGAGATGGCACGCAAGCTGCTGATGCATTTCGGATCGGCGCGCGCGGTGTTCGCGGCTAGCGCCCAGCAGCTACAGCAGTGCAAAGGGGTTGGCCCGAAAACCGCCTTGGCCATCGTCGCCTCACTGGACCAGAGTCCAACGCGCTTTCGCTCCACCAAGAGCGCGACGTTCCCTGCTGGCATCCTGCCCGCGCCCTGAGGCAGTCCACCGGCCTCGCTCGGGCTCAGCTGCTGTCAGGTCAGCACGTTTGCGATGAGTGCGGCGCCGCCGGCGGCGCAACCCGCGAGCACCGCACACAGCGTGATGAAGGTGCCCACGTCGGCCGGGGCTTGCTCGCGCGACAGTCGGCGCTCATACGCAACCTGCCACAGCGCCTGTGCCGACAGCGGGTCGGTTCGCTGCGCTTGGCGAATCGCAAACCACTCCTGGATGGAGGGTGCGTAGAGGAGGGCGCTGGCGAGCACATAGACGCCCAACTGCATCCAGTGCGCAGGGAGCAGGTTCAGATCCATCAACGCGGCTGCGATGCACAGGGTTGCCAGCGCTGCACTGAACGACCGCCGAAGCGAGGCCGAGCCGTGATGAGCAGCCCAGCCCATCACCCATGCAGCTGAGCTGCTGGCCAGGAATGTGAGGAACGAGGACAAGGTCGGCGCCGCGCCCGAGGAAAACGGGCCACCCGGCACCGCCTGCAGAAAACCCACCACGAAGCCCGCGCCGAGCAGGATCTGCACGCCGTGCACGGTCCCGGGGGGAGTGAGGTTGGGGATCACGCGAATGCGCGCCTGACTGCGCTCGCGCGCGGGCGATCGGCGGATGCAAAGAGGGTGGACGGACGGGTTTCCAGCGGCTCGCCTAGCACCGAGGCGCGCAGGCGCTTGAGTTCGCTGCGCTTCGCGGCCATGGCGGCGCGCTCGGTCGGGTAAACGCGCCCGCGCCAAGTCACCACACGCCGGCGGAAGATGAGTAGGAAGCGCTCAGCAGTGACCTCGACGGCAGAGGCGCCCACCGCATCGATGAGGCGTTGGCGGCGACCCTCGAAGTCGATCTGGTGTTCGGTGAGCACGGCGCGCGGGTCGACAACCAGCTTCGTAACCGCCTTCCAGCCCCGCTCATGGAAGGTGGTGGCCCCCAGGCCGTAGATGCTGCGCGCAACGTCCGGCATCAGCAGCGGATTCTTGGGGTCCAGGCGGGCCAGTTCGCCCATGGCCGCGTGCATCAGAGCCACGTCGCCGGCGTGGTGGGCACGCGCCTCGTTCAGCGAAAGGTCATCGACCGCGTAGGTCATGACGCTGCTGGTGAAGCTGCTTTCGCGGTCGGGTCGCGTTGTGCGCAGCGGCTGGATGAGTGTTCGTAAGTTCAGGCCCATGGGTGTTCTGCAAGGTGAAGAGTTGAAAACGCGGTCCACGTCGACCAGTTTCACGATATTGCAGAGAGCACTCGCCCAAGGGTCACCCAACGCGGCATGTAGACCGTGAAGACACCCCTCCAGACAGCCGGCGACGCCCGTTTGCGTGCAGATCTGCCCTGCGTTCAGGCTTTGAGAAGTTCGTCGGGATTGCCGCCCAGATTCGCAATGATGCGACGTCGTGCAACGGTGGCTGCGGCCGACAAAACAGGAATGTCTGGGCGCTCGGCACCTTTCCAGTCAATGTGCTGGCTCAACTGCAGGCGACCGTCGACGTGGCTCTGATTGGCGATTGCCGCGCGTTGCAGCAGATCGGACAGATCGACCTTGCCTTCGGCCACGGCACACATGATGCGTTCGTAGTCGGTGATGTCGACCACGAAGATCTGGTTGAGCGGCATGCGATCGGCACCGGGCGAGTCGCTTGAGAAAAGGGGAACGTCAGGCATGAGCCTTTGCGTTGCTTCTCCGCTGACCAGCAACAGGTCGCGGCTGGTGATCACCATGAGGAAATCTTTCTGCGCGCCCGAGAAGTCCCCGTGAAGCGGGCTCTCGGGCTGGCGCACGCTGTGGGCAACGTGCAGGCCTTGGTGGATGGCCTCGCGCACGCGTCTGATTTTGTCGCGCAACACAACGGGGTCGTCTTCGAGAATCACGTCGTCGTGGAAATGGCTCAGCTTTGCCTCGATGAACACGTTGCAGCTGCCACACGGGATGGCCACCTCGACCACGTTGCCCAGCTGGCCGCACCGCGCGCGGTAGGCCGATTCGGTGATGCCCTGAGGGCAGGCGTTCATGGCCAACTCGGTGACGTAACTTTCGAACACCTTGCTGTAGCTGTCGGTGTACGCCTGCCCCAACGCGTTCAGCCGCAGGTGAACCGCGTTTTCCATCCCACGCGCGAACACCACCGGATGCCACAGCTGGAAGCGACCGTCCTCGCGTCGCAGGAGCGGGAAGCGCTGCAGGTACGGGAACTCGTTGAGTTCGGCCATGCCGCGCGTGCGCTTGGCAGCATCCGCCTGAAGCTCATCACGCAACTCGCCCAGGTTGCGTGCGAACAGCAGCAGAAACGTGTCCAGGTCGGCGCCGTAATGGGGAGAGAGGGGCGCGAGCACGTCCGTCTCCAGATAGCGCTCGCTGTTCAGCAGGAACGAGAAAACGGCCACGGCGAGTTCGGCGTAGCGCTCCGGTTGCATTCCCATCGCCTGCACGAACAGGCTGCGCGCGCGGTGGTTCTGCGGCAGTCGGGCGATCAGTGCTGGCCAGCGCAGAAAGTTCCAGGTGGGACGCCGCTGAAAGTCGAACTGCACGTACATGATGCGCCGCATCAGTCGCCACAGGCCGCCTGAGGCCGCGTAGGTCTCTCGTTCGTGCTGGCCGGTGTTCCACAGCTTTCCCACCAGGACTGCGTGCTGTCGGGCGGTGTACGGCTGGTACTGCGGGCCGAATGCCAATGGCACGCGCGTGTCCTGCAGCGCCCACTTGACCACCAGCAAGTGCAGCCAAGGCATGCTTTTGACCATCTCAAGGTGGTTGTCGTGCTCTTTCCACAGCTCGGCCAGCGCGACCTGCACCACGGCATGCGCTCCGTGCTGGCGAACCACGTTGATGACCTCGCCGTAGACCTTCTCGATGCCGGGGCGTCGCACCGGTGCCACGGACTGCGCCATGCGCGCGTACAGGGGCAGGGCGTAGACGGGGAGGGTGGATTTGGAGGGAGCAGTGGCCACGGGCAATTTTCTTGGGGTGGTGCACGCTGCGGCCGAGGCCCAGGCGCGTAAATCGGGATCGCTGCGATTGTGGCCGCTCGGTGCTGGCCAGCGACACGCCCCCGCCGGCGCCGATATCGCCCCGCTGCCACCCGACTTTCCCGATTATTAAAAGATATATAACTAGCCGTTCCCCCATCCCCACAAGACACGCCTTCCTGAAAAACCCGGGCAGTAGGGCCCCCTTTGGTCGACCTCCCCTTCCCCTATATCCCACCTCACATCCATGGCGCCGCGCCGCCGCGAGTCCCACGTCCCTCGTCGGTACGAGAGAAGAGGTTTATCAGGAAAGAGGGGGAGGGGGCTTACAAAGCACCGCTATTCATATATCTTTAATCCCAGACAGGCCCACCTTCCCTGCTCACCACCTCATCACCGCCATGAACCAACCCCATCCCCAACCCTTCGTCCTAGGCAGCGGACTGCGTGACGTACCCGCCGATGTGGGTGGCATCTGTCTCGTCTTTGATCGCGAGGAAGTCACCAACCCGCGCATCGGGCGCTGCGTCGATGACCTGATGTACCTCTCGAACTCGGCCGAGCATTGCCGGCGCTTTGCAAACAGCGTCGTGTTCGTCTTCGATGGCTACAACGACGACCCGCGCGAGGTCCACGAGATTCCCGAGTGCCGCGCCTTCCTGGCCACGCTCAACGCGCATTGGCCCTACTGGATGCACTTCCTCGCGCCCATCCCCGATCTGTGGGCCACCTTCCTGCTGTGCCTGACGCCGCCCGCGCCACCGGTGGACATCGGAGAGGGCAAGTTCGCGCGCCGGTACGACCCCGCCGCCTTCAAAGGCCTGCTGCTGGAGCAGCTGCACGCCATGAACAACCTGCACCAGCTCCACGCGCTCGATGTGCCCACGCGCCAGCGCATCTTCCAGAGCGCCATGTCGGCCGTCGACGCCACCACCATGGACCACCCCGAAGGGCCACAGCCATGAAAACCCGCCAGCCACCCCGCGCTCCATCACCCGCTGCCGTGGACGGCGCTGCGCCGCGCAAACGCGGCAGGCCGCGCATCCACCCCCTGACAACCCCGCTGCCGCCCGAGTTGCCCCCTCCGGTGCCGCCCAAGCGCGGCCGTGCCCATCCCAATGCGCCCAGCCACGAGGAAGTCATCGACAGCTATTCGCGGGTTTGCCTGACCCAGGTGGAGCCGAAACCGCTGGCGCAGAGCAGCGTGCGCGCCAATGCCGTGCTGTGGGGCGCCTGGTGCCGCTGGCTTGCGAGCCAAGCCCTGCACTGGAGCGACGCCACTCGACAGACCATCGAGACCTTCCTGGACGGCCCGGCGCCCAGCCTGCGCCGCCAGCACCGCCCCGCGCGCAACCCCTCCAAGATGTCCAGCCTCACCCGGGTGCGCTATTTCAGCGTGCTCAAGGGCGCTTATGGCCACGCCCGCACGATGGAATGGATTGATCAGGTGCCCACGGTCGACGACCTGCAGCCCAAATACGAGGCTGAGGATGCAAAGGGCGGGGTGCTGCCCCCCGGGGTGCTCGCGCGCCTGCAGAACACGCGCCAGCTGCAGGAGATCTTCTCCCCCACCTCCGACACCAAAAGCCACTGGCGGCTGCTGCGCGACCGCGCCGCCGTGGCGCTGGTGGCCGAGTGCGGCATCACCACGGCCGAACTCATCGAGCTCCAGCTGCGCGACCTCGGCGCCGGACCCCACACCATCGTCCAGGCCATGGCCCAGGCCGCGCAGCGCACGCTGCCGGGCAGTGAGCGAGAGGGCACGCCACCCACCCCAAGCCTCAACCTGAGCAACCCGGCCATCGACAACCCGGCAGGTGCCCGCATGCCCGCCGCCCCGGTGGTGCTGACCGTGCGCCCCTCCCAGCCCCACAGCGAACGCGCGCTCAACGGACGCAGCTTCGTGCTGCCCGCCCGGGTGTGCGAGGTCTTGCTCCCCTGGGTGGCGCAGCGCGAGGCGATGCTCACCGACATGACCGCCAGGCACGTCCCGCTCGCTCGGCGGGAGGCCCACATGAAGAAACACGGTCTGAACGGGCCGCTGTTCCCCTCGCGCCAGTCCCGCAAAGACGAGGAGGGCAACGCGATCAAGGACCGGTTTTTTCCGATGGAGCCGGCAGCGGTGTACCTGATCTTCAAGCGCGCCTTTGCGGGGCTCGACCCCTCCAGCGGAGAAGGCGTTCGGGGCACTCCGCGCACCGCGCAAGGCACCTCGGTGATCCGCAACTCCCTTATCCAGCACTGGCTGCGCACCATGCCCGAAGAGGAGGCACAGACCCGCGCGGGGTTCAAGACGCTGGAGGGCATGCGCGTGATCGCGCGCGCCGCCGGCATCACCACACAAAGCACCACCAGCCCCGGTGAGGCGAGCCAAGCCGAGATCGAGGGGGCGGACACCCGCATTGACAAGAAGCGACAACCCGGCCAGAAAGCGGTACGCCGTGAAAAAGGAGATGGCGCGTGAATCACGACGAGTTCGAAGACATCAGCCAGCCTCCACAGCCCAGTGGGGGACTTTTCGACCCGACCCTGCGTCCCAACGGCGCAGAGCCGCAGGCCGGGTTCGCGCCTTCGCGTCCTGCAGCCAACGGCAAAGCCCGACCGCATGAACGTCGCCCCACCCACGCCGCGCCCGCGCCCTTCGAGCCACCATCCAGCTTCGACGCGCCCGAGGCCTACAGCGCTCCTCCTGGCGATTCCGGTACCGCTCTGCTTCGCGTGCCCCCGCACTCCGTGGAAGCCGAGTCGAGCGTGCTGGGTGGCTTGCTCTTGGACAACAGCGCCTGGGACCGGGTGGGCGATCTCTTGCGCCCGGACGATTTCTACCGCTACGAGCACCGGCTGGTGTTCGAGACGGTTGAGCACTTGGTCAACGGCTCACAAGCGGCCGATGTGGTCACCGTGTTCGAGCGCCTGCGCAGCCTGGGCAAGGACGAGAGCGCCGGTGGTCTGCAGTACCTCAACTCGCTGGCCCAGTACGTGCCCTCGGCAGCGAACATCCGCCGCTACGCCGAGCTCGTGCGCGAGCGCGCCATCCTGCGCCGCCTCATCTCAGCCAGCGACGAGATCGCCACCTCCGCGATGAACCCCCAAGGGCGTGACGTGGCCACGATCCTCGACGAGGCCGAGCAGAAGGTGTTTCACATCGGAGAGCAGGGCTCCCGCATGAAAGACGGCTTCCAGTCGATGCACAACCTCGTGGCCCAGCTGATCGACGATGTCTCCGCGCGCGCGGACAACCCCAGCGATGTCACGGGCGTGCCCACCGGCTACATCGATCTGGACCGCATGACCTCGGGGCTGCAGGCCGGTGACCTGGTGGTGCTGGCCGCACGCCCCAGCATGGGAAAAACTGCTTTCGCCATCAACATCGCCGAACACGTGGCGCTGCACGAGGACAAAGCGGTAGCGGTGTTTTCGATGGAGATGGGCGCGTCCCAACTGGCGCTGCGCATCGTGGGCTCCATCGGGCGCATCCACCAGAGCCACCTGCGCAGCGGCAAGCTCACCGACGATGAATGGCCGCGGCTGACCGAAGCCATCGAAAAACTGCGCAACGTGCGCCTGCACATCGATGACAGCCCCGGCCTCAAACCCTCCGAGCTTCGCGCCAACGCGCGGCGGCTGGCACGGCAGACAGGGGGGCTCGGGCTGATCGTGGTCGACTACCTGCAGCTCATGAGCGGCAACAACGACGGTGACAACCGCGCCTCCGAGATCGGGGAGATTTCGCGGGGCTTGAAGATGCTGGCCAAGGAACTGCAGTGCCCGGTGATCGCGCTCTCCCAGCTCAACCGCAGTGTGGAGGCCAGGGCAGACAAACGCCCCATGATGAGCGACTTGCGCGAGTCAGGCGCCATCGAGCAGGATGCCGACATCATCATGTTCATCTACCGCGATGAGTACTACACCAAGGACGCTTGCAAAGAGCCAGGCGTTGCCGAAATCATCATCGGAAAACAAAGGAATGGCCCGACCGGAACCGTCAAGCTCGCGTTTTTGAACACGTTAACTCGATTTGAGACGATCCAAAGTTTCGACCACTGAGACACATCCGGCAAGATGCACACGGACCCCAACTTGGAGAGCTTTCGGCAATGGCAGCGGTGATGATCATGGCGTACGACGCGCTCGGCGAGATCCGTTTCGTCGGTGATGTGACCAAGGGGGCAGGGTGCGGCTGCTTCTGCCCGACCTGCAAAAGTCCTTTGGTGGCCAAGCAGGGCAACGAGTACGAATGGCACTTCGCGCACGAGGCCTCACAGGAGCGTCCCGAGTGCGCGGTCGGCGCGGAAAACCTCGCACGAAGCCTCGGCATCGAACACCTGCGCCACCTGCACGCGCGCGGCGCGCTGGTGCTGCCGCTCTACACGACCAACGCCAGCGTGAGCACGCTGTGGCTCTCCCGATCGCAGCCGGTGACATGGGGTGCGCAGCTGGTGGGAGCCCTCACATGGCGCGATGCGCCGACCAAGGCCCAGCCGGTGGCCACCGGGATGCTCGAGACGGGCGCGCCGATGGCGTTCTTCGTCCAGGTGGGCGGCATGTCCAGCCCTTCTCTGGACGATCTGCCCGAGGACTGCGCCTACGCCACGTTGGTGGTGGTCCCTTCGTGGCCACGCGGAACCAGAACGCGCCAGGAGGCGATGGCCGCACTCACGCAAACCGCGCAGATCCACTGGGGCTACCAGCCCGACTCGTACGGCATGCGCGCGTCGGCTCAACGTGAGATCGATGCGATGGAGCGGCGGGCGCACGAGATCGCCGCCGAAAACGAACGCCAGCGCTCGCTGGCGGCGGGCATGCGTTGGGCGGCCATCGCCAAGGCCAGAAGCCACAACTTGGCGGCTGCGCTTCAAGCCAGTCCGCACGGTGCGATCACACCCGCGCAAAACGAAGCAGCGGCGCCGCCGCCGATGAGCCGGGTTCCGGCCAAGGCCGATCCCGAAGCCCGCTTCCCCCAGTACCCGGGTCATGCACCAGGCTGCAACTTCCAGTTCTTTCGCCTCGGACCCGATGAGGCCTGGGTGTTTTACGAACTGGACAAAGAGTTCGTCACGCAGCGCGGCATGGCGCCTGCCGCCGACAAACCACAGAAGGTCTGGGGCATTGCGCCGGCGCACGGACACACCGAGGGCTGGGATGAATGCCTGCCGCCCAGCGTGGGCAAGGGAGACCTCGACGCCGGCATCTACTGGGTGCGTGACCTCATGTCCGCAGTCGGTTTCCTGAGCCCCCGCTCAAAGGGCTCCAGTTCGGGTCACGATCCCGCAGAGTTCGAAGGCCTGTGAGGCGCGCCCGTATCGGCCGGGCCCGCACGACTGGTCGCCATCGCTGGCGCTGATCGCAGCCAGCACCTAGACTTTCTCCACCTTTCGCAATTGCGACTGCGGCATGCCCTGTGCATGCATTCAACATCCTGACGGGAACATCCCGTTGGGGGTGCTCCTTGTCAGGTTTCAACAACCTCAAGGAGTACAAAAAAATGGGATATCTAGAAATCCTTGTGGCACTCGCGCCGGGAATGCTCACTGCAGTTCTGGGTCTGGTGGTGACGCTGTGGGAGCCGATGAAAATGCGGCTCAGGGAGTACCGTGAAGTCCCCGAGATGGTGGAGCGTGCGCGAGAAATCGCCCACGACCTGTCGCTGCTGGGCTCTGGTGCTGCCGCCTACATCGGTTACCGCGACGAGGACATCGTTCTCATCGCTTTCACCTTCGCATGGTTTGTCGCGTTTTCGACAATCGCAAACAGAGCTGCCCTTTGGGCCACTGAGCTACGTGAACGCGAAGAGAAGAAGGCACATCGAAAGATGGCTGGAACCGTGCGCAGCATTGCTCGTGACGTCGTCCGCGCTGAGCTTGAGCGAAGCAAGAAGGACCTTTAGAAATGAATGGCCTCACGCGAAGCACAAGCCGTTGCGTTTCGTGGGGCTCGCCCTACAATCAGGACATCAACATGCAGCACATACTGAACACGATCATGTCAACCGCCGATCTGCTCAAAATCATCATGCTCGTAGGCATCATCTTCGCGCTCTTGGCAAGCCGTTGGATTAGCAAGCAAACCGCAATCCTGGCCGAAGAGAATCGCCGCGCGGATCAGAAGATCGACTATCTGGAAGATCGTTCGACGCCCCCTGGGCGCCGCGCGAGAGCAGACGCTTAACCACCCGCAACAGAGCCGCAACAGCTCAAACCCAAAACGCCCCCAGCTACCAGCTGGGGGCGTTTTGCTTTGTGCTTCCAACTGCAAGAAGCAACTTCTCACCGGCTCGCCACCGTCACCGGCAAGTGGGCATGCCAACCCATTGGCGGGCCACCCACAAGTGGTCGTCATCGCTTGCACAACAGTACTGCCACGGCGACACTTCCGCCACCTCTCGCTCTATGCGAAAGCTGCGTGCCCTGTGCACGCCACATCACTTCCTGCCACCGGGCCCAGTCCCGGTGGGGATTGAGGCCCTCACACGAGAACCTCAAATGGAAATCCACAAGATGCTGTGCCTGAGCACGGCGCACCTGACCTTTTCGACGCGCACGCTGCTCGAACAGGACGAACTGCCGGGCTCGATCTTCTTCCCCAAGGACAGCCACGGCTGGTTCATGCATGTGCCCGAGCAGCAGCTGCTGCAGGCCACGCTGATCGATGCACCGACGGACGTGAGCGACTGCCTGACTTTGGCTTGTGCCCGCGGCTTCCAGTGGCTCATGTTCGACTCGGACGGCCCGACGCTGAGCGAGTTGCCGCTGTACGAAGAGATCAACCTCGATGCTGCCGCGACCGAGGCGCTTGACCGCATGACCATGGGCTATGTGTCCAACGTGCTCATGCAGCCCCTCTCCCAAGGCTGACCCATCCAACCTGCCATGTGGCTTCCAGTGCCAGTGGCCTGGAAGCTCGTGGCGTTCCCTAGAAAACACCATGAAAACCATGAACACCCCGTGGGGCCCTGCTGACGGAATCAGCTACCTCAATGACGAACGCACCATCATCCGCGTTCACACCTCCTCGCATGGCGGGATCGGTGTGCGCTCCGATGTGTCGATGCCACCGCACTTCCCATGCGGCCTGGATGGTGACAACTGGCGCTGGTACGAGGAGGACCAGGAGTGGTGCTTCCCCGCCACCGCACACCCCGCTTGCTTCAATCCGGAGGCGGTGCAAATCGCCAAGGACCTGATGCGCAACTGGTACCCCGACGCATTTGAGGCCCACTTCGCTGAGAAAGTGACCGCCTCGAATTCAGCGGCGCGCCGGCGCGACGAGCTCAACAGCCGATTGCACGGAAACTACCGCGTGAAAGCATGCTGGTCCGACAGCTGCTGGAACGTGCCAACGGGCCAGGTGCTGGCTCTCGGTCTGAGGGCCAGCGATGGGGACGAAGCTACCTTCCTTGTGCCCAAGGCCGACTACAAGGCGCTGGACGAACTGGTCTTGGATCAGTACCCAAGATTCACACCCGACCGCACGCTGCCGTACTCCAAGCCGCGTGAACAAATACCGGTGAATTGAGGGTGCTGGGGCTTCAACGCGGTGTCGACCCATCGTTGAAGCCCCCAAAGGGATGGTGAAGCAACATTTCAGTTGTACTGGAAAGGCACAGACCCATACAATGAAGGCTACCTTGGTGCTCGCACCATTTGTCGTCTCCATGACGACCAAAACCAATTGGGTCTCACTTGCGAGATCGGCTACCTGAAACAGCTGTAGTCCATCATGAGCGTCACTGCTGTTCGCAGCCTTGATGCCGACAAGAACCACGCTGGAGAAATCCAGTGTGGCTCTGTCACCTGGTTCATGGGTCTCTCGTGACCGGTGCGCGTCGTTCCTTGTGTGTTTTCTCATCGAGAACGCAGAAGGGGCGACGTGCCCGGAAACAATTTAGGAGAGTC
>NZ_JBLYYB010000193.1:0-6285 GCF_048549895.1 Hydrogenophaga sp.
CTTGAACGGGGGCGCAGGCTCCGACACCTACCTGTTCGGGCGGGGCGACGGGCGCGACGAGATCCACAACCCCGACTACACAGCCGATGCGGGCCTGACCGCGCAAGACACGCTGCAGTTCCTTGAGGGCATCAACATCGACCAGCTGTGATTCCGCCGCGTGAACACGAACCTGGAGGTGAGCATCATCGGCACCGACGACACGGTGCGGCTCAACAGCTGGTACGCCAGTACGCCGCTGCACATCGATGCGTTCGAGACCAGCGGCGGGCAAACACTGCTGTCAAACCAGGTGGATCAGCTGGTGCAGGCGATGGCGGCTTTCAGTCCACCGCCACCCGGGCAGATCACGCTCTCGCAAGACCAGCGCGCGGCGCTCACGCCGGTGTTGGCGGCCAGCTGGGTCTAGCCTTCCAGCACCAGCCGAACCGACGCCACATACAGCTGCTCCATCGCATCGAGCGGCTGCACCGCGGCGGCGCGGTCCTGCAGGTGGCGCGCTTCGTCCATGCGTTTGTGGCCGTCCAGCATGATCAGGCCGTTGGCGTACTCGGACAGCGTGACGGCCGAGTCGGGGTTGAGCGCCAGGGCCTTCTGGTACAGCGCCAGACCGGCGTCCTTGCTGGCGCCGTGCGTCATGCCGCCCACCAGCGCACCCACCTTGTCGATCACCTCGGCGTGGTAACCGGCCAGTGCCAGGTGCGCGTCGGCATGGCGCGGCGCCAGCGCGATGGTGGTCTCCAGCGCCTGGCGGATCTTGGCGCCCAGGCCTTGCGTGAGCGCCTTGGCCACGCTGATGCACTGGCTGTAGCGCGCCAGCGCGTAGGCCTGCCAGTACCAGGCACCGGCGTTGTTCGGCTCGCGCTTTTGCAGGGCTTCGGCACGGGTCGCTGCCTCCAGCAGCAGCTGCTGGCGGGCGTGTTCGCGTGGCTCCAGGTAGTTGGCGTAGATGCAGGTGGCCTTGTTGGCCACGTTCATGCCGGCGTCACCCAGGGCCAGGCCCTCGATGGTGGCGCGCTGAAACTCGCCGTTGTGAAACAGCACCCAGGCCGCCAGCACATCGGCGCGCTCGGGCCAGGGCTCGGCGTCGCCCATGTGCAGGCGGCTCCACTGCCGCTGCAGGTGGGTGGCGTCGAACCGGGGGTTCAAGGTCCAGGGGAAAGGTGTCCAGTTGTCCATCGTTGTCTCCTCGTGCGTCAGGCGCTGGGGCTGTAAGCCGCTGTGAGATGGATCAGGTGCTGCCTTTGCGAGCTCTCCAGGTAGGGCGCCAGCAGGTTGAGCACATGGTAGGCACCACGCATCAGCGCCTGTTGCGCGTTGTCGGGCTCCAGCGCGTGGCGCGGATCGCGCACGTACTCGAAGCTCAGCCAGTACGTGAGCACCACCACCATGCAGTCGGCGGTGGGCTCCATTTCGCGCGCGTCCATCGTCACCGCGCTGTGGCGGCCGAGGGCCGCGAGCAGGTGGCGGATGGCGCGTGTCTTGTTTTTCAGCACGTCCTGAAAATGCGTCTCCAGCATGCGGTTCTTCGAGAGCAGGTCGTTGAGGTCGCGGTAGAGAAACCGGTACTCCCAGATGATCTCGAACAGCGAGTGCAGGAAGAACCAGGCGTCCTCCACATTGCGCACGCCTTCGCTGGCGCCCAGCAGTTCGCCCAGCGCCTTTTCATAGCGCTCGAACAGCGAGTTGATCAGCTCGTCTTTGGCCGGGTAGTGGTAATACAGGTTGCCCGGGCTGATGCCGAGTTCGGCCGAGATCAGCGTGGTGGACACGTTGGGCTCGCCGAAGCGGTTGAAGAGTTCGAGCGTGACCTCGAGGATGCGCTCGGCGGTGCGGCGCGGGGCTTTTTTGGCCATGGCGCTCAGCGGCCCAGGGCCGGTGTGCCGAGCTGGCGCTGCAGGTCATCCAGGGTGGCATGCAGCTGCCGGCCCAGCGCTGTCTGGGCGGGCACCGACGGCTCGTTCACCAAGCGCAGGTCGGTGTTGCGCAGCGAGGCCTGGTTGAGCGTCACGCCGTGGCGCGCCAGCTTGGGCGCCAGCTCGGCTTGGCGCTCCTGCAGCATCTTGCGCGTCTGCTGGTAGGCGTGTTCGGCGAGCTCGCGACGCTGGCGGTAGCTGAAGGTGTTGGCGGTGAACAGCTTGGCGTCGCGCTGGTCGGGCTCGATCAGCACGATGTCGCTGCCGGGGTACAGGCGCTCGTAGTTCTTCATGCCCAGCTCCAGCCGCGAATGGATCATGGAGCGGAAGGTCTGGCTCATCACCGCCGGAAACCCACCTTCGACCAACGAAGGAATGTGATCGGTTTGCTCGCCCACCGCGTGCGCTCGAAACGGCACCAGCGGGTTCAGGCACAGCAGCAGCCCCGCGCCTTCGTCCAGCGCCACCGTGGCGTGCAGGGTTTTCTTGAGAGCCCCGTCCACATAGTGTTGACCGTCAATTTCCACCGGCGGGAACAGGCCGGGCAAGGCGGCGCTGGCCTGGATGGCGCGCGAGATGGGCACGTGGTCCCAACCGGCCTTGCCGAAAGGCGCGGCCTCGCCGGTGTCGAGCTGCGTGGCCACCAGCGTGAGGCGGGCGCGCAGCTGGCGAAAGTCGTTGGTGCGCCCGGGCTGGCTGAACAGCCGCTCGATCTGTTGGTGGATGCCTTCGTTGTCCAGCAAGCCCGTGGGGAGCGCCGCGCCCAGCCGCTCGAATGCATTGGTGAAGTCCTTGCCCTGCACACCCCAGGCCCACAAAGCGCTGCCCAACAGACCCGGCAGGCGCTGCAGGCGGTTGCCGAACTCGGCCCAGGCGGGCTTGAGCAGCCAGGCCGGGTCGAAATGGTCGATGCCCTGGCGATCTTCAATGAAGGCCTCGCAAAGCTGCCGAGGCGTCATGCCGTTGGCCAGGCCCGCCACGATGAAGCCACCCGCGGACACGCCGATGTAGTGGTCGCAGCGGTTGAGGTCGAGGCCATCCAGGCTGTCGGCCAGTGCGCAGAGTGCGCCGATTTCGTAGATGGCACCGAGCGGTCCGCCTCCGGCCAGGGCCAGGGCGATGCGGGGGCGCGCTGCCTGGACCGAACGACTTTTTGCTGGCCGTTGAGAGGGCTCGGGGTGGGCTGCGCGCGGAGTCGTCATGCGTTTGAGTGTAGACCGCGGGTGTGGCCGAAAGTGCTGCGTTGCAGCATGGGGCACAGACGCAAAACAGGGGCGCGAACGCCCCTGTTTGAAGTGATGCCGTCAGGCCTCAAGGCGCTTACGCCGTGGCGGCCTTGCGGGGGGTCTTGCGGGCGGCAGGCTTGGCCGCGACCTTCTTGGCTGCAGCGGCTTTTTTGGCCGGTGCGGCCTTGCGGGCCGCGGTCTTGGCGGGGGCCTTGCCGGCGAGTTGCTGCACGTGCTGGTTGAGCGCATCGATGCGCTTGATCAGCGCGTCCACGTCGCGCGCGGAGGGCACGCCCAGCTTGTTCAGGGCCTTGGCCACGCGCTCTTCAAAGATCGACTCGAGCTTGTCCCACTGGCCCGAGGCCTTGGAGGAGATGTCGGTGGCCATGCTGCTGACCTTGTTGGTGGCTTCCGAAATGCGCTCTTCGGCCACGGCCTGGGTCTTGCGCTGGATCGACAGACCTTCCTTGACCAGGGACTCAAAAGCCTTGCCGCCCTCTTCCTGCGCCTTGGAAAAAGCGCCGAGGCCGGCCAGCCAGATCTGCTGGGCCGAATCCTTGATGGCGCCGGACAGCGGCGAGTTGAACGCCTGGGCGGATGCCTGCTTGTCGCTGCCGTTTTTCTGGATCTTCTTGACCATGAGGTGCTCCTGTGGATTGAAATGGATGGACAGGCCGGGGGCCTGAGTGCAGCCACTGTACGTGCTGGCCCTGCGCCCTGTGTAGGGGCGCAAGACTAATGCCGGCGCGGCGTACGCGGGTTTTTGCGGAATGGGGCGCGCCGCTTCGTGGACAAGAATGGCAGGCGTTTCGCCTTGCTCACACACCATCTGTTCCAGGAGACCTTCATGCATTACTTCGTCACCGGTGCCACCGGCTTCATCGGCAAGCGCCTGGTGGGCAAGCTGCTCCAGCGCAAGGGCGCGGTGGTGCACTTCCTCATCCGCAAAGCAAGCGAAGGCAAGGTGGCGGGGCTGCGGGAGTATTGGGGCGTGAGCGCCGCACGCGCGGTCCCGGTGTTTGGCGACCTCACCAGCAAGAAGCTGGGTGTCTCAGCCGACGAGACCAAAGCACTCAAGGGCCAGATCGACCACTTCTACCACCTGGCCGCGGTGTACGACCTGGAGGCCGATGCCGAGAGCCAGATCGCGGTCAACGTGGACGGCACGCGCAACACGGTGGAGTTCGCCAAGGCCATCGGCGCGGGTCACTTCCACCACGTGTCGTCGATCGCCGCAGCCGGCCTGTACGAAGGCGTGTTCCGCGAAGACATGTTCGACGAGGCCGAGGGCCTGGACCACCCTTACTTCATGACCAAGCACGAGAGCGAAAAGATCGTGCGCCTGGAATGCAAGGTGCCGTGGAGCGTGTACCGTCCCGCCGCCGTGGTGGGCGACAGCCAGACCGGCGAGATGGACAAGATCGACGGGCCGTACTACTTCTTCAAACTGATCCAGCGCCTGCGCCAGATCCTGCCGCCGTGGATGCCCAGCGTGGGTCTGGAGGGGGGCCGCATCAACATCGTGCCGGTGGATTTTGTGGTCGATGCGCTCGACCACATCAGCCACCTCAAACGCAGCAGCGGCGCGTGCTTCCACCTGGTGGACCCGATGGGTTACCGCGTGGGCGACGTGCTCGACATCCTGAGCAAGGCCGCGCACGCGCCGAAGATGAACCTGTTCATCAACGCGGCGTTGATGGGTTTCATTCCCAAGAGCGTCAAGAAGGGCCTGATGGCGCTGGCGCCGGTGCGCCGCGTCTACAAAGCCATCATGCAAGACCTCGGCCTGCCCGAGGAGATGATGACCTTCGTCAACTACCCGACGCGCTTCGACTGCCGCGACACACTCGCCGCACTCAAGGGCAGCGGCATTGCGTGCCCCAACTTCAAGGACTACGCATGGCGCCTGTGGGACTACTGGGAACGCCACCTCGACCCCGACCTGCACATCGACCGCAGCCTCAAGGGCACCGTGGCGGGCAAGGTGGTGCTCGTCACCGGCGGCAGCTCGGGCATTGGTCTGGCGGCGGCGCACAAGTTCGCCGAAGCCGGTGCCACCACGATCATCTGCGGGCGCGACCAGGACAAGCTCGACGAAGCGTGCAAGGAAGCCCAAGACAAAGGCTACGAGTTCATCGCCTACCCGGCCGACATCGCCGACATGGCGGACGCCGATCGCTTCGTGCAACTGCTGGTGGCCAACCACGGCGGCGTGGATTTCCTCATCAACAACGCCGGCCGATCGATCCGCCGCGCCATCGAAGGCAGCTACGACCGCTTCCACGACTTTGAGCGCACCATGCAGCTCAACTACTTCGGCTGCCTGCGCGTGACCATGGGCCTGCTGCCCGGCATGGTGGCCAAGCGCAAGGGCCATGTGGTGAACATCAGCTCCATCGGTGTGCTGACCAACGCCCCCAGGTTCAGCGCCTACGTGGCGAGCAAGGCCGCGCTGGACGCCTGGACGCGCTGCGCTTCCAGCGAATTCGCCGACCAGGGCATCAGCTTCACCACCATCAACATGCCGCTGGTGCGCACGCCCATGATCGCGCCAACCCAGATCTACAAGAACGTGCCGACGCTCTCACCCGAGGAAGCGGCCGACATGATCGCGCCGGCCGGACTCTCCAAGCGGGGGCGCATGGCGCCCCGGCGGGGCATCCCCGGCCTGGTTATGCACGCCATGGTGCCGAGGGTGGCGCAGATCGTGATGAACACGAGCTTTCGCATGTTCCCGGATTCGTCGGCGGCGAAGGGGGAGAAGGGGGCGAAGCCGCAACTGTCTGCGGAAGCTGTGGCTATGCAGCAGATGATGCGGGGGATTCACTTCTGATCTTGGTTTCTTTGTCGTGAGGTTTTTTCTTTCGTGGCGAGCCGGGTCTCGGCCCGGCGGCCGAGCTACTTTTCTTTGCTTCGCCAAAGAAAAGTAGCCAAAAGAAAGGCGTGCCGAAGTCCGGGGCCCTGCGGGCTTCCTTGCGCTGCTCAGCCCGGCCACACGGCAGAAGAGGGGACGGGATCGGGAGCGGACTGCCCTTCCGGCGGGCGTGTCGTGCTCCCTCGCCCTCGGGGAGAGGGCGGGGGTGAGGGCGCCCCCGCCGTCATTCGCTGGCGAGTAGCGCAGGAGCGTCCGGACAAGGGGCGCA